>CAYNVZ010000016.1:761-13237 GCA_964400775.1 uncultured Candidatus Saccharibacteria bacterium | reverse complement strand
TAGAAGAATTAAGAAAACTTGCGAAAGAAGAAAACTGTAGTTTTATACGAATAAGTCCAATATGGGAAAGAAGCAAAGAAAACATCAAAATTTTTAAGGATTTGGAATTTAGACAGGCGCCAATTCATATGCATCCAGAGATAACATGGGAGTTGAATATTACACCATCAGAAGAAGAAGTTTTAATGAATATGCGCAAAACAACCCGTTATTTAATCAGACAAGGAGTAAAAAATAAGGATATTAAAATAGTCCAAAGCCGAAAGACAGAAGATATTAAAAGATTTAATGAATTATACCAACAGACAGCTTATCGTCATCATTTTACTCCCTTTTCTTTAAGATATTTACAAAACGAGTTTTTGGCTTTTAATCCAGATAATCAGATTTCAATTTTTTTAGGCAGGTACAAGGGAGAAATAATTTCTTCAGCAATGATTATTTTTTGGCAGGGCACAGCTTTTTATCATCAGGGTGCTTCCTCACATAAATATCCAAAGGTGCCTGTTTCTTATCTTTTGCAGTGGGAAGCGATTAAAGAAGCAAAGAAAAGGAATTGTAAAATTTACAACTTTTGGGGGATTGCTCCAATAACAATTGAAAATTGTAAATTGAAAATTGAAAATTTAAAGGGGCATCCCTGGTATGGATTAACTCTTTTTAAGATGGGCTTTGGCGGTTATAAAAAGGAATATGTAAAAACACAAGATTTTGTTATTTCCAAAAGATACTGGCTGAATTATATAGTAGAAAAGATAAGAAAATATAAAAGAGGTTTATAAAAAATTCGCCATACTTGGCGAATTATTTCGCTTTTAAATCAAAAAAGAGATAAAGCGGAACAAGTACAGGCCATGCTATGATAATGGCGTCTGCCATTATCCTAGCAAGACACTTGCTTTCTGCGCTATTAGTGTCTATAGTAAAAATTACCAGAAAGGATAACAGAAGGCCTATCAATAAATAGATAGCAATTACGTCCATTTTACTATCCCCCATATTGTTAATTTGCTAATTGCAGTTTACATTATTTATGCGAAAAAGTCAATGGAGAAAGTGGAGAAGGCCATACAGGGTCAAGAGAAGGGTCCCGCTTTTTAAAAATTTGTTTTTCTGGCGGATTGTTCTAACTTTATTGTTTATAGTTGGATTTTTCTATTTGATTTGCTTTTTTCCTGTTTTTCAGATTAAAAAAGTCATTGTTACTGGCGAAAAAAAGGTTTTAGCACAAGATATTAAAAAGACAGTAAAAAAAGAGATTGAGAAAAACATATTATTTTTTTCAACCAAGAGTATTTTCCTGACCAGGCCGGATAAAATACGAGAGGTAATTTTAAACAATTTTCCTCAAATAGAAGATGTTGAAGTACATAGAGGATTTCCTGATGGTTTAGATATTGTGGTTATAGAAAGAATTGGCAAAGCATTTTGGTGTCAAGAAAAACAGTGTTTTTTAGTAGATGACCAAGGAATAATATTTGAAAAGGTAGAGGCCGGGTCTTTGCCATTTTTGAAAATTGTGAGCTTGAAGAAGGTCAAGGATATCAAATTAGGACAACAAGTAATTGAGAAAAATTTGCTTTCTCAGATTTTAGAAATAGAATCAAAAATAAAAAAGGACTCAAAAATTGACTTAGATGAAATGTTAATAGCATCAAATATCCGGTTGATTGCTAAAACATCTGAAGGTTGGCAGATATATTTCAATTTAGAAAAAGATATTGATTGGCAGATTACAGAATTAAATTTGGTCCTACAGCAGGAAATTCCAGAAAATAAGAGGAGGAATTTAGAATATATTGATTTACGATTCAGCAAGGTTTATTACAAATACAAAGATTAAATTGCAATACTAGTAGTAGATGAAGTATTTGAAGAAGTGCAAAACAAAAAACGCCCGAAAGGCGCTATTTACTATTTAAGGAAGTTTTTTATTGATTTCTTTTAATTCCTCTACAATTTCTTCTATTAGTCCAATCATAGTAAATCCAATTACGGCGAATAAAATATAATAGTAACTATCTCGCATAGATATTTTGTCCGCATCAATAATATTAATAATAACAATTACTATTACAACTATCTCTCCTATCGTCGGCCAAAAATATTTCATTTCATTTCACCCCCCTGTATTTTAAATTAGTAATATACCATATTTAATCTAATATAGTCATCTGAAGAAGTCAATAGCAGAAGTTGTTTACTGGATTTTATACTGGGTTATGATAATCCATCCTTGATAGGCACGTGCTTCTTGGAACTTCTTTTCCTTCTGTTTGATCCAATTATTAGGTACTGTTGGCTGATAATTACCAAAGCCAGTAGTATTAATCATCCATACAATATCGTTTTTCTTGGCTTGATTAAAATTATTAATTATGTCTTCTGGAGAAAGCAAGGCAGTACCTGAAAAATGTAACAACTCCCCAGGTACAAACAAGAGTGGTCGGGCAGGGGTTTTGTTGTAATACTTAAAGGTAAAATACACAAATGAAGACCCGACATAGATTTTATCGCCTGGTTTTACCTCCTGGTTTAAATAAGAAGCTGCTCCAGCCATTCCAGGTTTTTCTTTGATATTAAGGTCGTTCCAATAATGAATAAAGCAAATCACACTTCCTAAAATAGTAATTATAATTAAACATTGCCTGATAAATTTGTTTTTAACTTTTAAAATAGCCGAACAAATCAGAATTATATAAAAAACAGATACGAAGATAAAATAGCGGTCAAGATAAATAGAGGTCCTCAAAGACATAGCGGTTGAAGCCAAAAAGGGAACAACAACCAGGGCAAGAACCAGCCACTTGGCTGGTGTTTTATTTTTTTTCAAGGCATAAATAATTGCCGTGATAATAACAATCATCATTCCAATTAAAAGAAGGCCAGATTTAGAGGCATCAATTCCAACTCCAGTGTTTAGCTTGTAAAAGGTGCAGGGAACAGACCAGATATTCATAGCAGGAATCCAATAGCTTTCTTGAACCTGGTTCAATTGCCTGAGAAATATCTTTAGCCAAGGCAAAAAGGAGATAGCAGCTGTTAGATATGCAATAGCGCCGAGTTGAAAATTTTGGTTTTTCAGCCATAAAGAGATATTAAATCTTGATTTTTTAAAAATATAATAAAGCAAGAATATTCCCTGGGCTAAGATTGAGAAAAAGATATAATAATGGGTATAAATGCCAGCAATTATGCTTATTGTATATAATGTCCACCAAAGCAGTGGAGATTTTTTTCTCTCCAGCGCCTTTAAAAGAAAATAACTGGAAATAATTATTAAAAAAGCGCCTAAGCTATACATTCTGGCTTCCTGGGCGTATTGGATTTGGAAACAATTGAGTGCTGTAACAGCCGAAGAAAAAAGGGCAAGTTTTTTATTTTTAAAGGCCTGTATAACAAAAAGATATACAGATAAAATAATCAAAATACTAAAAAAGACACTGAACATACGTAGAGAAAACAAGGATCCGCCAAAAACAAAACTCCATATTCTTAATATAAGATAATAAAATGGCGGATGGACATCTAATCCAATGCGGTAAAGCATTTCTCTAAGGTCATATCTTATTAGAAGCGCTGAGAATGCCTCGTCATGCCACAAAGATATTGCAGTAAGATTATAAATCCGGACAACTGCAGATACAAGCAAGATAAAAAGTAATGATTTTTTTATATTTATTTGCTTAAACACTGATGCTGTTTTAGCTTTTAATTTTAATTTTTATTATTTATTAATTTTTAATTTATGCCAGATGGTTGCGATTATAGAACTGGTTTTATGGCAAGCTGTAAACGCGCATTATTTCCTGTCCAAATTGATTAAAACTTTGTTTGATAACTATAGCTTCAGGATGTTCCTGTTTGAATCTTCTAGCATCAAACATTGTTGATTGGGTAAAAATAATCTGGTCTCCTAGGGACAGTTTAGTTTGATAGCTTGTGGCTGGGTCAACTAAAATATAGGGCTGATGATTTTTAGCGGTAAGAAATTCAGGTGTTTGTACTGAGTATTCATCTAATACCAAATAGGTTTTTTCTTTGAGGTTGCGTTGGTTAATATAGTCACTGACAGTTGTTAGGTCAGAACGGTAAGCATAATAAAAACCAGGAGAGCTAGCACTTATACCAAAATATAAAGTATAGTTATAAAGCAAACTTGCTGTAAGTAGTATGGCAAAGCATACTGCTAAAAAGATTTTATTATTTTTGGATTTTATTAAAGAGTTTATTTTCTCCCAGCAGAGATTTAGAGCAATGGCAGGGAAGAAAAATACTGCTGGGATTGCTCCAATTGCCCTTAAGCCGTGAGGGATTGCCTGGGCGCTTAAAATCTCAGGCCCTAACATACCGCCAAACCAGATAATTAAAAATATATATTTAAAATGTCTCCAGAGGTTATCTTGGATATTTTCTTTTTTCCAGTTTTCTTTTAAAAGAGTTATAAGAAAAACAAGGAAGAAGCTAGCGAAAAGTAAACTAACTAAAGGATTTAGCATAGGAAATCCAGAAACATTGTGTCGCCAATTCAGGTCTCCATTTGTGAAAAACATCCAAAAGGTTTTTTTGCATACTTCTAAAAAGGTTCCCAAGATATCACCTTTATTTAGGTCTGGATTAAAAATAGAAACACACCCGGCTCTGCCGGTAAAAGAGCCGGGGTGGTTAATAAAATAAATAACTAAAGGAGCTGAAACTAAAAACATTACTGTAAAACCAATAATTATCTCCTGCCAGAATTTTTTAAAAACCTCCTTTTTTATTAAAAGTAGGATTACTGCCAATACTATAATGATTGCAATCATTGCCCGAAAGGCAATATAGGTGTAAAAGCCCAATCCAAGAGAAAATCCAGCCAAAATAGCCCAGAGAGTGCGCTTATTCTTGACAGGTTCTTTATAGGTCAAAAAAACAAAATAAAAGAAGATAGTGGAAAGCAAAGGTATTAAAATAGCTCTGAAGCCGGTTCGAGAAAGAGTAATATGCCAGGTGGAACTAGCTAAGAAAAAACTTGCCAAAAAGGCAATTCTGTTATTAAACAATTTTTTAGCTAAAAGCCAGGTTGCTAGTACAGTTAATATTCCTATTACAGCAGAGACAAGATGGATTTGCCAAACCCCGATTCCTAATAAGCTGATACTTATTGCAAGTAGATAAAAATATAATGCTTCTCTACCCAAACCTCGTTCAAAAAAAGGAGCGTGCTTACCTTGCAAAATTAAAAGGGCGTCTTGGCCATTTGCTGCTTCATCAGGGAAAAGTCCTTTAGGCAGGGTTTCTAATTGCCATAGCCGAAAAAAACCCGCTAGTGCGAGAATTATCAATAAACTGAATACAAATAACTTTTGATTTTTGGCTTTTGACTTTTGACTTTCTCTTATAGCCACTTTTTTTTCTTAAAAATTCCTAGCATAAATAGAACCCCGGCGAACATAATTCCTAAAACTATCCAGAAGTCGTATTTGTAACCAACAAAGGGAAGGTATGTGGTGTTCATTCCGAAAATTGCGGCAAGTAATGTTAAAGGAAAAACAATAACTGAAAAAATAGTTAAAACCTTAATAATTTCATTTATTTTATTAGTAAGCAGGGAATTGTTCGTTTCTTCTAATACCTTTATGGTATCCTGAAAATTTCTTATTCTATTCCAACAAACTCCAAAATAACTTGCTAGATTAGAAAAATAGGGTGTGAGCCTCTTTCCCCAGAATTTTTCTCCTTCTATGACCAAGGAATCTATTACAGGCCTTTGGGGCTCTATTATCCTGTAAAAGTCAACAATTTCTCTTTTGATAATTGAGATTTCTTTTACCATTTCTTTTTCTTTTCCAGCAAAAATTTCATTTTCAACAAAAGCAATCCTTTTTTCAATGCGGTTGAGTTTCAATAGGCACTCGCTAAAGCTTTTGTCTAAAATAGAATAAAGAAGAAAGCCTGTGCCTTGACCTAGGTATTTTTTTCTTTCCTGTTTGTACAAATTACAGGCATCCCAAACAGCTTTTAAAGGTGCAATGGGTTGATAATGACTGGTAATCAAAACATTTTTGGTGATTAAAACATCAAGTTCTCTGGCGCGGATTTGTCTTTTTATATAATGGTGGAAGGGATAATAGAAGATAAAGTAGATATAATTATCATATTTTTTAACCTTACTGAAATAAGAAGGAGGGATTAACTCAGACAGGATAACAGGATGAAAGTTAAAATTAGTTTGCAGATATTCAATGTCCTTTTCTTCAGGCCTTTGAATGTCAATCCAGGTTATTTTTTTGTATTTAATGGTTTTAATCATATTAGGTTATTTTATTTTAGCATATTCTTTTTTAAAAAAACTGTGGAAAAACGCATAAGATCAAAAACATTTTGGAAAACTCCAAGGTTTAAACCCCCACCTTAAACCTCCCCCTTCCCTGTGTGGAGGGGGAGGATACAGGAGGGGGAGGTTTTTCCCTAACCTTGGATTTTCCAAAATGTTAGTATCCTATGCAATGGATTGACTTTTGAGGATTTGTTTTCTATAATGGAGTATATCTTGGGTTATAAGCTACAGGTTATGAAAGAGAAAAAAAAGGAAGAAAAGTCCTCAAAACAGGAGAGTTTGAGACAGAAGCTCCAAGAGTGTGAAAAAACAAGAGATGAATATTTGGCTGGCTGGCAAAGAGCACGGGCTGATTTTTTGAATTATAAAAAAGAGGAAGCAGAAAGAATTAAGCAATCCTTAGAGTATGCCCGGAAAGAGTTTATTTTAAGAATCTTACCTGTTTTAGATAGTTTTGATTTAGCTGAGAAAGAAATACCAAAGGATTTAAGAAACAACGCTGTAGAAGGGTTGTTAAAAATTAAAAAACAATTTCAGGAGTTTTTAAAAAGTCAAGGCGTAGAGGAGATTAAAACCAAGGGTAGAAGGTTTGATCCCCATTTTCATGAAGCAGTTGAACAAGTTGAGGCAAAAGGAGAGGAATCTGGCTTAATAATAGAAGAGGTCAAGAAAGGATATATCTTGAAAGGCGAGGTTATTAGACCAGCCAAAGTAAAGGTTTCAAAGTAAAGTCGTTCCGGACCTAACAAAGCCAGAGTTAAGGATTTCGTGGTATTACGGAATCCTTTGGTCGTTTTACTCTCTTAGGATAACAATCTTTACTTGTCAATTATGGAACAGCAAAAAAGAGAAATCAAAATTAAAGTCAGAGATGAAGATTTAAGAGGGGTTTATTCAAATTTAATGCAGGTTTTACATACCAAAGATGAGTTTATCTTGGATTTTTTCTTGGTATCGCCGCCGAATGGAGTGTTGAATTCCAGAGTTATTACAAGTCCTGCTCATTTGAAAAGGATGCTTAAGGCGCTTCAAGAAAACCTAGAGAAATATGAAAACAAGTTTGGTAAAATAAAGGAGGTAGAAGAGACAGAAGAGAAGATTGGCTTTGTAGCACAAGAAAAATAACAATTTCATTTGTAAGAAACCCGCGCGTTGTTTACACTTTTTTTCTTGCCAAAATCTTTTGATCTCAGCCCCCCACCACTTTTCGCAGAAAAGTGGTGGGGGGCTGAGCAAGTGAGTACTATAAACAACGCGTTTAATTCCTACATTTCATTTTACCATTTAAGCATTTAAACATTTAGGCATTTTGAATTCAGTTTGCCTTAATGTTTATATGTTTAAATGGGTATGAACCTATGTCAAAAATTTTAGGTATTGATTTAGGTACAACCTTTTCAGCTATGGCTGTGGTTGAGGCCGGAGAGCCAAAGATAATTGAGAATAAAGAAGGAGCAAGAACAACTCCTTCTGTTGTGGCATTGACAAAAAACAACGAGCGATTGGTTGGTATCTTAGCCAGGAGGCAGCAGATCACAAACCCTGAGAATACTATTTTTTCTATAAAGCGATTAATAGGTCATCGTTTTTCTGATCCCGAGGTTCAGAAAGATAAAAAGCTTTTACCATATAAAATTAGAGAAGCAGCTGATGGCGGGGTTGAGGTTAAAATGGGAGATAAATGGTATAAGCCGGTGGAAATCTCAGCAATGATTTTGCAAAAGATGAAAAGAGATGCTGAAGAGAAGTTAGGAGAAAAGATTGAAGAAGCCATTATTACCTGTCCAGCTTATTTTGATGATAGTCAACGGAAAGCAACAAAAGTGGCTGGCGAGATTGCAGGGTTTAAGGTCAGAAGGGTAATAAATGAACCTACAGCTGCTGCTTTGGCCTATGGCTTGACAAAAAAAGGTGATAAGAAAATTGTGGTCTATGATTTTGGCGGAGGCACCTTTGATATTTCAATTTTAGAGGTAAGTGAAGATACGGTAGAGGTAAAAGCCACAGGCGGAGATACTCATTTAGGTGGTGATGATTTTGATCAAAAGATAATTGATTGGTTGGTGGATAAATTTAAACAAGACCAAGGGATTGATTTGTCTAAGGACAACCTAGCACTACAGCGTTTAAAAGAAGCAGCAGAAAAGGCAAAAATTGAGTTATCTACTACCTTAGAAAGCGAGATTAATATCCCCTTTATTACTTCAGACAGTAGCGGGCCAAAACACCTTCTTTATAAGCTAACCAGAGCAGAATTTGAGAATTTGGTTAAAGATTATATTGATAAATCCATTGAATTAACTAAGCAGGTTTTAAAACAAGCAGGCCTGGAGCCAAAAGATATTGATGAAGTAGTGCTGGTAGGAGGTCAGACAAGGATGCCTAAAATTCAGCAAGAGATTGAAAAGCTTTTTGGCAAACCGGCCAATAAAGAGATTAATCCTGATGAGGTAGTTGCTATTGGTGCTGCGGTGCAGGCCGGGATTTTGCAAGGAGAGGTTAAGGATGTTCTGCTTTTGGATGTTACCCCTCTTTCATTGGGAATTGAAACATTAGGTGGCGTGAATACAATTTTGATTCCTAAAAATACCACTATTCCTACCAGTAAAACCCAGATTTTCTCTACTGCTGCGGACAATCAGCCCTCAGTAGAAATTCATGTTCTCCAGGGCGAGAGGCCGATGGCAAAGGATAATAAAACCCTGGGAAGGTTTATCTTAGACGGCATCCCACCAGCTCCACGGGGAGTTCCCCAGATTGAGGTTACCTTTGATATTGATGCCAATGGTATTTTAAATGTTTCAGCAAAGGATAAAGCCACTGGAAAATCACAGTCAATCAGAATTGAGGGTTCTTGCGGTGTATCCAAGGAGGAAGTGGAAAGAATGAAAAAAGAGGCAGAGCTGTATGCTGAAGAAGACAGAAAAAAACAGGAGTTGATTGAGGCAAAGAATATTGCTGATAATTTGATTTATACTACTGAAAAGACCCTTAAAGAAGTGGGAGATAAAATTTCCGTTGAGTCCAAAAAAGAAATTGAGGAGAAACTCCAGGCGTTGAAAAATGCCAAAGAAGGTGATAATATAGAAGATATAAAGAGCAAAACATCAGAACTATCTCAGGCAATTCAGAAAATCGGAGCGCAGATGTACAAACAGACAGAAGGAAAAGGGCCAGAGGTCAAAAGAGAGGAGGATAAAGAGGAAAAGAAAGATATAGAAGAAGGAGAATATAAGGAGAAATAAAATCGTATTTAGTATCTTTAGAAAGTGAAAAAATATGAAAGATTATTATCAAATTTTAGGTGTTTCTCGCGACGCCTCAGAAGAAGAGATAAAAAAGGCATATCGTAAATTGGCTCATAAATATCATCCAGATAAAGGAGGAGATGAAAAGAAATTTAAGGAAATAAATGAGGCCTATCAGGTGCTTTCGGACAAGCAAAAACGGGCACAGTATGACAGATTTGGCAGGGTCTTTGACACAGGAGGAGGCGGTAGCGGGTTTGATCCAGGTACGGCTGGATTTGATTTTGGTTTTACCTGGCCCGGGGATGAACGGGGAGAGGTAGAATTTGATATTGGCGATTTAGGAGAAATTTTTGGAGAGTTCTTTGGTGGATCGCGGGCACGTAGAAGAAATATCAGAAGAGGAAAAGATATTCAGGTGGATATAGAGATTGACCTTAAGGATGTTTTAACAGGCAAGGAAAAGAGAATTTCTTTATATAAGGCAGTTGTTTGTGATAGATGCCAAGGAAGTGGTGCTGAGCCGGGTTCTGCTGTAAAGGAATGTTTTACCTGTCGGGGAACAGGAGAAGTGCAAGAAATTAAAAGAACCTTCTTAGGTTCCTTTAGCAGATATACTATTTGCCCAGAGTGTAAAGGAGAAGGAGTAAAACCAGAAAGGCCTTGCAATGTGTGTAGAGGAGAGGGAAGGATTAAGAAAGAGAAACAAGTTAAAATTTTTATTCCGGCCGGAGTAGATACAGACCAGGTAATTAAAATTCCTGGTGAAGGTGAGGCAGGAAAAAGGGGAGGACCTCCAGGTGATTTATATGTCAGGGTTTTGGTTAAAAAGCATCCCATATTCAAGAGAAAAGGAGATGATATTTATATTAAGGTTCCAATTACCTTTTCTCAGGCCTGTTTAGGTGCTCAGATTGAGATTCCCACCTTGGAGGGCAAGAGAATTGAGTTGAAGATTCCTGCTGGAGTGGAGTCAGGAAAGATTCTGCGGATTTCCAAGAAGGGAATTCCTCATTTTTCCGGATGGGGGAGGGGTAATATGTATGTAGAATTGGTTGTCCAGACACCGAAAAGATTAACCAGAAGACAAAAAGAGCTTTTAGAGAAATTAAGAGAAGAAGGGATATAAGATAAGTATTTTGGGTCCGTAGCTCAACTAGGTAGAGCAGATCCCTTTTAAGGATAAGGTTCCGAGTTCGATTCTCGGCGGACCCACTTTTTTTAAAATCCAGGAAACTGCCCTTGGTTGAGCTGAATAAAAATTATTTATGAGTAAGAATTTGTTTTTTTTATTATCCCTTTGCTTTGGTTTTGTTTTATTTATATTGGCGTTAAGCAAGATTGGCTTAAAGAATATTTTTTCAGCTGTTTCTGTTTTTTCTTTTAGCAAGCTTTTTGTTGTTCTGTTTATTAACTTTTTGATTGTTTTAGTTTCTAGCTGGCGCTGGAAGATTATTATACAAAGTAGATATCCTTTGCCAATTTCTTTTTTTAAGGTATTAAGGGCCAAGATGATTGGATTGACCATTAATTACTTAACCCCTGTTGTTTTTATTGGTGGCGAGCCGGTTAGAGCATATTCCTTAAAACAAGAAGCAAAAGTTCCTTTAGACAAAGGAGCAGCTTCTATTGTTATAGATGGAGCAATTTATTTAAGCGTTGTTTTTTTATTTTTTCTTATTGGTTTAGCTTATCTTTTTAGTTATTTTGTTCCGCCTAAGGGCTTTCTTTTTGTTACTGCTGGAGTTGTGATTTTTAGTATTACTGTTCTTTACATTTTTTACTATAAGACATTTAATGGTGACTCAGAAGAAAAGGGTTTTTTTAATTTTTTTATTAGTATATTGGGATTGAATAAAATAAAAGCGATTAGAAAAATTGAGCAGGGAATAAATAATGTGGAACAAGATATTTCTTATTTTTTCAAAAAACAAAAAATTAAGCTAATAATAGCTTTTTCTTTATCTGCGGCTGAGGTTTTACTTGTTTTATTAACATATTGGTTGGTTATTTATTTTTTAGGATATAACTCAGGTATTAAGCAGATACTTTCAGTCAATGCCTTGATAACTTTAATTTTTCTGGTGCCTATTCCAGCAGCCCTAGGAAGTTTTGAAATAAGCCAGGCATTTGTTTTTCCTTTTTTAGGAATAAGTCCTGCAATAGGTATCAGCTTTAGTTTGATAATAAGAATAATTAATCTGATTATGATTTGCTTTGGGATGCTTGTTTTTACCCATTTCCAGCTTAGTACCTTGATTAAGAAGGCAGAGAGAATAGAGGCAGAAATAGTAAACAGATATAAGAAATTTTTCTACGAGTAGATTTATATCTAGATTTTGATATACTATATTCTTGGGAAAATATGATAAACTTATTTAGAAAAAGATATTTATTTTTAGGAGGTTTTATCCTGGTTGTGGTATTGCTTAGTTTTTGTTTGGGTTTTTATTTAGGCAAGATAGAAGGAGAGAAATTGGTGATTAAAGGGGTGATAAATAGGGACTTAGGTCAGCCAGATGGAGTTGATTTTTCTCTTTTTTGGGACGCGTGGGTAAGAATTCAAGATAAATATGTAGATAAACAAAAGCTGGACTATCAAAAGATGGTTTACGGCGCGATATCTGGAATGGTTAATTCCTTAAAAGATCCTTATACTGTTTTTTTTCCGCCAGAAGAATCCAAGATATTCTTAGAAGACATTTCCGGGAGCTTTGAGGGCGTAGGAATGGAAATAGGAATAAGAGACAACCAGCTTACAGTTATTAGTCCACTTGAAAATACGCCTGCTTCTCGTGCAGGACTTCGTCCCGGAGACAAAATTTTAGAAGTAGATGGCACTTCCACCGCTAATATTGGCCTTGTGGAGGTAGTAAAGTTAATTCGGGGTCCTAAAGGGACAGAGGTTG
>CAYNVZ010000016.1:0-751 GCA_964400775.1 uncultured Candidatus Saccharibacteria bacterium | reverse complement strand
GTTCAGAATTACAAGAGAGGTTATTAAAATACCTGTTTTAAAATGGGAACTCAAGAACGATGATATTGTTTATATAAAAATTTATCATTTTTCTGAAAATGCTGACCTTGAATTCAGAAAAGAGGCAAGAAAGATTTTGAATACTTCAGCTAAAAGAATTATCTTGGATTTAAGAAATAATCCAGGAGGATACCTAGAGGTTGCTGTAAATATCGCTGGCTGGTTTTTACAAAGAGGAGATGTGGTTGCGATTGAGGACTTTGGAGGTACCAGAGAAGCTATAGAATACAAATCCAAAGGACAAGGCCAGTTTTTAGATTACCCCATAGTAGTTTTGATAAATCAAGGGTCTGCATCTGCCTCAGAGATTTTGGCAGGCGCATTGCGGGACAATCGGGGCGTAAAATTAATTGGGGAAAAGTCATTCGGTAAGGGGTCTGTTCAAGAGTTGGAAAGATTACCAGGGGATTGTAGTTTAAAAATTACTGTAGCAAAGTGGTTGACTCCAAAGGGAAATCATATTACTGATGTGGGATTAGTGCCAGACATTGAGGTAAAGATGACTGACCAGGATTATAAACAAGGCAGGGATCCGCAATTAGATAAGGCAATTGAAATTATAAAAGAAATAAGGTAGAATAATGATAATCATACTTATGAACATACCCACATTAATAAATAAATAACCAACCACAAAATATACTTATTTGTAGGAATTAAATACGTTGTTTACAGTATTTTTACTTAGAAA
>CAYNVZ010000015.1:0-14086 GCA_964400775.1 uncultured Candidatus Saccharibacteria bacterium | reverse complement strand
AACGACTAAAGAAAATTTTTTAATCTTTACCATAAAGTTGTTTAATGTTTTATTGCCAATATATTGGAGACCTTTAATTGTTTTTAAGAAAGAGGGTTTATGCTATCCATTGGGATTTTCAGTCACCAGAGCCATTAAGCTTTGTCCCTGCTTTCTTAATTTTCATTGTAGCAAGTAATTTCAAGAATTACAATAGGATGGCAAATTTGCCAAGAAAAAAGACAACCTCTCAATTTTCAATTTTCTACTTCAGAACCTCAAATTACAGGGCAAAAAGCTCACATTTGAACTAAAAACACTTTAATACGGTGCTTCAAGCGAACAAGCGTTCTAAAATGCTCACCGGATGGGACGATTTCTGACTTTTGAGGTGAATAATTACTATAAAGTATTCTTAATTTCTTTAACCTCTCTTTTGAAAAATTTTTTTATTTCTTTCCAGGAAACAGGAACTATCATTTTAGGCATAGGGTCTTTCTTGGCATCTTCAAAATGGACCAAACTTTTTAGAATATGCATTATGTTGTAATTGACTTTTCAGTATTTCCAGATTAGTTTTTGTCTTTTTTGAAAGGATTTCTTGAGGCATAAGATTCTATTCTTGTCCAAATTAAAAATGAACTGCCAAAAATTAGCCGACCTTAAAGAAAGATTTTTAGATTTCAAAAGAACCTTTTTAATTTCCTCTGTTCTAAAATTATCTTCCATCCATTTTACTGCTTTCTCATCGCCATACTCTAAAATTCTCTCGATAATAAACCAAGAGTATTTCTTTTTATCTAATTTCTGAAAATCTACATCCCAAAAATATCGCTTTAGAAATTGAGGAAGTTTTTTCATACAGTACAAATGAAAAATAAAACCTTTTATGCCTAATAGCCCTGGAGTTTTTTTAATTTTTTATGCTCTCTGATCTTCTGCAAGGCCTTAGCTTCAATCTGTCGGATTCTTTCTCTGGTAACATTAAACACTGTACCCACCTCTTCTAAGGTATGAGTAACATCATCTTTTAAGCCAAACCTCATTGACAGAATTTTCTGCTCTCGGGGAGTAAGGTCAGACAAAATTTCTTTTAGGCGTTGTTTTAAAAGATTGCGAGCTGCGTCTAAATAAGGCGGAGGTATTTTTTCATCTTTGATAAAGTCCGCTAAAATACTATCCTCTTCATCCTCTTCTATAGGAGCTTCTAAAGAAACAACCTGTTGAGATATCTTCATTATGTGACGAACCTTAGAGACACTTATCCCCATTTCCGCGGCAATCTCTTCAGGCAGTGGCTCTCTCCCTAAATTCTGCAGAAGTTGTTGTCTGACCTGGGTATACTTAGAAATTGTTTCTACCATATGAACCGGAATCCGCACTGTGCGCGCATAATCAGCCAAAGCCCGAGTGATTGCTTGCCGTATCCACCAGGTAGCATAAGTAGAAAATTTGTATCCCTTCCTCCAGTCAAACTTCTCTACTGCCCGAAAAAGTCCTATATTGCCTTCCTGGATTAAATCAAGCAAAGTAAGATTAGGCGAACGACCCACATATCTTTTAGCAATAGAAACGACCAATTTTAAATTGCGCCAAATCATTTCTCTTTTCGCTTCCTGGTCCCCCCTTTCAATCCTTTTTGCCAATTCTTTTTCCTCTTTTGCAGTTAGGGACTTAGACCGACCAATCTCTTTTAAATATATCTGGATGGGGTCTATTTTTGTCCTTTCTATTGGTTTTAGGGTTTTTTTTGAATCCTTTTTCGTCTCTAAAAACTCTCCCCTGTCCCTTATTTCAATTTTCTCTTCCTCTAACTTATGATAAAGTTCCTCTAAATCCTTGATATTTCTTTCTATGTCTGGGAAAAAACGCAAAATTTCAGCCAAAATAACAAAGCCCCGCTGCCTGCCTCTTTTAATAAGAGCGTTTACTTTTTCTGGATCCAGTCCTCCAGTTTTTGTCTGCTCCTTAGGGATCTTTTTTGTTTTAGCCAAAGCAGGCCTTTTCTTTTTAAGGCCAACCTTTTTCTCTTTCTTTAAAGTTTTTTTCTTTTTTACAGAGGATTTCTTATAACCTGCATCCTTTTTTGTCTCTTCTAATTTTTTTTTCTTTTTCTGGGCTTTCTTTCCTTTTTTTTCTGCTTTTTTAAGCTTTGTTTTGTTTTTTTTCTTTTTCATATCAATTCCCGGCTTAATTTATTAAACTTCTGGGTAAGAACATCAACCTGTTGCTGGTTATTTTCTTGTTCCGCTTTTTTAATAGCCAAAGAAAGCTGGTCCAGCTTTTGTCTTATTTCCAAATTTTGAATCTCTTTTAGGCAAAGCAGGATTTCTTTTTCCGGCTCTTCTTCCTGTTCCAGTTCTGCCATTAAACAAAGCCGGTTCAAGATATCAGTTAAATGAGAAGGAAATTTTTCCAGCTCTGCTTTGTCCTGAAAATTAAAATCTGGAGTTTTTCCCAGCACTGTCAAAATTTCTCTTGTTTGTGGAGAAAAATATGAAAAGAATTTCTTATCAATAAGAGACAAATGCCCAGGTGTTTTTAAAATCAAAGAAACAATCTTCTCTTCTAAAATCTCTTTTCTGGTTTTGCTATTTTTTGTCTCTGGTCGTTTTATCTCTGGCAGGGATTCTTTCTGAATGACCGAAGAGAATTCCGTACTATGACTATGAATTTTTTTCAACTCAATTTCTATATCTTCCTCTTTTACCATCAACCGCCTGGCCAGTTCCTGAATCCAGTGCGACTGCTCAATCCTATTAGGAATTCTTTTAAGCACTGGCAAGAGGATTTTAGAAATTTCTTTTTTGCCTTCTGGCGTCTGAGAGTCAAATCTAGAAAAGGTTGTTTCAAAATAAAAATCTAAAATAGATAATGTCTTTCCAATTATCTCTTTCCAATAAGAAGGATTACCAAGAACAATATCTGCAGGGTCCTTCCCTTCTGGCATTACTGCCACTCTTATATTAAACCCTAACGCCTGAGCCAAATCAATTCCTCTTTTGGTTGCTGAATCGCCGGCAACATCCATATCAAAGGCAGTAATTAGGTTTTTAGAATATCTCTTTAAGATACTCAACTGCTGTTGGCTAAGCGCAGTGCCAGAGGTTGCTACTACATTTTCTACTCCTGCCTGGGAAGACAAAATAACATCAATCTGACCCTCAACTAAAACACAAACATCTTTTTCTCTTATGTGCATTTTTGCTTTATCCAATCCATATAAAACCCGGCTTTTATCATAAAGCAAGGTATTAGGAGTATTCACATACTTGGCCACTTCCTTTTCCTGCCCAAATACCCGGCCAGTAAAACCAATAACCTGGCCATTTAAATCAAAGATAGGAAACATAATCCTGGACCGAAACCTATCATACCATCCTCCCTGTTCCTTTTTTATTGCCAAGCCAGCTTTTTCAACCTCTTCCCTTTTGTATCCCTTACCTACTAAAAAATCAGAAAGTGCTTGCCATGTATCTGGCGCATAACCAATCCGCCACTTAACAATGCTTTGTTCGTTTATTCCTCTGTTCAAAAGATATTCCTTTGCCTTTTTGCCTACAGGCCCGGCTTGCAATTGTTTTTCAAAAAAGCTTGCGGAGAGTTCACAAATTTCATAAAGCCGTTGTCGTTCTGTAGCTAATTTGAGATTTGCTCTCTTTAATTCAACCCCTGCCCTTTTGGCTAAAATCCGTAAAGCATCGCTAAACTCTACACCTTCTATTTGCATAACGAATTTAAAAATATCACCTCCTAAACCGCATCCAAAGCAATGCCAAATCTGACGAGCAGGCGAAACAAAAAAAGAAGGTTTTTTCTCTGAATGAAAAGGACAACGAGCCCGAAAATTAACCCCTGCCTTTTCCAGCTTAATATAGCTACTGATTACATCAACTATATCCAGTTTATTTTTTATTTCGTCTATTGGTGAGTTCATTATTTTTTAATTGTAATTGCTTGTAATTGTCAACCAATTTAGTAGCGGTTTCAGTGTTATTATTTCGAAAAGGATTAAAAAGGAGAAAGAAGAAAGATTTATTTACTTTCTCGCTCAACTTTAGAAAAAGTTCGGATTTGGCTCTTATTAGTGCTTTAATTTGCGCTTTAAGCCCTCTTATATTCAGAATAACCCACTAGAAGAAGTTTTGCAACGCAATCTTACCAGACAAAAGAAAAAAATTTACGTAATATATTACGTAATATATTACGTAATTTATTACGTAATTTATTACGTAATTGTTAATAATATCTCTCCCTCCCCCACCTATCCTCCCCCTCCCTTTGGGAGGGGGAGGATTAAGGAGAGAGAAAACTAATGATGGGGCGTTCTTCTCCCTTTGGAAGTGGAAGGAATTAAAGAAACCTCACCTACATTCCCTTACCACGCTCATTGTTTACTGACTGATGATTAAAATTAGCATTCTGGTCCGCGCCATATTGATGTTTATCATCTAAGATGTCTTTTTCTTGCCACTGCTTTATCCAGTCAGAAACATTAAAAACCTTAAAATCTCCATTCCTGCCCCATAGCGAGTTTGCTCTGCTTTGGGGGTTAGTCGAGCAAATCACCCGCTTTAGGCCAGCATTGATAATCATTTTCTTGCAAATAAAACAAGGAAAGGCATCTATTTGTTTGCCTTGGTTATCTTCTCCCCAAATGTACATATCTCCACCTAACAAACTTACCCCTGCCCGAGCAGCATTAATGATGCAATTTTGCTCTGCATGAACTGATGCGCACAGTTCATATCTCTGACCATGAGGGATATTTAGTTTATCTCTTAAACAATACCCCTTCTCTAAGCAGTCCCTGGTTTTTCTTGGCGCGCCAACATAACCGGTAGCCACAATTACATCGTCTCTTACTATAATTGCTCCGATTTTAACTCGAAAACAGGTTGCTCTCTGAGCAACCTCTTTAGCAATATTCAGGTAATATCTGTCTTTTGAGGGCCGCATATTATTTTTCTATTTCTATACCCATATTTCTGGCTGTTCCCTCAACTATCCTCATTGCTGCTTCAATATCATTTGCATTTAAATCAGGCATCTTCCTTTGAGCAATTTGTTTAAGCTGATCTCTGGTAATTTTGGCAACCTTTGTCTTATTGGGCTCTCCTGACCCTTTCTCAATTCCAGCTGCCTGCTTGAGAAGGGCAGAAACTAGAGGTTGTTTTATTTTAAAGTCATAGGTTCTATCCTCATAAACCGTAATTTCTACCGGAATTTTAAAACCCTTGCTGTCTTTAGTAGCATCATTAAATTTCTGACAAAATTCAGCAATATTTAACCCGTGTTGAGCTAATGCGGGTCCTACAGGCGGTGCAGGAGTAGCTTCTCCTGCAGGTATTTGAAGTTTTACAATGGCTTTTATTTGCTTCATAAATTATAACTTTTTAATTTGAAGAGAATCTAGTTCTACCGGCGTATCCCTGCCAAACATATCAACCAATACCTTTATTTTTCCTCGCTCCTTGTCAATCTCTGAAACCTTTCCCTCAAAATCTTTAAACGGCCCATCAGTAATTTTTACCATATCACCTATTTTAACATCAATTTTAAACTCTGGTTCTTTTATGCTAGTTCTCTTTTTTAGTGCCTCAATCTCTTTCAAAGAAATAGGAATAGGCACTGTGCCAGCTCCGATAAAACCAGTAACCCTAGGGGTATTTCTCACTACATACCAAGAATCATCAGTAACTATCATTTCTACCAGAACATATCCGGGATAAATTTTTTCTTCAACCACTTTTCTTTTTCCATTTTTTATCTTAATTTTCTTCTCTTTTGGCACTAACACATTAAAAATTTTATCTTCCATTCCCAAGGACTCTATCCTTTGCTTGAGATTTTTAGCTACTGCATCTTCATAGCCAGAATAGGTATGAAGGGCATACCAGTTTCTACCTTGTTGGACTTGTTGCTTTGGCATATTTTATAATATAAATTTATTAAGCAATGTAGTAAATATAAAATCCAAGCTACCTAAAAAGGCAGCTACCGCTAAACTAACAGCAATGACAATTAAGGTGTAATTCCAGGTTTCTTTTCGAGTGGGCCAATTTACCTTCTTCATCTCTGTCCGAACCTGGGCCAAAAAGCTAATAATTTGTTGTGGAAGCTTTTGAATAGACATATTTTAAAAATAGCCCTGCGGGCTTTAATTTATCTTAAACCGCTTTTGGCTAAATGTCAAGGTTCTTCACTTTCTTAGCATGGGCTTGAATAAATTTTTTCCGGGGCAATACTTCTTGGCCCATTAGGGTGTCAAAAATTTTATCTGCTTTTTCCATATCCTCAATTCTTATCTGCAGCAAAATTCTATTTTTCGGATTCATAGTTGTCTCCCATAATTCTTCTGGATTCATCTCTCCTAAACCTTTGTATCTCTGAATAGAAGGCGTTATTTTTTCTTCTTTTCTAATTGCCTCTACAATCTCAAGTTTATCTTCCTCAGTATAGGCATACTCTATTCTCTTTCCTACCTGAATTTTATAAAGAGGGGGCTGGGCAATATAAAGATAGCCCTTTTCAATAATAGGTTTAAAATAACGGAAAAAAAGAGTTAAAAGCAATGTCCGGATATGTGCGCCGTCAACATCAGCATCTTGCATTAGTATTATCCGATGGTATCTTAATTTTTCTAAATTGAAATCATCAGCAATAGCTGTACCTAAAGCAATAATTAAGGACTTAATCTCTTTTGAGCTCAATATCTTATCAAGCCGAGCCCGTTCAATGTTTAAAATTTTTCCTCTAAGAGGTAAAATCGCCTGAAACCTTCTATCTCTTCCCTGCTTGCTTGAACCGGCTGCTGATTCTCCTTCTACAATATAGAGCTCTGACTCTTCTGGTTTACGAGAGGAACAATCAGCCAACTTGCCGGGCAGTGTAAGCCCTCCTAAAATTCCTTTTCTTAAAATTGTTTGACGCGCGGCCTTGGCATCCCTTCTGGCTTTTGCTGATAAAATACATTTCTCAATAATCAAACGGGCGTCTTGTGGGTTTCTTTCCAAAAAATCAGTAAGCGCTTCAGATACAACGCTGTTGACAACTGTCTTGGCTTCTATATTTCCTAATTTCGCTTTTGTCTGGCCTTCAAATTGAGGATTTTTTAGTTTAACTGAAACTACAGCTGTCAGCCCTTCTCTAACATCTTCGCCTCCTAAGTTGTCATCGCTCTCTTTAAGATATCCCTGCTTGCGGGCATAGTCATTAAGGGTACGGGTTAAGGCAGACCTAAAGCCAGCAAGATGCGTACCTCCTTCACCAGTATAAACATTATTAGCAAAGCCCTCCTCAAAACATTCTATTTCTTGAGTATATTGAAAGGCGACCTCAACCAAAATCTCATCCTTTTCTGAAGAAACATAAAATACATTAGGATGAAGATATGTTCTATCACGGGTTAGATATTTAACATAGGAAACAATGCCTCCTTCAAAATAAAAGGTATAACTTGTATAAGGAGAGCTTCTCTCATCTTTTACAGTGATTTTTACTCCTTTCGTGAGATAGGCCTGTTGCCTGAGGTGATTCAGGATTTTCTTTAGATTAAACTTGACTTCTTTAAAAATCTCTTCATCTGGCTCAAAGATAATTGTAGTGCCTGAGTGTTTGCATCTGCCAATTTTTTTTACTTTTGTCTTTGGTTTGCCTTTTGAATATTCCTGATAATACCTAAAACCATTCCTGCACACCTCAGCTCTTAGATATTTTGATAGAGCGCAAACAACTGAAACACCTACTCCATGAAGCCCTCCAGCAACCTGATATGCCTTTCCGCCAAATTTGGCTCCGGCATGAAGAGTGGTCATTACTGTTTCTAGCGCAGATTTTTTTGTTTTAGGATGCTTTTCTACAGGAATACCCCTACCATTATCTACTACCTTTACCCGATTGTTGGGTAAAAGCACTACTTCCATTTCGTTTCCGTAACCCATCATAAACTCATCAAATGCGTTGTCACAGCACTCCCATATCAAATGGTGAAGGCCGTCAGAAGAGGTAGAACCAATATACATCCCTGGACGCTGTCGCACCGGCTCCAGGCCTTCTAATACATAAATATCTTCTGCAGTATATCCTGATTTTTTTTCCTTTTTAGCAGTTCTGGGTTTGTTTTGTTTTTTTGATGTTCTTTTTTGAACCATTTTTTTAAAATTTCTAATTTTTAATTGTTAATCAATTTGGTAACGGTTCCAGTTACTCCCTCCCCCTCCTTAATCCTCCCCCTCCCTTCGGGAGGGGGAGGATATAGGTGATTGTGCAGTTTTGTCATAGCAAACCCCTTTTCATCTATCTCTTTTCTCTTCCCAAAGAAAAGGTTATTGTGTTATTGAAAGCTATTTTCTGACTTCCCATTCCGGATCCTGTTCCAAACTCTGAATAATCTGTTGATGGACCCTGTCAATCTCTTCAGAAGATAAAGTTTTTTCTTGACTCTGATAAATTATATGAAACGCTAAATTCTTTTTTCCTTCTGGAAGCTCTCTGCCCTCATAAATATCAAATAAATCAACATCACGCACAAGCTCGCCTCCTGCAGTGTTTATCTTATTCAAAACCTCTGCCACTTTCACATCCAAAGGAACCAGAATAGCTATATCTCTTACTGCAGCTGGATAAGGAGATATTGGCTGATATTCATGCTCTTCTGAAGCTAACCTGACTAATTTTTCAAAATCAAGGTCAAAAACAACCGGCTTTATTCCAAGCTCTAATTTTTCAATAACCCTAGGATGCATTTCTCCCAAAAATCCTATCTCTGTATTATCTACTTTAATCTCGGCACATTTTTGAGGATGCCAAATGCTTATCTCCGAATCCTCAGGCGTGGCCTGATATTCATCATACCAAACACTGCTGATCCCCAAGCCCTGCAGTAAAAAGTCAACCATTCCTTTTAACTCATAAAACTCGCCAGTTATCAGTCCAGTTAACATCTTTTTTTCTTCTGCTTTGCATCTAAATATCTTGCCCAGCTCAAAAATTCTAATCTGTTTAAAATGTCTAAGATTTTCTCTTAATACCTTTAATAGATTAGGAATTAAGCTGGGCCGGAGATACTTCTGTTCAATGCTTATTGGATTTTCTATCTCAATTAAATCAGAAAGAGAGCATCCAAAAATCTTGGCTTGCGCTTCACTGATAAAGGAATAATTATAAACCTCGCAAAATCCTAACTCCTTCAATATATTTTTTGAAATGTCCTGCCAAAAAAGTTCATCATTTCTCTTTGGAGGAATCAAGGTAGCAAGCGGAAGAACACTGGGAATCTTTTCGTAGCCATAGAGCCGACCAACCTCTTCAACCAAATCCTCAGGCAAGGCAATATCTTGACGAAAGCTGGGCACCTTTACATCCACTAAAGAAAAATCAATCTCTTTTACCTGGAATTCTAATCTTTTCAAGATATTTATTATTTCTTTTTTAGGAATCTTTATTCCCAATAATTTTTCAACATAATTTAAATCCAATCTAATTTTCTTTGCCAAAACCTTATTAGGATAAAAATCAATAACTCCCTTAGCCACCTTCCCCTTTGCGATTTTTTGAATGAACTCAACAGCTTTATCAATTGCCACAAGGGTCAAATTAGGATCTGGCTGGTGCTCAAATCTCAATGAGGCATCAGTTTGAAGACCCAATTTTTGCCTCGCGTTTCGAATGGTTTTCATATCAAAGTTAGCTGATTCTAAAACTATGGTAGTTGTGGATTTGCTAATCTCTGCCTTTTTCCCTCCCTTTATCCCGGCAATAGCCAAAGGCCCTTTTTGGTCAGCAATTACTAAAATATCTTCGTCTAACACATATTCCTTATCATCTAAACTAATAATCTTCTCGCCCTTCTTGGCTTTTCTCACAATTATATTTTTAATTTTTAATCTCTGCTTTTGAGTTTTGACTTCTGATTTTTGGCTTTGAACGCCTGATATCTTATCAAAATCAAAGGCATGAAGTGGTTGTCCTGTCTCTAACATTATATAATTGGTAACATCCACGATGTTATTTATTGGCTGTAGTCCACACACCCTCAGCCGTTCTTGCATCCAACCTGGCGAAGGACCAACCTTAACATCAGTAACAACCCTTGCGGTGTATCTTGAACAGGCCTGCCTGTCCTTAACCTGGACATTGATAAAATCTTTTGTATTATACTTCTGATTTTTGATTTGTATTTTTGGTTTCTGATTTCTGATTTTTGATTTTATTAGCGCGCCTATCTCTCTGGCTACGCCAATATGACTCAAGCAGTCATGGCCTCTATTTGACAAAATATCAATATCCAATGCCCAATCTCTCCCCTTTTTTTCTATACCTTCAACCTCAAAACTGTGCATTGTCAAAAGCTCTGCCAGTTTCTTTGGCTTTGGAAGCTTTTTATTATTAAAAAATGACTGCAACCAATTATAAGAAAATCTCATAAACGAAAAACTTAAATTTTTATTTTTTTAATTTCTTTTTCAAAAAATTCTTGAATTTCTTTTTTACTCACTCTTTCTTTTAAAAATTTTATTTTAACTTCCTGCACATCTTTGAGGTAAATTAACTGCTCTAAAAAAAGACGGTCATTAAATTCTTCTTTATATTTTTTTGACAGCCGCTAATTATATTATTTAAAGAAATTAATTTGTTTTTGAGAATAAAATACAAATCCACATAATTTGCTCTTCCTCCCAAAGTAAACGCTTTCATTAAGGCTATCTCAGACACAGAGGCAATTTTAACTCCTTTAAACTCGGTTAATCCAAAAATCAAGGGATATTTATATTTTACAAAATTCATTTTAACCTCATTGATAGAGACATTAATTTGTTCAGAATGTCGCAAAAAAATTTTTATTTCAGAGCCCTTAAATAATCTTCTAATTTTTCTCATTAAATTTTCAGACAAATCTTGATTTATAAAAAGGTCAAAATCCTCAGAGACCCGATGTCCAATTTGCAAAGCTAAAGCTGTTCCTCCTGCTAAATAAAACTCTGAAAAATATCTTAATTTCTCAAATACCTTTTTCTGCTCTAATTTGAGCACTTCTAGATGCATATTTTAATTTTTTAATTCTAAATAATAACTTCATTAGCTTTAATGCTGGTTTCCTAAACTCACTTTCAGGAATCGATTTTATTATCTTTCTTAACCTTTCTTTGCCATATGTTTGGACAAGCCATTTCCACTGATTTAAATTTCCATAATTTATTGTGTTAACAATAATAATTCTCTTGTCCTCCTCTCGATCTATTAAATTAAAATTATACCCCCAAAGAAGCCCTTTAAAATCTTTTGGCAATTTTTTTATTTTTTTATGCATATTAAAACTGTTTTAAAAATCTTAAATCGCTGTTATAAAATAAGCGAATATCATTGACTTTATGCTTCATCATTATTAAACGGTCTACGCCCACTCCAAAGGCAAATCCTTGCCATCCTCTACCAGCACGCTGGTGGGGAATTAAACCTCCTGCCTTTAATACATTGGGATGAACCATACCAGCGCCCATTGTCTCCACCCAGCCAGTTTTCTTACAAACCGAACATCCCTTGCCTCCACAAGCAACACAGCTAATATCAATCTCAAAACTGGGTTCAGTAAAAGGAAAAAAGGACGGCCTCAAACGCGTTTTTACTTTTTTCCCAAAAAAGCTTTTTAAAAAATGTTCTATTACTGCCTTAAAATTTGCCGCTGACACTTGTTTATCCACCATTAGCCCCTCAAGTTGATAAAAATTAATCTCGTGCGAAGCGTCTGTTGCTTCATGCCGAAAAACCCTGCCTGGCACAATAATCCGAAAAGGCGGCTGATTTTTTTTCATATATCTAATCTGCACCGGAGAAGTATGAGTCCGCAACAAAAGTTTATTTTTGCTTTTTGATGTTTTTTGACAAAGCCAAAATGTATCCCAGACGTCTCTGGCCGGGTGGTCTTTAGGGATATTTAAAGCATCAAAATTGTACCATTCTGTTTCTATCTCAGGCCCTTCAACTATTGAAAAACCTAAATGTTGAAAAATCTCCTCTATCTTTCTTAAGGTTAAGGTAATAGGATGTAGATGCCCTTTTTCAATCTTCTTGCCTGGTATAGTAATATCTAAACGCTCCCTCTTAATATCTTCATTTACTGCCTCTTGTTTTAGCTCTTGCTGTTTTTGCGTAATTGCCTTTTTAATATCGTTTTTAATCAGATTTACTTCTTTACCTATTTTCTTTCTCTTTTCTGGTGAAAAATGCTTCAACTCCCTCAAAACCAAAAAAACCTCTGCCTTTCTGCCTAGATACTTTTTATAAATTCTATCTAAATCCTTGAGTTCTTTTGCTTGTTTTATCTCTTTAAGGGCTTGTTTTTTATCTCTAAAAAACTACTCATTATATTCATTCTACCTTAATCTGGGCTCAGATTCAAGCCAAAAATGTGAATAAACCCCCACACCAAATGAGGACAGGGCACTCAAGGTGCCAAAATTAACGAAGTTAGTCCTCATTCTGGTGTGGGGGTAAACCCCCACACCATAACGAGCACAAATTTCACATTTTTTGCGCGAAGCGCAGTGCTCGTTTGGTGTGGGGGTAAACTCCCACACCATATCAAGCACTGGTCGTCTTTGGCGACAATTAAGCAAAGCTTTGTGCAAAAAAAAGGCGTGGTTTAAACCACGCATAATTTCAAAAAATTAGCTTTTGAAAGTCGTCTCACCACCCACTTATTCCAGTCAAAATTCCGACCTAACCTTAGCGCTGTCTCTACTATTTGCCTGACTCGGCCCAAAGGAATCTTTGTTACTGCTATATCTGGCGCAGTTAAGCTTCCATTCAAGAGTTTACCTCCACCAAGATGGTTTTCTTTCTGAAAGTACCAATTAGGCACTTCCCTAATCTTCCCGGGTTTAGAAAGTCTACTGAAATCAACTGTCAATCGCCTTTTATTCTGCCATAACTGTTCCTCTAATCTAATCATTGCTACTATGTTCTTCAGTGCTCTGGCTGTATCATGCCGTTTATTCGTAAATATCAAAGTTCTTCCGTTACTGTTTCGTTGTATAATTATGGCCGCATTGTACCCATATTTCGCACTTCTGGCTAATCTGCTAAAGCCCTGCTCATCTGATCCTCCAGACACCACCACAAACTTCTTTCCTTTGATGGTCCTTTCTTTTTTACTCTGTATCACTGTTACCCTGGCTTTCAATAAATCTATGGAAGCTCTCCCGAACAGCGCTCTTTGTTCTTCGTGCTTCGCGTCTAATAATTCAAACGCGATACTTCGCACTTTTTCCTCACTATTTTGCACTATTTCCAATCCCTGAATAATCTCTGCAAAATCAAAATCTCGCTTGTTGCCATTCTTAAGGGCGTTGAGATAGCGCCTTATCTGACGAGCCCCCAAGTCATTTGACAAAATTCTTTTTTCTTTAAGCCACTGCTCTAATAATCTTATTGCTGACTTTGTGTCTCTTTCTATCCCTTTTTTCTCAAGCGCTATCTTTGCCTCTATTATGGCAAAGCCGTACTCAAGGACTTTCCTGTCTTCACCTGAATATCGCTTATTCAAACACTGTATAAAATCTGCAAAATCCAACGGAGCTCTGGTCCCATGTAAATCATGGTTTTTGATATACCTTATCAAATTCCTAAGTTCCGGTCTCTCTTGGATTCCAAGATGTTTTGCCACTAAGGTAACAGCGCACTGGTCAGGATATCTATCGGCAGGGTGATGATCAAACCTTCCACCACCAACATCAACTGTTAAGATATTACTGTTCTCGCCCATCCTGTTAAATTCCTCTCCTCCGCTCCAGAAAAGGACCTTTGCCCTGGAAATTCCTGGAAATTTTTTCTCACCGTAGTTCTTTAACAAAAAAGTGGCCCCTGTCGCATCCGGGTCAAGATGCTTATGGGTCACGATAACCCACCTGCGTTTCATTCAAATCACCTCTTATATATTTTTAAAAAACTCCGACATTTGCCGGAAATCACTTAATTCTAAAGGAAGTATACCATATTTTATCTAATCTGTCAACTAACAAGATAGACACCTTCAGTATCTAAAATTTCTATGCGGTGTCTTTTGGACAAAATTCGAACCTATTTTGAACAAAATCCCGACGCTGAC
>CAYNVZ010000014.1:8852-15080 GCA_964400775.1 uncultured Candidatus Saccharibacteria bacterium | reverse complement strand
ATTCTTTGCCCAGTTTCTAAGCGATAAACCGCGCAATTCAGGAAACTGCCCACAATCAACCCAAAAACAAAAATAATAAGATAATAAAAAACCATAAATTATGGAACAAGATCGACCTTGTCCTCTTTGTCTTCTAAATTTATTTTTTATGGCTTAAATGGCTTGTCGCCCTTTCAAAATTCTTACTGGCTTAGCATTATTAAACTCATAAACAGAAAAATTCCACGGTAATTCCACGGTAATAGTCGTATATATCTTTAACGTATATATCTTTAAAAAGTAGCTTGTCTTCAATTCTTCTTACAACAATATGATAAATTTTATTGTTTACCAATGCCGCTTTTATATACCACATTACTTTATTATATCACAAAATAAAATTTGAAGAAGGACAAAGGACGAAACAAATGACGAAATCCTACCTCGTCCCAAATGGGACCCTTTAAAAAACAAAAAGCAGAGAATGACGCTCATTCTCTGCTTTTAAAACATTGTTAAAACTACTTTTAAGTAATCTTTAAGCCATTCATCAAACAACTTTTTCAATATCTTCAACCAACAACTTTAAACTATTTCATTATATTATTCACAAGTAAATGTGGCATTAGAACAGGCAGGATTAGAATCATATTGCTTCGCTCTTAAGGTGCTATCTACGCAGTACCATTTTCCTGAATTTAGTTCTATCTCAGCGCAATAAGCATCAGCACCGCTAGCAGCATTTCTGTAAATAGCTAAATCAGTTTTAGAGCCGTTTAATGCATTCATATCATCTTTTAATGTTGTAATACTAGTATCACAAGTGGTACATGCAGTAGTAGAAGCTGTACAAACACAATCATAATCGCCGTCATTGTCGTGAACAATCTCTGCCTGGGTTCTAAGTTGGCTCATATCAGAAATAATTCTTCCGTCATTGGCTCTGTCCTTGGCTCCTTTTAAGGAAATCAAAACAATAGAAGACAAAATTCCGATAATGGCAATTACCACTAATAATTCAATTAAGGTAAAACCTTGTTTGTCCTTAAAAACCTTGGTCATTTTTTTATGCATTATTAATGATTAATAATCATTGGTCATTGATTATTAGAACTCGACCTTTTCTGTTTTTCATAGGTTTATTATACCATATCTAAAACTAAAACAATTATAAACTGTGGAAAACTCCAAGTAAAATTTAATTGACTGTTTGTAAAGCAAAATTTTTTATCCTACGCTCATCGCGGTTTTATAAACAGGTATTAAAATTGCTACAGCCAAAAAAGCTACCATCAAGCCCAAAAAGATAATTAAAACCGGTTCAATGATACTAGCAAGATTATTTATTGTAACTTCTGTTTCTTTACGATAAAATTCTGCCACATTGATTAAGGCATTATCTAAACGACCTGATCTTTCTCCTGTCTGGACCATTTGAACAAATAAAGGAGGGATATTTTTGGGAAATCTCATTAAAACAGAACTTATTGCCTCTCCTTTTGTCACACTTTTTTTTGCCTCTGAAATAATTTCTTTATACACAATATTTCCAACTACATCACCTGTTATTTCCAGCGCCTGATTAATAGGAAGACCTGCTTTGATTAAGGTAGAAAGATTTTCAGCAAAGCGGGTAAGATAAATTTTTTTCAAAAGGACATTAATTCCTGGAACCTGTAGAGAATAAACGCCAAAAAATTCTTTGCCTTTTTTGCTTTTTAAAAAAAGAAAAACAGAAACAGCAAAAATAATAAAAATAATAATTAAATATATGCCTTGTTGAATAATAAAATCAGAAAGAGCAATAGTAAATTTGGTAACCAAAGGAAGCTCTTGCTGGCTTTGCTTTAACACATTTTTTATATTAGGCACTACCCAAACCATCATAGCTGAAAAAACGCTAGTCAAAACAAATAAAATAAAAATTGGATAAATCATCACTCCCTTTATTTTAGAACGCAAATAATAATCTCTTTCTAAATGCTGGGCAACATAATCCAAGGATTCTGAAAGTTTACCAGAGGCCTCTCCTGATTTAATCATACTAATATAAAGAGTAGAGAAAATTTCCGGATAACGCGAAAATGCCTTTGAAAGAAGGGTACCTCCTTCTACTTCCTCTGCAATTTTAAGAATTTTCTCACTAAGATTGGGATTTTCTGTTTGGGAAACTAATACCCTAAGTGCCTCAACTAAAGGAACCTTAGAATTAAGCATAATAGCTAATTGGCGGGAGAATATTACTATGTCTCTTTTGGAAATTTTACTAAAAAGCTTTATTTTTTTAGAAAACCAGGACTGCTTTTCAACTTCTTCCAAAAAAGTAACATAAAAATCGTACTTCTGAAGAAGCTTAAGCGCGGCTTCTCGAGAAGAGGCCTCTACTATACCAAAATGGACACTGCCGTCTTTAGTTCTGGCTTGGTAGTTAAATTTCATTATTGTTTATTTGTACAGTTTTATCACAATAAAAGGAATTCCCACCCCCTACCACTTTTCGCAGAAAAGCGGTGAGGGAAAATTAGAAAGAAAAGGACAATAATCAACTCCTCACTAAAGTAGTTGACAATCACAGCTAATTTGTTGATCAACCACGCACCAGGGACTTCAATTCAGTAGGATTTAAGGAATAAGCCAAGGCATTATCCAAAGAGATCTCTTTCTGTTTAACAAGGTTGGCTAATGATCTATTTAAAGAAATCATTCCCAATTCAGCATTGGTTTCAATTACTAACGGCAGTTCATGAATTTTATTTTCTCTAATCAGGTTAGCCACAGCAGGTGTTGAAATCATTATTTCACAGGCAGGAATAAGCCCGCCTTTAATTCTGGGAATAAGCCGTTGAGAAATTACTCCCAACAAAGAACCGGCTAATTGTGCTCTAACTTGATTTTGCTGGTTCGCCGGAAAAACATCCACAATACGATGAATGGTTTGAGCAGCTGAATTGGTATGTAAGGTGGCAAAAATTAAATGTCCTGTTTCAGCAGCTGTAATAGCTGTAGAAATGGTTTCTAAATCCCGCATTTCTCCTACCATAATCACATTTGGATCCTGACGAAAGGTTGCTCTCAAAGCCCTGGCAAAACTCAACGTATCCTGGTAAACCTCTCTTTGGTCAATAATAGAACGGTCGTCCTCAAAGATATACTCAATAGGGTCTTCAATGGTAACTATATGTTCTGCCCTGGTATGGTTTATTTCGTCAATCAAAGCAGCCAAGGTAGTAGATTTTCCTTGGGATGAAGGACCTGTCATCAAAACCAAACCCTGAGAGTGCTTAGTAAATTCATGCAAAACAGGAGGAAGATTTAGCTCTTCTATGGTTCTAATTTTTCTAGGAATAAGACGAAGCGCCACGCTTATATTGTTTCTTTGAAAAAAGATATTTATCCTAAATCTCGCTTTTCCTGCAAAGTCATAAGAAAAATCAATATCTTTTTCTTTTAAAAACCTTTCTCTTTGCTCATCGGTCATTAAAGCAAAGGCAAGACCCTCAGAATCTTGAGGAGTTATTTTTTTTCTTTTTATTAGAGGAACCAATCGGCCATCTATTCTTAAAACCGGAGGATGGCCTGGAGAAATGTGTAGATCAGAAGCACTTGTTTGAGCGGTAAGAGAAAGCAGTTCTTCAAGTTGTTTTTGATAATTAGGCATATCTTATTTGATGTTTTAAACTTTGAATTTATATAGGTATCTTTATTATATGACCTTTTTGATCTCCTCTACTATCTCGCTAGGAGTATAGCGCGCTTTAATCAAATACTTGACTGCACCTAAAGATAACCCTCTTTGTATGTCACTCTTTTGACCAAGATTAGAAAGAATAATAATTTTAAACTTATTAGCTCCAAATTTTTGCTGAATTTTTGTTAAAACCTCCCAGCCGTTAAAATTAGGTAAAACAATATCTAACACAACCAGATCGGGCCTTACCTCCTTTAGCTTGTCTAAAACCAAACTTCCGTCTCTAACTACTTCAATCTTAAAGCCAGCTTTTTTTAGCTTGGTACTGTAAATATCTACTAAAAACGGATCATCCTCAACTAATAAAATTTTCTTCTTCATAATTATTAAATTATTATGTTCATCAATTATTCTCCTTCTGCTACTCGCAATACTTCTTCAATAGAAGTAATGCCTCCCAAGACCTTTAATATGCCGTCTTGTTTCATAGTGAGCATTCCTTGCCTTTTTGCCTCTTTTTGGATTTCGCTCTTTGAAAGATTTTTTAATATTATATCTGCTAAGGAATTAGTCATTTTTAAAACCTCAAATATGCCTATTCTACCGGAAAGTCCTTTAAAATTACATTTCTTACAGCCGGTCGGTTCATATATACAAAACGGTCTGGGGATTTTAATTTTTTTCTTAATGTCAGTAGGCAAAGAATTAATTTCTTTTAAAATAAGCTTTTGCACCTCTTTATTGGGCCGAACCTTTTTTTTACAAAATGGGCAAAGTCGTCTAACTAACCGCTGGGCAATAACGATATTTAAAGTGGCCGGAATTAGAAAGGGCTCTATTCCCATATCGATAAGTCGAGGGATTGCTCCTAGAGCGTCAGAGGTATGAAGGGTAGATAAGAGAATATGGCCAGTTAAAGCAGCATGAACCGCCAAAGACGCAGTTTCCTGATCTCTTATTTCTCCTACCATAATAATATCAGGGTCTTGTCTTAGTATATGCCGGAGACCGTTAGCAAAATCGTATCCAATTTCTGGTTTAACCTGCGACTGACTAATTCCTTCTAAGAAATATTCAATAGGATCTTCTAAGGTGACGATATTTACTCCTTCCTTGTTTAAAGCTTGTAAAATAGTGTAAAGCGTGGTCGTCTTTCCAGAGCCAGTAGGACCTGTAGACAAAATCATTCCATAAGGTTTTTTTATTGCCTCTTCTACTATCTTAAGATTCCTCTGAACAAGCCCTAAATCTTTAAATGATGATTTAAGCCCTTCACTGGGATCAAGGATTCTTATAACTACTTTTTCACCTAAAGAGGTAGGAAAGGTAGAAACACGAAAATCAATAACCTTGTTATCAACCTTAGCAGAAAAACGACCATCTTGAGGAATTCTGGTTTCATCAATTCTCAAATTAGAAAGAATTTTGATTCGCGCAACAATCGCTGGATGAATTTTTAAAGGTAGAAATAAGCTGGAATGTAATACTCCGTCCAACCGGAAACGAATCCTTAACTTCTCCCGGGTAGGTTCAATATGAATATCAGAGGCCCTTCCCTCAACTGCCTGTCTTAAAATCACTGTTACCATTTTAATAATGGGAGCTTCTTCAGCCAATCTCTTAAATTCAATTTCTGCCATTGGTTGAACCTTGGCTTTCTCTACTTTAAACTCGGTCTCTAATTGCTCAAGGGCCTTCCCTAATTCTTTTCTTAACGGTCGATATAGCTTCAAAAGAGTATTAAAGGTGCTTAACGTGATTAAAAATGTCTTGTAAGAAAACTTATTTTGATGCGCCAAAAATTTCAAGGCCTCCTGTGCCTTAAAGTCCTCTGGATAAACCATTCCTACCTCTATGGTATTGTCTTTTTTAGCCAGGGGAATTATCTTATAAAACCTAACTGATTCTTCTGGAATTAATTTAAGAACATCAGAAGAAATTTTTTCTGGTGGAGTTTTCACAAAAGGAACTTTTAGGTTCTTGCTTTTTAACTCAAATAAGAAATCTTCAGAAACAATGTCCTTTTCTAAAAGCATTTCTTCCTCGGTCTTACCCGATGTTCTTATCTCATACTCTAAAGAAGCAGCTTTCTGCTTGTCTATTATACCTTTTTTAACTAATTGCTGAAGCAGATTCATAAGTTTAGCTTGTTGTATCGGAATCTTTAAATTTTAATACAACTCCACTCTATCCCGGTCTTCAAACACTCGAATTACGGTTTAGACAGATAAAAGTTAAATCTACTTATTTAATTCAATCTCTATTCAAGAATATGAAAGACAGGATAGAGTGGAATAGTATACGAGCTTAAAGGCGAATGCCTATATGATAATTTGCAGATTGTAGTTTCTAGATGAATCTCTAAACTCTAATAAGCTAATAAGGTAAAAATGGATTTTCTCGGCCTATTTCTTCTTCTTCTGAAGGAATAATACTCTGAAATGGTTCAAGCATCTCAAGCTGAGGGGACCTTAAAATCTCAAAATTTATCTCAATTTGCTTTGGTTGAAGAACCTCGGTAGGCATTAAAGGTTGTAGAGTTTTTGGTTTAAACAAAAATT
>CAYNVZ010000014.1:0-8752 GCA_964400775.1 uncultured Candidatus Saccharibacteria bacterium | reverse complement strand
TGAAGAACCTCGGTAGGCATTAAAGGTTGTAGAGTTTTTGGTTTAAACAAAAATTCTCTTTGTAAAATAAAGAATGTCAATAAAATCAGCCCTATAAGAAGCAAAAATAGATATTTCTGTTTTTTTTGTTCTTCAACAAATGTGATAGCCATAGTTTTTTTAAATTCTAAATTTTAATAAATTCTAAAATAATTAAAATTCAAATGTCCAAAATACTACACTTTCAGTAAGAGTGTGTCTTTAAACCCAGGTTAAAAGAAGATTCCTCTTCACCTAAAGAGAAAGAAATGTTTTCTACTTCAAAAAGCCGAGCTGATTTCTCTAAATTAAAAAGAAAATTTTTAAAACTAGAGTAAGAGCCAATTACACTAAGCTGAATATCAATTTCTTGAATTTCGCTGTCCTCAGAATTTGGAGTCACATTAACAGTTATATTCTTAAGAATTAAACCATTTTGCGCGCTTACCTGCTGGAAAAAATTAAACAATACAGGTAAAGAGGGTTCAGAAGGAAGAGCGGTGTCAATTTTAGCCATTTCCTCTTTATGTTTTTCCAATTCAGAAGACAAATCATAAAGAGAGGTAATATATTCATCTTTGACTTGAAGCTCTTGTCTTGCCTGAATAATTTTTTGCTGAAGGGCCTGGCCTTCCTGATATTTGGGCAACACAAAAGAACTTATTAGTCCTATTGCTCCCAAAAAAAGTAAAATTGTAATAATTGAACGGTTCATAGTATTATTTTTGAGGAATAAAAATATCTTGGCTAAAAATAATATTTACACCAAAATTAGCTGTTCCCTCTTCTCCCATACTAATTGTAGATAGATTGAGCTCTTTGACCTGAGGCCTTTTCTTCAAAATACGAAGTTGTTGCTCTAGAATGACAAAATCCTCTGCCTGGCCTGAAAGATTTACCTGGCTGTTTTCTGCATTAAAGCTAAAATTAGAAAACCAAACCTTAGGATGGCAATTAGATTCAAGAAAATCAAAAACTCCTAACACAGATCTATGAGCGTTCAATAAATTAGAAAAATCCTGAATTTTTTTCTGATAATTGAGAATTTCTTTTTCCATAGACCGTACTTGAGGAGTTTCTTTTTGGGCTATTTCTCTTTCTAAGTCCTTTAAAATTTTATAGGAATTTTTAACAGAATTATCTAAAACAAAATAGCTTAAAATAGAAATTCCAAGTAAGAGTAAGGAAAAATAGAGCAAGAAATTTTGCCAGTTATATTTTTTTTCTTCTGGTTTTGGAATAATTTCAACAGCCATAATTTTATTTTAGAGCGCGGAGCGCCGCGCCTACAGCTACAGCAAAGGTAGCTCCCTTTTGCTCTAAAATTTTTTCCAGAATTGGCGGATAAAAAATATCAGAGAAGGGATTGCCTATTATTACTTCTTTTTTAAAATAATCTGAAAAACGCTGCCTTAGACCAGGAAGATAAGCAGATCCTCCGGCTAAAATAAACCTATTTACCTCCTTCTTCTCTGTTCTTTGAAACTGCTGGCAGACCTTTTCTGTTTCAATCAAAATTAGATTGGTCAAAGGCCTTAATATCTCGGCAACTTGTTTTTTTGATTTATCAAGCAGTCCATATTTTTGCTTTAGTGCTTCAGCTTGTTTATAATCAATATCCAATGACTTAGACAGAACTTGTGTCAGTTCATTTCCGGAAAAAGAATCAAAGCTATAACTTTCTTTTAAAACCTGATCTTCAATAATACTTATAGTGGTACTCTGTGCGCCTATATCAATTAAGCAAATAACCCCTTTTTCTTCCCTTACCAATGAACGCAATAGAGCAAAGGCCTCTGCCTCTAAGGCAAAATTTTTAAAGCCAAATGGCCGGACAATTGCTTGATATTGATAAATAACTTCTTTAGGAACAGCTACTAATAATATCTTAATTCTTCTTTGTTCTCTTTTAGAATTCTTTTCTTCAATTATCTGCCAATCTAAAGCCACTTCTGATAAATGAACAGGAATATGCTGGCGCGCCTCAAACTCAACCGCGCGAGGAATCTCTTCTCGGCTCATTGGGGGCAGTTCAAATGTGGTAAAAAAGGAAGAAAAATCCGGAATAGACAGGGTCGCTGTTTTTGCTTTCATTTTTGCTTCATCTAAGATTGCCTTTATGGCTCGAGAGATATCCTCGGAAGAAAGTAAAAGGGTGCTCTTTTCAAAGGTCCTAAAGGGCTGTTTATAAAGAACCTTTGACTTCATTTCTCCATAGTTTTCTAATTTTATTCGTTCACCCCAACGGGAAAGTTCAACAATTTTAATTGAAAAAGTACCAATATCTATGCCTAATGACCTTGTGGGAAATATTTTGAAAGGGATCCAAGTCATATTATAACATTATAACACCAAAACTTGAAAACAAACAATGGGGAAAACTTTAAAACACAGAAAATAAAAGATAAAATAATTGTAAAGCTTCACCAGGTTGTTGACAGTTAGGAAGAGGGCCTCTTTAATCTTTGTTTTTGACTTTCCCCTTTTTCTGTATTTTTCCTTCTCCCACTTATATCCTTCCCCCTCCCCCACCTTTCCTCCCCCTCCTTAATCCTCCCCCTCTTTGAGGGGGAGGATAGGTGGGGGAGGAAAAAATATTGTTAACAACCTGGTAAAACTTTACAGCCCAAGGTAACCAGACATTAAGATAAAAAGTGTAAGAATTTCGAGTCAAATCCAATAGGCCTATGACAAATTCCTATATTCACACTATTCTATCGCTTATATCTATAATGAAAAAATTCTTATTGGATATTCTTTTTCCTCGGTTTTGCTTTTGTTGTGGTAAAGAAGGAACCTATCTTTGTAAAGATTGCCAGGCACTGCTTGATATCTCAGAATATCAGTATTGTCTTTGCCAAAAGCCAAAAAGGGTTTTTAACAGAGGAACCTGTGAAAGGTGCACTTCAAAAAAACTCCAGGGACTTTATTTTGCTGTTTCTTATAAAAACCAGTTAGTTAAAAAAATGATTCATAGTTTCAAGTACAAACCATTTATAAAGGACCTGGCAGAACCTTTGGCTTTTTTAATAATAACACATTTTCATCTGCTTAATAAAACCTTTGCACATAAGGAATTTATTTTAGTTCCCATACCTCTTTATAAATCAAAGATGAAACAAAGGGGATTTAATCAAGCTGAAGAAATCGGCAAAATACTTTCTCGTTCACTGAAGATTCCTTTAATAACCGATGCTTTAATAAAAACAAGGCAAAGCTCTACTCAGGCAAATCTTTCAAAAGAGCAAAGAGAAGAAAATGTTAAAGGAGTATTTTTGGTAAAAAATAAACAAAAAATAAAAGACAAAAAAGTTCTATTGGTTGATGACATCTACACTACTGGCGCAACTATGGAAGAAGCTGCAAAGGTCTTAAAAAAAGCAAAAGCCAAAGAGGTTTTAGGTGTAGTAATTGCTAGAGGATAGATTCATCCCTTTCCACCCCGCCCCACTTTTGCTTTTACAATTCCAGGTAGAGTGAAAATTATCAATATTATCTTGGTAATTTTAGGCGAAAAAAGTCCTTTGGACTTTTTTCGCAGAGGAATTATAGGGCAAAAGTGGGGCGGGGCGCCATATGCCCGGCCTAAAATAAAACTCCCAAGCATTTCCAACGCTTGGGAGTTTTATTGCGGTGGGCACAGGACTCGAACCTGTAAACCCTTATGTAGGGTCCCAGTTTTCAAGACTGGTGCCTTACCATTCGGCGCAGCCCACCACCGCTTTGCTAAAGAATAAATAAACCCTTTTCTTAGTTTCTCTCTGTTTTCCAAAATCACTGCGGAAAGGGCGGGACTTGAAGGGTTGCCCGAAGCCCCGCCCCACTTTTCTGCGAAAAGTGGGGCGGGGCAGTATCTAAAATTTCTATGCGGAGAGGGCGGGACTTGAACCCGCAAGCCCGATTAAGGGCCACAGATTAGCAATCTGCTGCAATACCAATTATGCGACCTCTCCACTATAATTAAGTTTACCTATTTGTTATAATAAGTCAATGAAGTATAAGTCAATAAGGCAATTATTTATTGGAACCAGCGGGTGGATTTATAACCATTGGCAGAACATATTTTATCCTAAAAATTTGGCACAAAAAGACAGATTAAGATATTTTTCTGAGTATTTTAAAACCACAGAAATAAATTACTCCTTTTACCATTTACCCAGTCCTGCTGTTTATCAAAACTGGTATCAACAAACCCCTGAAAATTTTATTTTTGCAGTAAAAGTCAGCAGATTTATTACTCATATTAAACGATTAAAAAATGTAAAACAATCCTGGAAGGTCTTTTTAAACAATGCTTTAAACTTAAAAGAAAAATTAGGGCCTTTTCTTTTACAACTACCGCCCGGTTTTAAATGTAATGCTGAAGCTATTGTTAAATTCAAACACTTTCTGACCCTTTTTACTGAATGCAAGATTCAGTGTCTAAAATCTAAAAATATAAAACTACGCTTGGCTATTGAGGTCAGAAATTCTAGTTTTGATAATACTGAGTTTTTCAACTTATTAAAAAAACATAAGACTGCCTTGGTAATCTCTAACTCGCCAACATGGAAGCAAATTGAAAAAACAGAACTGGCAGATTTTGTTTATGTGAGAATGCATGGCTCAAAGGCCTTATTTAGCTCAAAATATACAAAAAAAGAATTGGAACTCCTGGCTCAAAAAATTAAGAAATGGCTAAAATCAAAAGATGTCTATGTTTATTTTAACAATGACGTAGCCGGTTATGCCATAGAAAATGCAAAAACGCTAAAAAATCTCTGCAAACTAACTAACAAACCAACTAAAAAGTAGAGAAAATGCAAAGCTCTGGTTATCTTATTTTTATTGATTTTTTAGGCAAAGATGGTATGGTAGAGTATAATACAATAGCCCTGCTTAAAAAAATCAAGAAGGCCTAGTGTAATGGTTAACATATGCGCTTCTTACCCGGCACCTTTTTCGGGGATTAGCGCAATTGGTTAGCGCGCCTGCTTTGGGAGCAGGAGGTTGCCAGTTCGAATCTGGCATCCCCGAAAAAGGTGCTGAATAAAAAAGCATAGGATTTAAACATTGCTTAAAAGGCGGTACTTTGTGCTTAACTTCTTTGTCTTTGTGCTTAACTTTGTGCTTAACACTTTGTGCTTAACTTAGTTAAGCACAGATGCCTTAGTTAAGCACAGATGCTTAACTCTTTGTGCTTAACTTCTTTGTGCTTAACTTCTTTGTGCTTAACTTAGCTTTGTGCTTAACTTAGTTAAGCACAGATTAGTTAAGCACAGATTTGCTTCAGGCGGTACTTAACTGCTTAAGGCAGTCTTAACTACCTTGTGCTTAACCTTGTGCTTAACCCTTGTGCTTAACTTAGTTAAGCACAAAAGTTAAGCACAGACTAAGTTAAGCAAAAGTTGCCTTTATTTATTTAGAAAAAGATTCAGCCATTGCAACAATAATAAAAATAAACTAACCTGGAGAGGTACCGAAGTGGACATACCGGCACGGTCTCGAAAACCGATGGTCGTTTATCGACACGTGGGTTCGAATCCCACCCTCTCCGCATAGAAATTTTAGATGCTGCCCGCCTCACTTTTTGCAGAAAAGTGAAGCGGGATGGAAAGGGGCTGGTGAAAAACTCTGTCGCTATGAAAATTGTAAAAGATAAAATTAAAATAGATGAGCTTAAAGAAATGGCAGAAAAAATGTATGGGAATTTGGTGAAAGCAGTGGTTGATGTAGAAAAAGAAATAATGGCTGTTGATGGCGAACTTCATGCTGACGAAGAGAAATTATTAATAGAAAAGGGCTCTCATCCAAAAAATCTTTGGGGAATTAATCTTTATCCTGACCTTCAAACCAAGGACTGGATTGAATTTGACTCAGTAATTAATGTCAAGCCACATTTAGGAAACCGAACCCGAGGAATAGATAATTCTAAAATTAAAGAAAGGGTAATTAAAATTGTAACTAAGCTAATAGAAAGATGATTTTCAAAAAACCTGAATTTAAAAAAAGATGGCAAAATCTTTCTTTTTTTGAACAGATGGCAAATATCGGAAGTGAAATTTTTAAAACGATAAAGTGGCGCAAAAAAAATCCTCAATATAGCAAAATGGCTTTTGAAAGGGCGCTGGAACTTTTAGAATTAACAATTGAAGACAAAAAAAATCATTCTCAAGGAAAACTAAAAGAACTTTTAAGAACAAAGGAGCTCTTAATAGATTATTTTTGTTTTGATAATACGTATAAGACCAATGACAAAATTTGGCAAAAATATTTTTTTCTTTTCAACTATGCCTCTCGGTTAAAAAAATAGTTGTATAAGTCAAATTCTGACAGATCCCTGTTAAGCAGTGATCTGTTAGAATTTGCCAATATTTGTTAGAGATATGAACAATATAAGCTTAGAGCACATTTTAATAACTCTCGGATTTTTAATTATTTTAAATATCTTTTTACTGTTTCAGGTGTACAAACTAAAAAAAGGGAGAAAAATTCTTTTTCAGGATCCAAAACCAAAAAACTTAGAAGAGATCCTTATTGAGCAAAAAAGCAAAATTCAACAGCAAGAAAAAGAAGCAAAGAAAATGGCAGAAAAAATTACAGAACTTGAAAAAATCTCTCAAAAAAGCTTTCAAAAAATTGGCCTAGTTAGATTTAATCCTTTCAAAAGCGTTGGCGGGAATCAGAGCTTTTCAATTGCTTTGCTTGACGCTCAAGATAACGGTTTTGTTATTTCCTCTCTCTATACAAGGGAAGAAAACAGAATATATGCCAAACCAATAAGACAAGGAAAATCAGAATATGCTTTGTCAGAAGAAGAAAAACAGGCAATAAAAAAGGCCATAGGTCTCTAAATTTCCAATTTTCAATTTCTAATTTCTATTAAATTTCTAATTTTTCAATTTTTAAACCTTTATTTAATGCTTGAAAATTAATTTATTGAAAATTTAATGAAAATTGAAAATTATTAAACTATAATCTTCTAATTATGCTTCAAGAAAATAAAAAACAAGAAAAAAATATCAGAACACGGCCTCCTGTGGTGGTGGTTTTAGGTCATGTTGATCATGGAAAATCCTCTCTTCTGGAAGCAATAAAGGATTTTAAAATCACAGCAAAAGAGGCAGGAGGAATTACCCAGCACATAGGTGCTTACGAGGTTGAACACTCTGGCAAAAAAATCACATTCATTGACACGCCCGGACACGAAGCATTCTCAGCAATGCGCTCCCGAGGAGCCAAGGTAGCAGATATCGCTATTTTGGTTGTTGATGCCTGTGAAGGAGTAAAATCCCAAACCAAGGAAGTTATTTCTTATATCAAAAAATTCAAAATCCCCTGTATTGTGGCCTTAAATAAAATGGACAAACCAGAAGCAAATCCAGAAAAAGTAAAACAGGAGCTTGCCAAGCAAAACCTTTTAGTAGAATCAATGGGCGGTGAAATTCCCTCAGTTGAGCTCTCGGCAAAAACTGGCAAAGGTATAGATGAGCTTTTAGAATTAATACTCCTTTTAGCTGAAATGAACCAATTAAAAGCAGACATACTTAAACCAGCTGAAGGGGTAGTTATTGAGGCCTATTTAGACAAATTTCGAGGGCCTACTGCAACCTTGCTTGTTCAGGATGGCACCTTAAATTTAGCAGATATTATTGCCACTCGTTCAACCTTTGGTAAAATTAAAACCTTAGAAAACTTTCAAGGAAAATCCATAAGCACTGCTTCACCCTCAATGCCGGTTGTAGTTTTAGGTTTAGAACAGGTACCTCAGATAGGAGAAAAATTTAAGGTCTTTTCTTCTTTAGAGTTAGCCCAAAAATATGTAGAAAAAAAAGAAAGAAAAACGAGTGCTCAAGAAGTGCTTATGATTGAGCAAGATAAAAAGGTATTAAATCTAATTTTAAAATCCGATGTTTTAGGTTCAATTGAAGCCATTGAAGAGGTTTTAAAAAATCTTCCTCAGGAAAAAGTAATCTTGCGAATTTTAAAAAAGGATGTAGGAGAAATAAATGAAAACGATGTAAAGTTAGCTCAAATGGCACAGGCAAAAATTATTGGCTTTAGGACAAAAGTAAGCCCTTTAGCTTCTTCTCTAGCACAGCAACGAAAAATAAAAATAAAAATATTTGATGTGATTTATGAATTAGTGCAGGCAGTAAGAGAAATGATGAATAAAGTCATTGAGCCGGAAATTGTACAAAAGGAATTAGGAAAACTTAAAACCTTGGTAATCTTCAGAACAGAAAAAAACAGACAAATTGTTGGCGGAAAAGTAATTGAAGGAGAAATAAAAAGAGGAGACAAAATTAAAATCTGGCGAAACGAAAAGGAAATCGGCACGGCAAAAATTATCCAGATTCAAAAAAACAAAAAAGAAATAGAAAAAGGCGTTAAAGGAGATGAAATCGGAATACTGCAAGAAGGCCCTGTTAAAATTGAACCAGAAGATATCTTAATTGCTTATAAAGAAGAAAGAATAAAAGAAGAGCTATAAGAACCGTATTACTTAACCTTACGCTTAACCCTTGTGCTTAACCTTGTGCTTAACTTAGTTTGTGCTTAACTTAGTTAAGCACACACCCGCGTTAAGCACACACCCGCTTCTTTGTGCTTAACTCTTTGTGCTTAACTTTTGTGCTTAACTTAGTTAAGCACACAGTAGTTAAGCACACAGTACTTAGTTAAGCACACAGTACAGTTAAGTGCAAAACAAATTTATCTCAAATCTCAAATGTCAAATCTCAAATCCATATGT
>CAYNVZ010000013.1:0-16213 GCA_964400775.1 uncultured Candidatus Saccharibacteria bacterium | reverse complement strand
GTTGCCTTGGGAATCACCTGCTGGATTACCATCCAAGGGTTTATTAATATAAGCTCAATGATCGGAATCTTACCTCTTACCGGCATACCATTACCTTTTATCAGTTATGGGGGTTCGCATCTGATTACTGAATTAATTGGTGTAGGAATACTTCTCAATATCTCTCAAAGGAGATATTGAAAATTTCTAAATAGATAATTACTTCTAAATAGACGATTATTTTATTTATCAAAAAATATGAAAATTTTATTCACCGGTGGCGGCACCGGAGGACATATCTTTCCAATAATAGCTGTAGCTCGAGAAATAAGAAGAATAAAACCTAAAAAAAAGAAATTAGAGTTTTTTTACCTTGGGCCTAAAGATGAGTTTGCCTCTATCTTTCTTTCTCAAGAAGGAATTAAGGTTAAAACGATTTTTACAGGGAAAATTAGACGATACCTGTCCCTTCAAAATTTCATTGATATCTTTAAAATCCCAATTGGTATTGTTCAAGCATTTGTTTATATCTTCTTTTTAGCGCCTGACCTTATTTTCAGCAAAGGAGGATACGGCTCTCTTCCAGTAGTATTAGCAGGATGGCTGTTAAGGGTGCCAATTTTTCTCCATGAATCAGATGCTACCCCAGGGTTGGCTAACAAAATTTTAAGCAGATTTGCTTTAGAAATTTTTGTCTCCTTTCCCAGAACCGAATTCTTCTCGCCAAAGAAAATGATCCTTGTAGGAAATCCGATCAGAAAAGAGATCTTAGAATGCTCACAGGAAAAAGCAAAACAATTTTTTAATCTAAAACAAGACCGGCCAGTTATCTTAATTTTAGGAGGAAGCCAAGGTGCTCAAAAGATTAATGACATTATACTGATAATTCTACCAGAAATCCTTAAACAATTTGAGCTAATCCATGTCTGCGGAGAAAAGAATTTTAAACAAGTAAAGGCAGAAGCAAATATAGTGCTCCCGAATGAACTTAAAAAATATTATCATATTTTTCCATTTCTAAAACAATCAGCACTTTCTTGCGCTTATCAGGCTGCCGATATCATAGTAAGCAGAGCTGGTGCTGGTAGCATTTTTGAAATCGCTGCTGTTGGAAAACCAAGTATCCTAATCCCTTTGGAAACATCAGCCCAGAATCATCAAATTAAAAATGCCTATCAGTATGCCCAATCAGGGGCCGGTATTGTAATGGAAGAAGCAAATTTTACTGCTCACTTTTTTCTAAAAAGAATAAATTACCTGATTTCTCATCCTGATGAACTTAAAACTATGGAAGAAAAAGCCAAACAATTTTCTCGGCCAAGAGCTGCACGGGTTATTGCTGAATATATCGTATCATATTTATCTTGAAACTACTTATGTCCAGCAATAATAAAAATAAAAAAGGTTCAGAAAAGGTTCGAGTCAGAATCGCTCCAGCACCCACTGGCTTGCTTCACATTGGAACAGCACGAACCGCTCTGTTTAATTATCTCTTTGCCAAAAAAAATCAAGGAAAACTTATTTTGCGAATTGAAGATACTGACAAAGAAAGAAGCAAACCTGAGTTTGAAAAAGACATTTTAGAGGGTCTAAAATGGTTAGGAATTGAATGGGATGAAGGACCAATTGTTACCGCTCAAGATAAAACTTCTAGTTCTAACTTGCAAGGCCAAAGGTATAAAGGAAGCTATGGGCCTTATAGGCAAAGCGAAAGATTGGATATTTATAGAAAATACATTAAAAAACTTTTAGATGAAGGCAAGGCCTATTATTGTTTTTGTTCAAAAAAAGAGTTAGAAGCACAAAGACAAGAACAATTAAGTAGGGGAGAGCCACCAAGATATAGTGGGAAATGCCGAGGTCTGTCAAAAAAACAGATTGAACAAAATCTAAAGCAGGGAAAATCCTTTGTTATTAGATTTAAGGTTCCCAATGAAAAAATAATTGTTCACGACCGAATAAGAGGAAAACTAGAATTTGACTCAGGCCTAATAGGGGATATTGTCATTGCCAAAGACCTGTCTACGCCTTTGTATAATTTAGCTGTTGTGATTGATGACTTTGAGATGAAAATTAATTATATAATAAGAGGAGAAGACCATATTTCTAACACGCCTAAGCAGATACTGCTTCAAAAAGCATTAGGTTTCCCTCAATTAGAATACGCCCATCTGCCTTTGATTTTAGGCCCAGACAGAACCAAATTAAGCAAAAGACACGGAGCAATGGCTGTATCTGAATATAAAAAGCAGGGATATCTGCCAGAAGCGTTAATCAACTTTATGTGCCTTTTGGGATGGAACCCAGGGACAGAAAGGGAAATATTCAGCCTTCCTTCCTTAATTAAAGAATTTTCTTTAGAACGGGTCCAAAAAGGAGGTGCAGTGTTTAATATAAAACGATTGGATTGGTTCAATGGTTTTTATATCAGACAAAAATCCTTAGAAAAATTAACAGAGCTATGTATCCCTTATTTAATTAAAGCAAAATTGCTTGCTCCTACAGAAGAACAAAAAGAAATTATTAATGGTTTGCATAAACTCCAATTTAAGACAACAAAGTATAAGATATTAGCAACCAAAGAAGTAATTAATTTTGATAAGGTCCAAAAAATTATCTCTGCCTATCAAGAACGGCTCAAAAAACTATCAGAAATTGCAGAACTCACTGATTTCTTTTTTAAAGACAAATTAGAATACAACAAGGAGCTTTTACGATGGAAACAAATGAAAGATGATGAAATAAAAAATTCTCTAGAAACTCTGGAGAAAATAATATCTAAGATAAAGCAGGAGGACTTTAATAAAGAAAACTTAGAAAAAATTTTAATATCAGAGGCGGAAAAACTAGAAGACAGAGGAAAGCTTTTATGGCCATTAAGAGTAGCTTTAAGCGGTAAAAAGGCCTCAGCGCCTCCTTTTGAAATTGCTGAAATTTTAGGAAAACAAAAAACCCTTAAACGTTTAGAGCAAGCAAAAAAGATATTAGAAAGCAACTAAAATTGATTTACAAGAAAAAGTTACAATTACGTAATTTATTACGTAATATATTACGTAATATATTACGTAAATAAACAAAGGCACAAAGACCTTTAAATTTTAAACCATAAAAGAAAAAGGTTCATAGAATAGAACCGGTTTTAGAAAATTACCTAATATCAAGTAGTCAAATAATTTTATCTATGCTTAGATTATACAAAGCAATAAGGGGCAAGTATAAACCCAGGCAAGCCCTAATACTTGTTATGGTGTGGGGGTCAATTATGGCTTTGATTTGGCCTTTTGGATCAGCGCAAGCAATCACAAAGCCACTAAAAGCTCCAGGTACCTTAGAACAGGCAAAAACTTTTATAGTAAAGGTTCTAAAAGCATTGCCAGAAGGAATAAGCAATGCCTGTCAAGAGGCAAAGCAGATTTGGCAAAATACCTGGATAAGCTGGTGGGGGACATATATCAAGCCATTGATCTTAAAAGTCCAAAATTGGATTGAGGGTCTTTGGCAGAAATTGTTAAAATTTTTAGGAAAAGAAATAAAACAACGAACACCTATAATTGAACAAGAACTTGAAAAAGAAAAACAAGAAGCAAAACAAGATATAGGAAAACTAAAAGGGAAAATCAAACAAGGAATCTGGGAGGGTTTAAAAGAATTGATAAAAATAAAATAAGTTTATTATACCAAATTCTTTAATTTTTATTCTTTAGCGTAAAAAAAGCGTGATTTGACTAGGAAAGGGGAAGTGATTTTTTTCCACTTGACAGGTTTTATTGAATGTCGCACAATATAGGTAAAGCGACGTTTTTTGACTACGTCAAAAACCTCGCTTTACCTCCCTGCCAAAATACAAAAAGCGTCGCTTTACCTCTTTCAAATATGAAAAAATCAAATAAACCAATTATAAAATACATTCCTGACTTTTTAGATTATTGCGAAATAGAAAAAGGATTGTCAGATAATACCCAAAAAAATTATCAGCGCTATCTTCAAAAATTTGTCCATTGGCTAAAGAAAAACAAAAAAGAAAATCTTCTCCCTCATGAACTCTTACCTGAAGACATTTGGTCCTATCGATTATACCTGTCCCGGTTTCAAGACAAAAAGGGCCGACGTTTAAAAAAAATTACACAAAATTACTATTTAATCGCTTTAAGAGCTCTACTGGGTTATTTTACAGCCAAAGATATAGTTTCCTTGCCTGCAGATAAAATAAAACTGCCAAAGGATGCTAAAAAAGAAAAAGCCATAAAGTTTCTCAATTTAGAACAAATAGAAAAGCTCTTATCAGCTCCTGATGTTAAAAATGTCATTGGACTAAGAGATAGAGCTATTTTAGAGACCCTTTTTTCAACCGGCTTGCGAATAGCTGAATTAACCGCTCTTAATAAAGAACAGTTTGCTAATATAAAAAACAAAAAGGACTTAGAGATTGGGATTATTGGTAAGGGTAACCGGCCCAGGACAATATATTTTTCTGAAAGAGCTCTTTTTTGGATTAAAAAATACTTAGAAACCCGCAAAGATAAAGAAAAAGCTCTGTTTATTCATTATAAAGCCAGAAAAGATGCAGATACCCGGCTTACAGCACGTTCCATTGAAAGGATTGTTAAAAAATATGCAGTTTTAGCTGGCGTTCCTGTTTTCACCACACCCCATACCCTGCGACACAGCTTTGCTACTGACCTGCTTGAAAAAGGAGTTGATTTGCGCACCATTCAAGAATTTCTAGGCCACAGAAACATTGTCACTACCCAGATATATACTCATGTAACAAACAAACGGCTTCGAGATATTCATCGCAAATTTCACAGCGGTAACAAACTAAAACAATAAAAATAAAAAAACCGCATATATTATTTTGCGGCTTTTATATATTCAATATCACAAATCATATTGTGCAACATTTTCTAAATGTCTAAATGTCGCACAATTAGGCGCCAAATCTTCTTTGTCTTCGAGAATAATCTCTTATGGCCTGTTTAAAGTCATCAGGTGTAAAGTCAGGCCAGAGCTTATCAGAAAAATATAACTGAGCATCAGTTGTATCCCACATCATAAAGCCAGAAGAAATATGTGGCTCCCCTCCTGTTCTAATTAAATAATCAACTGGTGGCAAATCCTTGGTTAAAAGATGCTTTTTAATAAACGCAGGAGTTATTATCTTTTTGTCTAAATTTTGTTTGACAATGTTTTTTATTGCTTTTATCATTTCATCTACCCCACTATAAGCAACCAAAAAATTCAGTTGGAACTTATTATAATTTTTGGTTGCTTCTATTAAGCGCTCCATCGGTTTTTTTACATCATTAGGAAATTGCTTCTGCCAATCGCCTATGATATTAATCCTTACTTTATTTTTATGAATGTGTTTATTATTAAGCAACTGAATAAAACCCTTTTTATATAAATCCAATAAAAACGCTACCTCTAAAGAAGAGCGTTTTTTTAAATTATCCTTAGATGACGCCCAAAAAGAAAAACAAGGAATTTTTAATTCAAAAGCTGCTTTTAATATCTTGCTTAGGGTCTTTTTGCCTTGCTGATGGCCTAACCAGGGCTTTAATCCTTTAGCTTTTGCCCATCTGCGGTTGCCGTCAGGAATAATAGCTATGTGATAAGGCTTATTTTCTTTTATTTTTGACTTATTAAACATAAAATTGTTCAAAAATTTTATGCTATCAGGGTTTAGGATTTTGAATTTCTCAATTTTGACAAGAAGTCAAAATTGAGTATGTAATCTCCCTGTATTTTTATTTCTTTAGGCATAACCCATGGAAAATTAAATCCCAAAAAATATACCATTCTGGTAATTGTTTCAGACAAGATAAACCTAAAACCAAAAAATCTTCTTAATACTCTTTGATAGCTGATGAAATCAGGAAAATGCTGTAAAAGTATTTCACAGCTTTTTAATCCCCAGATTACCCCTCCCCCACTCCAGGGCTTAGTAAGGCCGGCTGCTTCACCGCAAAGAGTAATGTTGGGATGAGAAAACTTTGCTAAACCGCAGGCAATCATTTGGGACCTTATTCCTGTCAGTTGTATTCCTTGAACATCCAAAAACTCCTTTAGAACCTGTTTTGCCCTTAAGGGTTTTCCTATTATACCATATTCTATTTTCTTGCCTCGTGGAATTTTCCAGATAAAACCTCCACCACTCTTATCCCAAAAGCGAAAAGGAGCATCTCTGTTTTTTTGGGGCCATGTCTCCACAAAATCAGAGAAATCTCTTTTTTGCACAAACCCTAAAATACCTAAAGAAAAATCTGGACCAGGAACATCTAAAGCTCTTCTTATAAAAGAATAAGCGCCATCACATCCAATGATTTTATCAAAGCCAGAAGGCAAGGATCTGATTTCATGGTTCAAGATAATTTTTGCACCTGCTTTTTTTGCTAAATCAGCAATTAATCTATCCAGCTTGAAATGGCTTATTACAAAAAACCTCTCAGAAAACCAAACCTTAACAGTTTTTTTGGGAAAATGTATTAAGGTATAAGCAATCTGATTTTGAACTAAATCCCTGGCTTCAGGAACATAGTCAAAAATTTTTTCAGAAAAAAGGCCAGAGCAGGCCTGTTTTCCTATTTCTCGCTTTTTTTCAAATACCGTCACCCTATAACCCCTTTGAGAAAGCTTCCAAGCTAAATAAAGCCCACAGGTTCCAGCCCCCACAATAGCCACATTTAAGCTTTTAGACATTGTTATTTAATTTCTCTTAATATTTTTTCAAAATAATCCAATTGTTCTTTTACATCCCAATTTAAGTTCCTCTCTAATTTGAGGCCCTTAATCTGCGAATCAAAAGAAGAAATAAAATAATCAAACAGCTTCTTTTCAAAATCAGATTTTTCATCAAAAGATGGAACTAATTTTTTTATCCCGTTTTTTATGCTTTCTTTTGATAACGCCAAATAAAAAATAGGGATATTTTCTCTATTTTCTAATGTTAGCTTACCCTTTTGAATTCCTAATCCATATCTTATTGAACATCCTCTTTGATTTCTTTCTAAAATTTTTTTCTTTTTTTCTTCAAATCTCAAACCAGAACTATCTCCCACCTCATCAAAGGCGCAAACAATATTACCAGTTTCTTTATCTAAAATTAAATTATCAACCTTGTTTCTAATATCATCGTAAGCAGCGCTCCGAACAATAATAAATTTTTCTCCTAAAAATTTGTTAAAAATTGAAGTAACCAGCATTTCAAATTGCTCTCCACTTTTCTTTAGTTTTTCCTTTTTAATCTCTTCTTCAGTTAAATTTCCATACCATTTATCTTCAAATTCTTTAACTATCTTCTTATTATTTTCTACACTTTCCGAAGAAAACACGCCTTTAAAAGCATCCATATTAATTCGGCAATCATCATTTACCGGTACGCCTTCATTTCTTAACTTCTCGGCAATCTCTTCCATAAAACCTTCTAATTTCTCCACATCCTCCTCTTCCTTTTCTTCCTCAACACTTGGCCCTCTTTCTATGTTTCTCATAATTAAAATTAAAACATCAATGGATAATGATTTTAAGATATAAACTTATCTAAACCTCTTTCTCGCCTCCCTCCTCTACTTTTCCCTCTTTAAACGCTTTCTCCGCCTCCTCCCGCGCCTTGGCTAATTCTTCTTTTTCATATTCTTTTGATATTCGCTTAAGTGAATTTTCTAAAAAAGCCCTTGCATAAGGTGATAATGTTTTCTTATTATCATTAATATATTTTTCAATAATCACGGGGTCGTCTTGAAGCGTAAGACTAACTATTTTATTCTCATTTGGATCATTGCTCTCGAAAAATTCTTTAAATATCTTCTCAACTTTTTTCGCTTCCTTATTATCTCTATAAGCTTTAAATTCTTCTGCTTCTTTTCCAGATAAAACTATAATTTCTTTACTTAATAAATTTGATGGGACTTCCTCCTTTCTCATTTTTTCTATTTTCATTTGAAGATAAAACTTAGCCGGAGGGGAAAGCTTATCTTTTTTTTCTTTTAAATATTGAACGATTTCTTTGCTTGTTTTTGCTTTTGAGGCAAAAACCATTACACTATGGCAGTCTGGGGCATTTAATAATCGCTCTACGCTTTCTGTAAAAGCCTTATTCATCCTGAACTTTTCTACCTCTGATTTAAAAACTTCTATTCTTAAATTCTTTTTATCTTTAGTTTTTTCCTCATATTCAACATTTGGTCCTTTTTCTATGTTTCTCATAAATTTTATTTCGTTAAATTAGTAATTAGTTATTTTTAATTTTATTTTTGAAAATATTCTTTTTTTAAAAATTTACTAAATTCTTGCATTTCTTTTTGATAGCTTAATCTCTTCTCTTCCTGCTCTTTTGGAGACAAAGTTTCAATAACCTTAGATCCTTGATTAATAATAGCAAATGCTCCATAAATTCCACGGCTGCTTATGTGAAGTCGGACATCAAAGGGAACCTTTCTGTCTTGATAAAACTCATCTAATAGCTCAATCATTCTTGATTGATGTTTCAAATTTTCTTTTTTCCATTCTTTTTGGGCTGATTCGTCTTTTTCTATATTCTCAGGTTCTGGAGATTCAATTCAAGCGAAAGGAGCCATTGATTTATGTTTTATTTCAATCTCTTTTGGATCTTTAGCAGAATGTCCTTCGCAAGATAAACTGGTTGGAAATTCTAAAGCATGCAGGACAACTACAGTTTCCTTAATTCCTGAATCAATTGGTTTTCCTAAAGCGTCTCTTATCTTTTCAACTTCTTTTTCTATTTCCTTCAAGCGCTTTTCTTTCGGAGACAACTCTGACTCTTCCGATTCTTGCCCGGATTCAATTTTTAGATCTTCTGGATTTCTCATAATTAAAATTAAAACCTACTAAATAATGATTTTAAGATATAAACTTATCTAAACCTCTTTCTCGCCTCCTTTCTTTACTTTTACCTCTTTAGACGTCTTTTCCGCTTCTTCCCGCACCCTTGTTAATTCCCCCTTCTCTAAATTTTGCTCTTCCTGAAGAGTATTAAGGGCTTCTTTAAGAATAATACTTTGTTGTAATCTTGCAAATCCTTCTTCGCCTTTCCATTCTTTTTGTAAATTTTCTTCTAATTCCCTCTTTAAAAAATCCTTTAAAGGTTTAAGATCTCCCTTTTCAAAAGATTTTATAACGCCTTCTAATTCTTTTTTTTGCCGTTCTTTTGCTCTAATAGCAACTAGAATATTCTTGGGATCTTGATCAATGTGCTTTTTAAGAAATAATATTCTGCCATCAAAATCCTCGACTTTTTTCTTTAAATCTTGAACGATTCTGTCTATATTTTTTTTACTATCATCAACTCCTTTAAATTCTCGGATGATTTGCTTAACTTGCTCTTTTTGCTTACCTATTTCTAAAGATTTTTCAAATAGTTTTGCCCGAGGATCTTGCAAAGAAATAGGGGTTTTCTTAAGATCTATTCCAAATTTTTCTGCCCGTTTTTTTACCTCTTCCATTTTTTCTTTCAGTTGAGCTTCTTTCTGTAATTGTTCTTTTTCTATTCTCCAATATAATTGAAAAATGTCCTCTTTAGATAATTTTTGAGATAATTTTTGTTTCTCTGCCATATCTTCTGTTTGTTCTTTTTTCAACTCATCACTCTTTTCTCCCTGATATTCAACATTTGGTCCTCTTTCTATGTTTCTCATAAATTTTATGTTTTATTAAGCTAATAATCGCTTATTTTCGACCTTTGAGAAATTTCGGCCTCAACAATTTGCTTTGGCCGACCATATTTCAACTTTGATATTTTTTTAATTGGTTCAATAATATCAGGATTTCCTTTTTTAGGAGGAATTGTCTGTAATTTGAAAGGAGATGATACCTTATTATTAATCATCATTTTAATTATCAAATTAAAATTATCTAAATTCACCAGGTCAAACCGTGAAAATTCCGGCTCAAATTGTTTTTCTAAAAACTCGGCGTCATCCGCGCCTACCCTAAAAGCACCTATTGTACCCACATTACCCAAAACAGCATTTCTGATTTCACTGGTAAGTTGAGGAATATATTGATGGGCCAAAATTAGATTAAGACGATATTTTCTCGCCTCTGAAAGAATAGTAGCAATACTGTCAGTAGTAAAATTTTGAAATTCATCAATATAAAGATAAAAATCTTTTCTTTGTTCTTCGGGAATTCTCGCTCGCTTCATCGCTGCCATCTGCATTTTAGAAACCAAAATTAAACCCAATAACGAGCTGTTTACCTCGCCTGTTAAACCCTTGGAAAGATTTGCCAGAAAAATTTTCTTATCATCCATTATCCTCCCTAAATCAAAACCAGAATGTGATTGGCCAATAATATTTCTCATCATTTCATTTTCAATAAAGCGACCAACTTTTGAAACAACATAGCCCAACATATCAGATTTTGTAGCACCAGTTGTCTGTTTCCATTCTTTTAACCAAAAATTCTTAACAATAGGGTCGGTAACTTTTCTTAGACGGTCTTCCATAAACTCTGAGTCAGTAAACATCCGTGGAATCTCCACCAAGGTGCCCGGATTTTCTTTATCAGCCATTATAGCCAACATAGCATTTCTCATATAATGCTCAAACATTGGACCAATAATTTCCGGCGGAAAAAGCTTATGAAAAATAGCTATCATTTCTTGAACAGCAAAATCTTTTTGCTCAGAGGTTTCATATTCAAGCATATTCAACCCTATGGGTCGCTTTAAATCAAATGGCTCAAATAATACAACATCTTCTATTCTTCTCTTGGGAATATTAGCCAAAGTGGCTTCAATCAGCTCACCATGAGGATCTATTACCCCCACGCCTTCATCGTTTTCAATATCCTGTCTAATCATTTCTCTTAATAAGCTGGTTTTACCTGTTCCTGTTTGCCCAACTAAATAAAAATGGCGGCGCCTGTCATTTCTTGAAGAAAAAGCAACCTTTCTTTCTTCACCGCGAAAAACAACTTTTCCAATTAGATTTAGCCCTTTTTTTGGAAGTTCAGCAGGTGGAGCTGATACTCTGCTTTTTGCCGCTTTGATATAGGGAGTTTCAATATAGTGAGTAGGAAAGTGATAAATACTTGTTAATTCTTCAATGTTTAAAATAATTTTTTGCTTAGGATTAAAATTTCTAAAACTGAAATCATAAACAAGCCCCTCAAGGTTTTTCTTTTTTAGTTCTATACTCTCAAAACCATTCAAAGCATAAAGCGAAAATTGTCCAAAAGCGCCTTCAAGATGTCTTAGTATTTCTTCAGCCCTTGCTTGGGTTTGGGCTGAAGTTATTAATCTGATATTTACCTCAAATGCTTGCTTTTGAATTTTTGTCTGAATCGCTTGAATAGCTTCTTGGTCAATCTTTAATTCTTCTTGACTAAATTGTTTAATCTTTTCCTCTTTATCTGCAGCTTTCTTGGTAGTAAAAATATTTATTGCTCCTATTAATAAATCCATTATTAACGGCCTGGTGGCCTCAGCGATTGCTGTTTTGACCAGTTTACCCTCTTTAATTTTCATTAAAACCTTATCTCCTAATTTTTTTAAATTTTGCTGTGGAAGAGGTCTGATAACAATTTGAATTGCCGCTCCTTCATCCGGAGTAATTTTACTTAATGTATTGGTGATGCTTGCTAAAGGGTCTTTTTCCAAATTTTTATAAGTATTGATTGGAAAAAAAGCCGGCTCCCTTAATTTTAAATAAGAACCGACAGTAACACCACCCGGTTCAAATATAGTGTAATCCTGAGGAATTTTTTCTACTAAAGCCCGAGGATAAACTCCTTGGACATATTTTTCAAAGGCGGTTTCTAAAAATTTAGGCACAGCTGTATAAAATGAAATGTCTGAACCGCCGATTTGAGAAGCAATTTCAAAAACTATTCTCGGAGAACCGCAAATAATCCTTTTTAAAAAACCAGGCCTTTTCAAATAAAGAAAATTAGCGTAAATCTGTTCCATCTGGCTAATTAATATTTTTTCTTCGTTTTGCATCAATTCCTGTTTTTTTAATTCATATTTCGGCATCGTCACTAAAAAAAGTGTCATATCTAAACTTTCTAAAAGTCGTGCCTTGCTCCTTTTTCTGAAATAAACAAAAGTCAAGCCCGCGAACACTGATACTACTAAAATAAAAATTATTTGCTCTAAAATTTCCATAATTTATTATTTCTCAAACCTTTTGTATAATTTATCTCTTGCCAAAATATCGTGAAAAATATCTAAGGTATAGGGGTCCTTCATATTTCTTACAATCCCTATTGCAAAAGCTAGCCCCTTTTCTTCAGCAATATCTAAAAGACGCTTCAACTTCTCTTTTTCATGAAGTCCTTTAATCTTCTCCGCTTTTTTCTTTGCTTCTTTCTCTAACTCTGGACTCAGTTTTATTTTGGCAACCTCTCTTTCTAATTCTTCTCTGATTATTTTCTCTTCCTTAGCCAAAAATTCCTTTTTTTTTAATTCCTCTTTTTTCTCAAGATATAATTCTTCTACTATCTTTTCTCCTATTTTCTCTTTGGACGGCTCTTTTATTTCTTTTGCCTCTTTTTCAAAATTTTTTGCCATATTTTTATAAATTTGATTAAGTTTTTTTCTTTATTATTAAAACTTCTTCCAGCCAAACATCTTTATTTTTGCCAGCCACTTTAATATCAATAGGATTTAGCTCCCATTCAACTTTTTCTTTAACAGAAAGTTCTTTCAAAATTTCCATCCATTTTTTTCTCATAAATTCAACGCCTTTTAATTTATTTTCAGGAGGAGCTTTTCGAATTGGATAAATCCGTATCTCACCCTGCTCTTTTAGTACTTTTAGGGCCTCATGTAACGTTTTTTCAGGATCTCGGCTGTCTATCTCATTGGAGGGAGCTTCTACTGCTCCCATTGAAATAATATAATCAAAATTTTCTATTGGAAACTTGCTTTCAAAATTTCCTTCAAAAAAATGGTCCTTATATTTTCCCTCAAAAAGTTCAGGCACTATTTTCGCGTCTAATCCATAAGCTTCTTGAGTTATGTGTTTATCCAAGCATTCTTTGATAAAATCTCCTTGCTCACCGCATCCTAAATCTAATATTCTTTTATTTTTTAAATCTTCTTCGCTGAGCCCCAAGCCCTTTAAATATCTTTTGAATATTAGCTCTTGTTGCTCCTTAGGAGAATATTCTGAAATCTCTTCTTTCTCTTTTTTATATTTCTCTTCTACATAATCTCTGAATTTTTCACTCCATTCATTCCGAGGTAAAGATATTTGCTGGGCAAGAAATTCTTTAAATTGAGAATCTTTCTCATTTTCCCCTTCCTCTTTCTGAAATTTGGTCTCAATTTCTGGTGTAAATTTTTCTATATTTCCACGCATATTCTTCTTATATTATAACATATTCTGAGCTATAAAAGTAGCTCCCTCCCTGCTCAATTTTTAAAGGTATTTTTTCTTGGTATTTTGCTGTGATATAACCTACAGCAAAACTAAGCAAGCAAACCAGAACTACACCAATAACCAAGATAATATCTTGTTGATTCTTTTTAATCCAATAAAAGAACCTAAACAAAGACCTTTTTAAACAAGATCTTATATTCCCAGAAAAAATCAAAGCTTCTCTTCTGGCTTTGACAAATTGTTTAATATTTGCTAACATTTAATAAACTTGTTGATTAGTGAATAACAACGAATATGGCAAAGACAAAAGCTACAGGAGCAACAAAGCTGGGAAGAGATTCCCGGCCAAAATACTTAGGAGTAAAGCTTTACGGAGGTCAAAAAGCCAAACCCGGTAGTATTATAATCCGCCAAAGGGGAACCAAATTTCTACCTGGAAAAAATGTCAGACGAGGAAAGGACGATACTCTTTACGCTATAAAAGAAGGAATTGTTAAATTTACCACAAAGAGAAAAACAAGGTTTGACGGCTCTCAAAGAATTGTTAAGGTAGTCAATATAGAACCCTTAAAATCAAATAAAAAATAAAAGGAATCAAAAATTCCTTTTATTTATTTTTCTATTTTTCTGAGCAAACCTTAATAAATTCTTTGAATAATGGATGCGGTCGTAAAGGTCTGGACTTGAACTCTGGGTGGAATTGGACAGCCACAAAAAAGGGATGATTTTTCAACTCAATAATCTCTACCAATCCTCTTTCAGGATTTATTCCTGCCATTATCATACCCTTTTTCTCTAGGACCTTTTTATACCGGTTATTCAATTCATAACGGTGCCTATGCCGTTCAGAGACATTATATCGGCCATATGCCCTAAAACTAATAGTATGGGCTTTTATTTTACACCTGTAAGCGCCTAAACGCATTGTGCCTCCGTACCTTTTCTCTTTTAAAAGCACTTTTTGCTCAGGCATAACATCAATTATTGGCTCCTTGGCTTTGGGAGAAAACTCAGTAGAGGTGGCTTTTTTAATACCGCAAACATTTCTGGCAAACTCAATCACTGCTAACTGCATTCCCAGACATAGGCCCAAAAAAGGAATCTTATTTTCACGGCAAAACTCAATTGCCCTAATTTTTCCCTCTATTCCTCTGTTTCCAAATCCGCCAGGCACAATTATACCAGAATAATTGCTTAATTCCTTTACGGACTGAGGGTCTTTTTCGTACTGACCCGCTGACAGCCAAAAAATTTCTGGCTTTTTTTTGTAATACCAACAGGCATGTTTTATTGCTTCAATTATAGAAATATAAGAATCCATCAAGGTGAACCTGCCTGTTTTAAAATACTTTCCCACTATTCCAATCTTTATCCTCTTGCTGTATCCTGACCCTTCTACATTCCTTATTACCTTGACCAACCTCCTCCACTCTTTTAAATCTTTTGCCTTAGGAGACATTCCAAATCTTTTAAGAATCCTTTTTCCTAAATTATCTTTTTCAAAATTAATAGGCACTTCATAAATTGATTTAATATCAGGGGCAGAAATAACATCACGTTTGTCTATGTTACAGAAGATTGAAATTTTGTTTTTTCTCGGCTCATCTAATGGGACCTCTGAACGAGCAATAATTATGTCCGGCTGGAGACCGGCCATATTTAAGGTTCTTACAGCATATTGAGTTGGCTTGGTCTTCATTTCTCCAATCATATTTGGAATGGGTAAATAGCTTACCAAAATAAAAAGCACATCTTTTGGGTGCTGAAGTTTGAGCATTCTGGCTGCCTCTAAAAATAAAGAATTTTGGTACTCCCCTACTGTTCCTCCAATTTCAACCAAAACAAAATCAGCCATTGATCTTTGAGCTGCTTTTTTTATTCTGAAAATTACTTCGTTGGGAATATCAGGAACTACCTCAACGCACCTGCCATCATATTCTAAATTCCTTTCTCGGTTAATAACTGCCTGATAAACCCTGCCTGTAGTAATATAATTATGAGTACTTAAATCTTGGTCCAAAAATCTTTCATAATTTCCAATATCTTGGTCGCATTCTACTCCATCATCAGTCACGAAAACTTCTCCATGCTCAAGAGGATTCATTGTGCCGGCATCAACATTAATGTAGGGGTCAATTTTAATCGCCGTGACCTTAAACCCCTTACTCTGAAGAATCCTGCCAATTGAAGCAGTGGCTACACCTTTCCCGATACCAGACATTACGCCACCAGCAATAAAAATATACTTTGGCATTTTTATTTTTCTTCAATTATTATTACCCTTATCTCTGCTTCTAAATTGTGTTCAAGTTTAATTTTTATAGGAAACTCACCTATTTCCTTAATCGGCTCTTTTAAATCAATCTGGTTTTTCTTAACCGGGAACCCAAGTTCTTTTAATTTTTCAGAAATTTTTTGGGCAGTGATTGACTCAAAAAGCTGGCCTGTTTCTCCCACCTTGACTGGAATAGTAATCTCCAAGCCGTCTATTTTTGAAGCCATCTCCTGAACCTTTTTTAACTCTTCTTCTATTTTCTTAAGCTCAATCTCTTTTTGTTTCTTTAGCCATTTTAAAGATACCTCATCTGCCGGTTTAACCAAACCCTTGGGAATCAAAAAATTCCTGGCATAACCATCTTTGACTTCTTTAACCTCATATTTTTTTCCTAAATTTTCTATATCTTGTAAGAGAATAACCCTCATAAGCTTTATTTAAAATAAATAAGTGGTAAGAAACTCAAGCGTTGTTTACACCTTTTTCTTGCCAAAATCTTTTGATCTCAGAAAGCAGTTCCCAAGGAGTATCCGCAGCTGAGCGGGCATGGTTCGAGCGAGCGAAGCCCCTTTTCACTTTTCTACGAAAAGTGAAAAGGGGTGAAGCGAGCGAG
>CAYNVZ010000012.1:0-16685 GCA_964400775.1 uncultured Candidatus Saccharibacteria bacterium | reverse complement strand
ACAAAGCTTTGCTTAATTGTCGCCAAAGGCGACAGGTGCTTGATATGGTGTGGGGGTAGATACCTTAAATTTCCTTCATTCGAGCTTCGTTCCTGGGAAAAAGCAATATATTTATAATCAAAAATTACAGCACAGAGAACACTTAAAAAAGCCAAATAGGCCGAAAAGGGTGTATGGCCATTTAGATAACCTCTTTGATTTAGCTCTAAAAGCTTTTTATCTATTTTTCGTTCCACGATAATTGGATTTTGGCAGTCGGCTATTTTTATTATTTTTTTGACAGATTTATTCGGGTTTAAACAAAAACACTTGATATTTTTATTGCTTTTTTTCAAAATTTCTAAGGTTACTATTGAGTCCTTTCCTCCTCCAATTGGTACTAAAATTCCATCTTTCAATTTTTCTTTCAATATGCCGAGAACTGTTCTCGGCATATTAGGACTGGAGGAGATTTTTAAGAAATTTGACTGGGTAAAGTTAATTTTATTTTCATAAAAAAACTGTCCCATTCCTTTCATTATCAGGCCTTTCCACCATTTAATTTGCTCTTTATTTAAAAAACCAGCTCTAATTTCAATTTCTGGAGAACAGGTTGCTTTCCAATAGCTAATAAGCTCTATTAGGCCCAAATGAAAAATTAAATTACTTAATGTCCCCTTCCCTATCAAGGCCAATCTTTTTTTATTAATGTTTTTTATCCTTATCTTTGGCTTAAAACAAATATCTGGTTTAATTTTAAAATCAAATGATATTTTTAAATCATTTTTAACTATTTTATAAGAATATCTCTCATAAACAAATTTAGGGTATTTTTTTCGTAAAAAAAGATAATTTTTCATTGATTTATAGCGGTCCTTTACCCTAATAATCTTATAGCCACACCAAGGATAGCCAAGATAACACCAATAACCCAAAATCTCATTGTTACCTTATAAGCGGGCCAGCCCTTGGCTTCAAAATGGTGATGTATAGGGGTGCACAGCCAGATTTTTTTCTTCCTGAATTTCTTTGAAAGGAGCTGAAGAATTACAGAGCCAGATTCTACTACCAGAAGCCCTGCAATAATCGGTAGTACTGCTACTGAGTCAGTTAAAAATGCCACTACTGTTAATGCTGAGGTAAGGCCTATGGTTCCTGTTTCTCCCATATAAAATCGGGCTGGGGGGATATTAAACCATAAAAAAGCTAAGGTTGTTCCGCTGATTACAGCGCAGAAAGTGGCTAAATCAAAGAGTCCCTGCCAAAAAGCAATTATTCCAAAAGCGCCGAACATTGTAGCAAAAATTCCTCCAGCTAAGCCATCTAAGCCATCAATTATTCCTCCAGACCAGCAGGCAAGCATTACTATTACAAAAAGAGGAATATACCAAAAACCAATAAAAACATCTCCTATTAAGGGAATATGAATTGTATCCCATCCCAGTTTAAAGTAACACCATACCCCTCCAATCAGGCCTATAAGAATTATCACTGCCAAACGTTGTTTAAAACTAAGTCCTCCGGCAATATATTTCCCTTTACCAAGTACCTGTAAGATGTCATCAACCAGACCGACAACAGAGCCAACTATTAGTGCGAAAAGAGGAAGCCAGGTTTGACCCCTGGATAAAAAATTAAACTCTTTAAACAAAGTGCAAAGCAAGATAACTATTAGAGTGGTAAACCAGATTAAGGTTCCGCCAAAGCGAGGAGTATTTATTTCTCTTTCTTTATGTAATTTGGAAAATACTACTGCCTTATCTCCAGTGATTGTCTTTGTTCTTACCTGTTTGCGCCAGAGTTTATATTTATACAAGAAATGAGTTAGAATGGGTGTAAAAAGAACTGCCAATCCAGAGCCCAAAGCAGTAAGAAAAAACATCCTTATTATATTAAAAGTAAGATTTGGATTAAAAGAAAAAATCATAATTTACCAAATATAGGCATTGTTTATCCAGTTTATTATTTTTTTCATTTCTTGAAACCTAGTTTCATAGGATTTAGAGCCCAACACTACATTAATTATATACCCTGGTCTTGGTGCCTTCAAAACTATAATGATACATCCACCTGCTTTTTCAGTATAACCTGTCTTACCTCCGATAATCTCTGGAATTTCCTGCAGGAGTTTATTTGTATTTCTGCCGATAAAATGATGAAATCCGTTTTCTTCCCGAACTTCATAAGAGAGAGTTTTGGTTATTTCTAAAACTTGTGGTTGTTTGAATATTAGATACTTTATCAGCTTGGCTAAATCTTTGGCTGTGGACAGATTAGGGGTTTCTCTATTATTCGGGTCCAAGCCAGAAGGATTAGAGAAATATGTGTTTTTCATTTTTAAAGATTCTGCCTTTTTATTCATTAGTGCTACAAACTCACTCTCACCTTTTCCTTCTGCTAATGCCTGAGCTGCATCATTGCTTGATTCCAAAAGCATAATATAAACAAGGTCTTTTACTGTAAGAATATCTCCTGGCTTTAGCTTTCCTCTTTCTTCTGGCTGAGCAACCGCTGTAGGGCTTATTTTTAATTTTTGTTCAGGTCTATAAACATCCAGAGCAACTGAGGCGCTCATTAGCTTTGTTAAACTAGCAATGGGCAGTTCCTTGAAGGCCTGTTTTTGGAAGAGTATTCTTTCTTTTCCTTGGGGATTAACATATATTGAAATAGCTGATTTTGCCTCAAGCTTCAATTCGGGAATTTTTGGATTTCTTTTTGGCTTTAACAATATATTGGATGTGATTTCAGCGCTCAATACACTAGGATTTTTTTCAATTATTTGATAAAAGAAGAAATCCTCTAAGCTTTTTTCCAAGATATTTATTTTGGCACTCAAAAAAACACTAACAAAAAAAACCAAAAAAACAACAATGCCTTTTTTTAGTTTTTTATCATTCATTTTACTATTTTGATGTGCAGTTCTTTGAGCTGTTTTTCTTCTACCTCTGATGGAATGTCCATCATTAGGTCGCGATTATCCCCGGTTTTGGGAAAAGCGATTACTTCTCTGATGCTTGGTTCATTTAAGACCACAGCTAAAAATCTATCAATTCCTGGCGCAATGCCTCCGTGCGGAGGAACGCCAAAGGAAAAGGCCTTGAAATAATTAGCAAAATTTCTTTTTATATCTTTTTTCTTGTGTCCTAATACCTCAAAAACAGCTGTTAAAATATCTAAATTTGTGGTTCGCAAACTGCCTCCACCGATTTCATAACCATTTAACACAAAGTCATATTGATATGCCAAAATATCTTTTGGATTTTTCTTGATTTCTTTAATGTCTTGGGTCTGTGGCATAGTAAAAGGATGATGCATTGCTTTCCATTTTTTTTCTTTTTTCTGCCATTCAAACATTGGAAAATCAGTGATAAAAGCAAAAGCCAGTTCGTCTGGGTCAGATTTATTTTTTCTCAGGTCTGGTCTGTCTGTGTTATAATCTTGAATGGCCTGTTGATAGGTAATTCGCGGAAAAGGAGTTTTTGTAATTCTTTTTTGTGGAAATAATTTTTTTATCACAGCAGTGAACAACTCTTCTATTAAGTTCAAGATATCTTCCTGACTTACAAATGCCATTTCAATATCAAGTTGAGTGTGTTCTGCCTGTCTGTCAGCTCTTGGATCTTCGTCTCGCAGGCATCTGGCAACCTGAAAATATCTTTCAATTCCAGCTACCATCAAAAGCTGTTTATATTGCTGGGGGCTTTGGGGTAAGGCATAGAATTTTCCCGGCTGTAGTCGTGCGGGCACTAAGAAATCTCTGGCTCCTTCTGGTGTGGACTTAGTGAGGATTGGGGTTTCAACTTCAGTGAAACGGTGTTTGATTAAGAATTCTCTCATAAACTGAATGACCTTGTGTCGTGTCTCTAAATTTTTTCTCAATCTGGGTCTTCTTAAATCTAAATAACGATAAGTCAATCGTTTTTCTTCATTTATTTTATAGCCGTCAGTGTGAATATCAAAAGGCAAGGTTTCTGCCTTAGAAAGAATTTTTAGTTTTTTGGCCTGTACCTCTATTTTTCCAGTTTCAGATTTTGGATTTTCCATTCCTTTTGGTCTTTTACTTACAGTGCCGATTATTTCTACTACCCATTCTGGCCGTAGTTGTTGTGCTAGCTCCAGATTATTGCTAAATACCACCTGCACAAGACCGGTGGTATCCCTTAGGTCTATAAAAATAATTTTTCCATGGTCTCTTCTGGAATTTACCCATCCACAGATTTTTATCTCTTTTCCAAGGTTTTTTATTGTTTCAACAGCAAAGGTCCTTTTCATAGATGTAGATGTTCTTTCATTTTTTTCACAATTCCACTGGGGGTATAATTGGTTTTAATTAGATATTCTTCAATTCCTAATTTATACGCTTCTCTTTTTATTTCTGGGTCGTCCAGATTTGAGAAAACTATTACCGGAATTGAAGAAATCTCAGGATTCTTATTCTTTCTTAATTCTTTAAGAAAATAAAGGCCGTTTTCTGTAGGAAGGAGAACATCAAGCATAATTAAATCAAACTTTTTCTTTTTGACCAAGCTTAAGGCCTTTTTAGCTTCTGAAGTTAAGCATATCTCAAATCCTTCTCTGATAAATTTATCTTTGTACATCTGTGCTAGAAGTTTTTCGTCTTCAACCAGAAGAATTTTTGGCTTTCTTTTCTTGCTCATTCTATTTTATTTTAGCATAATGGCCTGAAAAATAAAAGCATCCTTGCAAAAACTGGATGCCTTTTGAATATGTTCAGTTTTTTAGAGTTGTTCCGATTTGTCCTTACTGAAGCTGGACCTGCCAGATGAAATCTGGCAAGGCCGAGAAAAGGGGTAGCCAACCTTTAGGATACATTGGCCAACATCCTACGATTAAAGAGAGAATTCTCACTCTTCAACCGTAATCGACCCTTTTAAAATAAATGAAGTGGTCCATCGCCAGGTTCCCCTAGCGATGCCTTGTTACGACTTCGTGCTTCTCACCGAGCCTACCTTGGGCCCCTCTTAAATGAGGAGACTTCGGGTATTCCCGGCTCGCCTCACGTGACGGGCGGTGAGTACAAGACTCAGGGACATATTCATCGCCACATGGCTGATTGGCGATTACTAGCGATTCCGGCTTCACGAGGTCGGGTTGCAGACCTCGATCCGAACTGAGACTGGCTTTGGGGATTAGCTCCGCCTTACGGCATTGCGACCCATTGTACCAGCCATTGTACCACGTGTGCAGCCCAGGGCATCAAAGGGCCATGCTGATTTGGCGTCATCCCCACCTTCCTCCTCGTTGTCCGAGGCAGTCCCCTATGACACATAAAACATAGGGCAAGGGTTGCGCTCGTTATCGCACTTAAGCGTACATCTCACGACACGAGCTGACGACCATATTTTTCCATAATTACTTATGGTATGGACTATACCATCTCCCTTTCTCTTTGCCTTTACGCGAAAAGGGAGCCAACGTATAATAGTAGGTTAAAAGCTACTATTAAGTTTTCTAGGCCCTAGTAGAAAACTAAGTCTCTACGGGGTACGAGTACTAATTAATTTTAATTTTTGTAATTTCAATGAATGAGGTAAAATACTTTTAAAGAATTTTTTTGCTTCATAACGAGAGATATAAAGACAAAAGGTATTTGCGCTTTTGTAATAATAAATGTTTGTTTTGTTAATACCAATTCTTTTGAGAAGCTTTTGATCTATTTTTGCTTCATTTTTTCTTCCATAGACAATTCGACAATCGCTTCGCAAATCTTTATTAATTGAACCGTCTCCATCAAAGCGTCCGGCAAAATATGCTCTGATTACATTTCCTTTCTTTAGCTTTTCTAAATTTGTTTTGGCTTCTTTAAATTCTCTCAATAAAGGTCTACTATTCACAAACAGATGATTGCCATTAAATTTTATTCTCTTTTCTGAAAAATGTTTTCTCAGAAATTTTTTAAACTTGTTCAGTAAATCAGGTTCTGTATTACTTAAGCCAATTGAGCTTGACCACCAATAGCCATCAGCGCACCACAGACCAAGAATGTAGGCATCTTTCTTTGACGAAAAGAAATTACAAAAATTAGTACTCGTACTTCCCACGGTGTTGTCCACCTCGTCCTTTTTTAGGCTCATTTTAAGATTTTTTTAACTTCACATTATCTCTATTCTCTATTTTAACATTGAGAGAAAATAATTAAAGATAATTAATGGGCGAGGTTAGGATTCCACCGTTATGAGTTGGTTTTTCACTAAGGATTACTCCTTAGTGGGTCGTTATTCGCAACCATGCAGCACCTGTCCAGCCGGTCCTTGCGGAAGGTTTTCCTTTCGGAAAACTTACCGGCTGGATGTCAAGCCCTGGTAAGGTTCTTCGTTTATCGTCGAATTAAGCCACATGGTCCACCGCTTGTGTGAGTCCCCGTCTATTCCTTTGAGTTTTAGCCTTGCGGCCGTACTTCCCAGGCGGGACACTTAACGCGTTAGCTTCGCCACTGACAGGGTCGATACTGCCAATAGCTAGTGTCCATCGTTTACGGCGTGGAATACAAGGGTATCTAATCCTTTTTTCTCCCTACGCTTTCGTTCCTCAACGTCAGGGTCGCCCCAGCTGGCTGCCTTCGCTTTTGGTGTTCCCGACGATATCAACGGATTTCACCCCTACACCGTCGGTTCCGCCAGCCTCTGACGCCCTCTAGTTAAATAGTATTTTTGGCATCCCAAAGGTTGAGCCCTTGGGCTTTAACCAAAAACTTATTTAACCGTCTACGAACGCTTTACGCCCAGTAAATCCGGATAACGCTTGGAGATCACGTATTACCGCCACTGCTGGCACGTGATTAGAGGCTCCTTATTCCTCTGGTACTATCACCCCCCACCACTTTTCGCGATATGAAATTCGTGAAAAGTGGTGGGGGGTTTCTCCCAGAGAAAAGCGGTTTACGACCCGAAGGCCTTCTTCCCGCACGCGGCATTGCTCCATCAGGCTTGCGCCCATTGTGGAAGATTCTCGACTGCTGCCTCCCGTAGGAGTTAGGGCCGTGTCTCAGTGCCTATGTTGGGGAACATGCTCTCACATCCCCTACTCGTCATCGCCTTGGTGAGCCATTACCTCACCAACAAGCTGATGAGCCGCGGACCAATCCCAAAGCGAAAGCGCAAAAGCGCAATCTTTACCGAATATTCAGCGTACTGAATATTCGGACTATCGGGTATTACCTCCGATTTCTCGGAGCTATCCCCGTCTTTGGGGTATGTAATCCACGTGTTACTAACCCGTTCGCCACTCCCGCACCTCGCTACCGCTCGGTGCTCAAATTCAAATCTCAAATCTCAAAATGCAAAATGAAAATGCAAAATCTAAAAAGAATTTAAACAATTTTGAATTTTGAATTGTATCTTGTCCCAAAATTTGCTTTACAAATTTTGGGAACCCTTGAGAAATTTTGAATTTTGCATTTTGAATTTTGAATTCGGGAGCACTGAGCGATAGCGAAAGTGCGACCGTTCGACTTGCATGCCTTATCCATGCCGCCAGCGTTCATCCTGAGCCAGGATCAAACTCTTAAAACTCCTGAAACTCTGCATAGCAGAGTTAAGGAGAAATTAACCCCTTTTTAAAGCTCCAGCAGGTAATCGGAACAACTCTAAGAAACTGAATCCACATTAGCTATTCATTTTTCAAAGAACACGCTATTCTATCATTATACTAAATCCATTAAAAATATTTGTCAAGAACCGTGCATTGTTAAGAATTACAAGACAAGTACATTTTTTACAACAGAAAATCCTAAGGATCATTCCAAATATTTACCTCCTGTTTAGCGGGCTAACAAACGGATTTGTTTTTATCAGGATTTCTCATTTTTCTTTATCAATCTTTTTCGCCACAATTTTTATTTGGCCATTGGGAATAAAATGAATCAGTCCAGTTTCATCTTTAACAACTGTCTTCCTTAAAGTTATTTCTTTTACTTCTCCGTTAATACCGGCGATCTTTACCTTGTCTCCTACCTGATATTGGTCTTCTAAAATTATAAAAAGTCCAGCCAAAAAATCAGAAATTATTTCCTTGGAAGCCATACCCACCGCCAAGCCAATTAAGCCAGCGGTTGTCAGAAGCGCTCCAATATTTATTCCGAGTTCAGGGAGAATCATCAAGAGAGCAATGAATCCAATAACAAACTTGCCTGTGCCACCAAAAATACTAATTAAGGTCTTTGCTCTTTTCTGGGCTATTTTTTCCATTTTCTTGCCCACTATCTTTTTGACCATTCTTTCAATAAAAATTTTAAGAAACCAATTAGTCAAAAAAGCACTTCCCAGAATTATCACTATTTTTATTCCATGAGATAAAAGCCAAGGAGATAAGTTTTGAAGAAATTCTTGAGCTTCCATAGCTTTTTATTATTTAATTGTAATTACCAGCCACTTTGATAACGGGCTAATTCTATTATTCTTGTTTAATTATAGAACTTTTTCCAAATTATTTCTATTATATCATCTTTAATAAAATAAAAAAGAGGTTTATATGTACAGTTTCAGCATATATCGTTCAGGATAAAAGGGATCTTCATCTTTTCCTATATCTTTCTTTCTCTGAGGAGTTATAAGGAGGCAATGTCTCTTGACCGTTAATTTGTCAGGAATCCCTGATTTTGATAAAATGAAACCAGTGGCAAAAGAAGCTCTGCTTTATAAAAAACTTTCTAATAAAAAGGTCCAGTGTCAAAACTGCGCTCATTTTTGCGTTATTGAGCCGGGCAAGAGGGGTCTTTGTGGTGTACGGGAAAATAAAAATGGCAAACTTTATTCTCTGGTTTATAATAAGTGTTGCGCTTTAAATATTGACCCTATTGAAAAAAAACCATTTTTTCACTTTTTACCTGGGACCTATTCTTTGTCTGTTGCTACAGTAGGATGCCAATTTGCCTGTAAAAGCTGTCAGAACTGGAGTATTTCTCAAGGACCAAAATTGGGCCGGCCAATTGAAGGTCAGGAGATTAGTCCAAGAGAAATTGTAAAAATCGCTTTAAAAAACAATACTCCTTCTATTTCTTATACCTATACTGATCCTACGGTTTTTTTAGAATATGCTTTAGATACAATGAAGTTAGCGAAAAAACAGGGTTTAAAGAATACCTGGGTTACAGCTGGTTTTTTTTCTGAACAGGCCTTGAATTTAGTTTCTCCTTATTTAGATGCTGCTAATGTGGATTTAAAAAGCTTTGAGGATGAGTTTTATATTAAATACTGCGCCGGACGGCTTCAGCCGGTGCTTGATACTTTAAAACGGCTAAAAAGGAAAAAAATTTGGGTTGAGGTTACAACGCTGGTAATTCCCACTTTAAATGACAAAAAAGAAATTTTTGAAAAAACCGCTGATTTTATCAAGAAAGAACTTGGCCCAGAGACCCCTTGGCATATTACGCAATTTTCAGGATTAATTTCTTGGAAACTTCAGCACTTGCCAGAAACTCCACTGGAAACCATAAAGAAAGCCCATCAGGCGGGCAAAGAAGCAGGTCTGTATTATGTGTATACTGGCAATATTCCCGGACTGCCAAGTGAGGATACCTATTGTCCCAAGTGTCATGCAAAGATGATTGAAAGAACCGGTTATTTTATTGAACGATATGACAAAAATGGCAAATGCTCTAAATGCAATGAAGATTTAGATTTAATTCTAAAATAATTGTAAAGTTTCACCAGGTTGTTAACAATATTTTCCCCATCCCCACTTTTCCCCCACCACTTTTCGCAGAAAAGTGGGGGGAGATTAAGGCAGGGGTGGAAGCTATTGTAAACAATGTGGTGAAACTGTATACTAGCTAAAAAGCATTTTAATTTCAAAGTTGTTCCATTAGTTTACTCTTATTTGGACTTGAAAACCTATTTTAAATTCGACCAACTTCTTTATACAGTAATTACCGAAGAACAATCTTTATGGGATAATTGCTTCTGGCGATCTATCTCATCGGTTAATACCTGGAGCGCCAGCCGGTTTTACGCCAAAGGGAAAAGAATTTGATAAAAAACTAATTGAGCTTTTGGAGAAAAAAGATGTTAAAGGAATTTTGAATATTGACCCCCATTTAGTGGAAGAAGCTGGAGAATGCGGATATCGTTCGATAATAATTTTACTGGGCGCCTTGAGTGGCTTAAGTTGGCAGCCGGAGATTTTATCTTACGAAGGACCTTTTGGCGTGGGTTATTTAGTGATAAATTTCAAAATTCTTTAAAAAAATTGACAAAAAGATATTATTCGTGCTATATATATTTAAATATCCAAGGGACGATCTTCGCTTGGAAAACAAAGGAGCGGAGATCCCACGAGGATTTTCGCTCTTTTAAAATATAAATATGGAGGTGAGAAAATGTCAAGAAAAAGATGCGGAGGAACAATCCCGCCTCGGGAAGAGTTCGGGAAGAGCATAGTAAGCCGAAGAAAGAAAGGGCGACAAAAGATGGCAATTGATGAAGCGGTAATAGAAGAAGCAAAAAAACAGGGTATAACTCAACAAGATATTGAGATATTTAAGAAAGCAATAGAGATAGATTATTTTATAAGAAAAAATGGAATTGAAGAGCTTTCTCGTAAAGTAGGAAAGAGTCCTGAAGTTATATTAAAGCGCCTTAAAAAGATTAATAGATTTCTTTTTAAGGTATTTATAAGTTCCTTAAGAGAACCTCTCAAAGAAGATTAAAGAGCTAAATTAGCTCTTTTTTATTTTGTAAAGTAGTATAAAATATAATAATGAATCCTTATATTCTTTTAGCTAAATCTGCAGTTGAGGCCTATGTTAAAGAAGGTAAGATAATTACCCCTCCTAAAAATTTACCTAAAGAATTTTTTAGCAAAAAGGCAGGGGTGTTTGTTACCATTGAGAAAGAAAACAATTTGCGAGGTCTGCACCGTAGTCAAGCGAAGCTTGTACTGCGGGGTTGTATCGGCACTTATCTTCCTACAAGAAAAAATCTTGCCCAAGAGATTATTTATAATGCCATTGCTGCTGCTACAGAAGATTATCGCTTTAGCCCAATTCAGGAACAAGAGCTTCCTTTTCTCTCTTATACTGTATATATTTTAGGAAAGCCGGAATTGGTAAAAAGTTTAAAGGAATTAAATCCTAAAAAATATGGTATTATAGTAAAAACAGCGCCTGTTGTTTCTCCAGACAAAACAGATGTAGTTTTTAACGGACACAGGACTTTTAAATCAGGACTTTTGCTTCCTGATTTAGAAGGTATAGATACCCCAGAAAAACAGATTTCAATTGCCTGCCAGAAGGCCGGGATTGATCCATATATTGAAAAAATTATAATCTATAAATTCACTGCTAAAAAATACCAATAAAAATTCTTAATGGTTTTGCAGAGTAAAAATAAAAATGGCTAAAATTAATCAACAAATTGCCAAATTATTATATCAAATAGAAGAGTTGTTGAGGATAAAGGGAGTAACTTTTAAGCCCAAGGCCTATCAAAAGGCAGCCAAAGCTATTGAGGGTTTAAAAGAGGATGTTTCTTTGATTTATAAAAAAAGGGGCTTAAACGGGCTTAAGGAAATTCCAGGAGTGGGTAAAAGTATTGCCTTAAAGGTAGAAGAATATCTAAAAACAGGAAAAATTAAATATTATGAACAATTAAAACAAGAAACCGCTATCAGACAGATTGTAACTCATTATTTTAAAACAAAGGGACTAAGCTTGGCCCAGATTAAAAGAGACGCCAAAAAGAGAAAAATTATTTATTCAAGATTTACCAGACCAGCAAAACAATTATTAGAGTTAGCTGGTTCAGTTGATAAAGCCAAGCAAGCCATTACCAAAGTAGCTGAATGGGCAAAATCAAGAAACCTTGATTATGCTATTGAGACAGTTTTTAAAAAATGGCTTGAGCTTGACCGTCTAAAACCAAAAGAGATTGTGAAAAAACCCTATTATCAAGGCAATCCAATGGTTTGGTCAGAGACAAAAAAGAAATGGTATGTGATTAATGAATACGGCGAGTGGTTAGAGTTTGCTGGGAAAGAGTCAGAAATAGAGTGGCGAATTGTGAAATAAAATGAAATAGAAATCAGTGTTCATATCTATTTTTTACTGATAAACCTTTGGTAAATCGTTGCCATGCGAAGATTTGTCATTAGCAAGATTCTTTATAAAATAAGACAGCTTTAATTGAAGCTGTCTTTATTGTGTTTTATAAATTTTATAACATTGAGTTTACCAGGTCTAATGCATCTCTAAGCTCCTTTACCGTCGGCTGTCCCTGCGCGCTTGCGCCAGAGATGATTCCATAATTGATATAATTCTTGTTTAGAAACGGAACCAAAAGTCGAAAGCTTTTCCATTTTTCTCCCATTGGGAGTATAATCACTTTTTTATCTTTATGGTTGTCTAAGAGCTTTTGTAAAGTAAATACATTTTGAGTGTCATTTGCTTGCACAGCTACTTTTGCTACATCCGCCCCGATTTCTATCTCTCTTTCAATAATATTTTCAAGTTCTTTATAGGGAGGCGTTTTCTTTAAATTATGATAAGACACAATCACTTTTAATCCTTGTTTTTTGGCTTCTTCAATTACTGCATCTCTTACTTTTGGGCTTGCTTTTAATTCTATATCTACAAAATCTCCCGGGCTCAAATATGATATTATATTCATAAATACTATTAGACGACGCTCTTCCTTTTTTTTAAATCTACCTCCTTCTTTTTTTCTTCTAACTGTGGCAATAATTGGTGAGATTTTGGCTCCATAATTTCTCTGAAAATAAATTTCGCTAAATACTCCCATTATTGTTTTTTTATTTTGTCTCTGCGGTTGAAATAAGTCAACTCTTATCTCTGCCAAATCAGCACCTAATTTTTTGGCTTTTATCAGTTGCGGTATTATATTTTCCTTTGTAGCATTGACAATCACTCCTGCTATCAATCCAGTGTTTTTCAATCTAGTTTGTTCCATTTTTAAGGTACCCTCCTTGTTTTTATACTTCTACTTTATCAAAAAATTCCCTTTTGTCAAGAAAATAAATATAACAAATGTTTTTGAAGCATATAGAGAAGAAAATGAATTTCTAAAAGCCATCGAACAGATGGCTTGCTTTTTGAAAAAATTATATTATAATTGTTATATATTGTAGCTGTTTGAAAATAAAAATGAAAAAAAATGAAACTAGATCGTTTAGATCTTTATTATATTGGATTCTATGGATGGCATTTTTGTTTTTTTTATTTATTCTGATGGTTTTAGCAGCAATATACAGGCGGATAAAGGGTTATCCGCCTTGTTTTGTTAATCCCTTACAGGGTTTTATATTCGCAAATATCTTTAAAATCGCAGAATTGACAGTGCCATCCCGGGGTTGGCTTAAAATCGCTGTTTTCAATCTTATTAAACAATTCCTTTAAATGCTCTTTAAAACCCTGCTTTTCTTTTTCATCATTTAAGAAAGAAAGAGTTTTACAGTTGTCTAAATAATAATAAGTAAGCTTTGCCGGTTTTAATCCCAGAGATTCTTCAGCTGCTATTTGATAGATTAAAAGTTGTTGTTTTTCTTCTAATGTTAACTTATTTTTGGGTTTCCCTGTTTTATAATCTATAATTTCTACTTCGCCTTTATTGGAAATTACATCTATTCTGTCAATCCTTCCGATTACAGTGTATTCTCCTATTTTTAGATTAAAATTTTGTTCCAGAGCGGGTTCTTTGTTTATAAGCTGGATTTTTGGCTGTTTTCTTAAGAAATCATCGTAGAATGCTTTTAGTGATTTTATTCCTTGCTTATAGTATTTTTCTTTTTGTTCCTTGCTTTCATACCATTCGTCAATCCAGTTTTTTTTATAAATTTCTAATAAGTCCTGAAAACTAAGACAGATTTTTTGCTCCGGAGAACTTGATACCTGCCCTGCATCAGAAAAAATACTTGTTTGCTTGATATTACTTTTTTGGTAATTTATTTTTAAAAATTCATACAGGGTCTGATGCATAGTTTTTCCAAAACTGAACATAGCAGATCCTTGCCTGGGTATCTTTAAAATATGGGCAAATTTATACTGAAGAGGGCATTTTTGAAAGGCAGCTATTTGGCTATAAGAGAAATAAGGAGGAATTAAAAAATTTTTTGAATTTTGAATTTTGAATTTTGAATTTATTTGTAATTTGTAATTTTGAATTTGTAATTTATCAACTGATGTATCTTCTCTTTGCGTTTTATTTTTTTCTATACCACATTCTATTAAAAACCGAGATGGCTTCTTTTTCTTCATTCCCCCGTAGTCCTCTGCCCAGGTGAAAAACAATCCCTTTTTTGCTCTGGTCATTCCTACATAGAATAATCTTCTTTCTTCCTGTAAATGAATATCTCCTTCAGGTATTATTTCTTTTACCAACTTTTCTGGTATCTCAATTGGTTCTTTTCTTTCTATTGAGGGAAAGCGCTTATCTACCAAATTAACCAAAAAGACATATTTAAATTCCAAACCCTTAGCTTTGTGAATAGTAAGAATTTTAACCATATCAGGCCCTTCTTGAATATCTGTTTCTAACGAGCCCTGCTCTCCTGATTCCAGTTCTAAATCAAGCTGTTGTATAAAATTATTTAAACGTGGATCAATCTGGGAGTCCTCAAATTTCTTGATTTTATTATAGAACTGGTTAATTAAATTAAGTTCTGTTTCTTTTTCTTTCTTTACTATTTCTTCTAAATATCCTGATTCTTTCAAAAAGACCACAAAAATCTCGCTGATGTTTTTTGTTTTAGCCAGCTCTGAGTGTTTCTTTATTAGTGCGAGTAATTGGTTGAGCTTGTTTTTTGTTTTTTGTTCTATTTCAGGGATTAAAGGTGCCTGCTGGAGGGTTTCATAAATTGATTGTGCTTTGCGATTGGCATATTGGGTTATTTTAACTATATCTTCTGTGGGAATCTTAAAACAAGAGAAGTTTAACACTCGGAAAAAAGATGAATTCTCATAATAATTATCCAGCAATTTCAAATAGGAGATAATATCCAGAATCACTGGTTTAGAATACAGGCCCTTTGAAGCCAAGAATTGATAAGGAATCCCACGTCTTTCTAATTCTTTACAGAATGGCTGTCCTTGATTGTTAGCTCTTATTAAGATGGCAAAGTCGTTAAAGGTGGCTTTTTTGTCTTGTTTTAATATGTAGATAATTTTTTCTACCACGCCCTTTGCCTCTTCTTCCAAGGTTTTAAAACGAAGGACCTCAATAATACCTTTATCTTTTTGACAGGCAATTAGTTTTTTATTGATTTTGGTAAAGTTGGTTAAATCTACTCCTTTTTCTTTTGCATCTTTAGTAATTTTTTCCACCTTGTTAAGCTGGTATTCCAAACGGTTGGGATTGTTTAGTTGGATGAATTTGTATGCTAGATCTAATATATTTTGAGGCGAGCGATAATTTCTGATTAAAATTATTTCTTTGGCTTGTGGATAGTCCCTTCTGAATCTTAAAACATTATTAAAGGAACTTCCACGCCACATATAAATAGAATTATGAACCACAATTCCATTGGCTATAAAATTATGAGTTTTATCTATTTCTAAATCGTAAACTATTAATTTTTTATTATTTTCTTTAATATCTATAATCTGGTCATAAATTATTTCATTTTTTCTTCTTATTGGAAGATAATGACCAAGCACTAAATTTTTGGCAGGCATAACTAAAGCTACGTAGTTTCGATTATTACTCGTTGGCTGATCATATTTAGCCGCTGCATTAAATTTACACCTTACAAATCCCCCGGTTAAATTTTGTAATTTTTTGACTATTAGTCCTAATTTTTTCAAATTATCGCTTTCAATACTTAATTTCATCCCTTTTTTTGCTTTTCCTAATTTGAAGCCGGCTTTTTCCAATTGTTGAATTGTTGCTTTATCCGAGGTTTCTAAAGTAATTCTGTGAGTAATTCGAGGATTTAGCAATAACGTTTTACCGCTTTTTATATGCTCTTTGTTTCTGTATTTTCTATAACACATTTGTAAATTGATTGTAATTCTTACTTTGTTGCCTCTATTTACAGCATCTAAACAATAATGAGGTGAATTTAAATCTATATTTAAATCTTTAGCTAACCGCTGAATATTTTTTTCAACATCAATATCTTTATATAATTTTTTTAGAAACTTTCCTTCAATGACTGCCCTGCCTCTTTTTTGGAAACAACTGGTAGGTATGCCATATTTGAGTGACCATAAAGTTTCGTAATATCTCGCTTCCCTATCTGTATTAAATGCCTTTATAGCTAAGATTTTATCAGCAGAACGTTCTAATTTTAACCTAAGAACCAAATCATTAGTTACTCCCATTCTCCATCCTATGTCTTGTCTATACATCAGGTAAACATAGTGGTATTTCCCGCGAGAAGTTCTGGGAACGACGCAGAACATCTTATGATTATCTGTAACCGTCAATTTATAGCCATTTTTTGTGGTGATGCTGAGTAATTTTGCTTGCTTTTTTTTCTTAAATATTCTATTCACTTTAGATATTCCTATGTGTCCCTTTCCTATTCCAGTTAAAACATTATCTCCCTTTTTTATATTTTTAATTTTCTCTTTTTTAATTTTTCCATTTTTAAATATGTCTATCTTGGTTTCCCCGGGGAGACATTGGTCATCGTCTGCTGAAACAGCCAAATTATTTCTCGGAGAAGCCAATAATTTAACTAATTCGTACTGGGACCAGTTAGTATCTTGGAATTCATCAACCAAGATATATTTA
>CAYNVZ010000011.1:0-16940 GCA_964400775.1 uncultured Candidatus Saccharibacteria bacterium | reverse complement strand
TTGGAGTCAAAGGCAGTGAAAAATATAAGTTTTTAGGATTTAGTCATAATCTTATCGTTGAAAATGAAGAGATAAGAATTTTGCAGCATTTGCCAAATCTCAAGACCTTTATTGCAAAAAAACCAGAGGAGGTTAGAAACATTATTTTAGAATCATATAAATCAAAGGAACCGGCCTATATCCGGCTTTGATTAAAAATTAAGATAGTTAAATTGAAATAAAAAATCCTTATCATTTTGATAAGGTTTTTTTAATTTGATTTTTTAAAAAATGTTGTATATACTAAATAATCACGATGATAATTTTAACAAATAATAAATCTATTCTGGCTTGATATGAAATATAAGGTTCCATTCGTGAATTATTCATTGCAGTATCAGAATTTAAAAAAAGAAATAGATTCTGCTATACAGGATGTGCTTGCTCGAGGCGACTTAATTAATCGTTCAGATGTTGAAAATTTTGAGAAAAGCATTGCATCTTTTGTAGGAACAAAATATGCGGTTTCGCTTAACAGTGGTACAGATGCATTAATTTTTTCCTTAAAATCCCTAGGTATTGGCAAGGGAGACGAAGTGATAACTGTCTCCCATACTTTTATTGCCAGCATTGCTGCTATTGTTCATTGCGGCGCAACTCCGATTTTAGTAGATGTGGGAGAAGATTTTTTAATGGATATGGATAAATTAGAGCAGGTAATAACTTCTAAAACCAAAGCAATTATCCCTGTTCACCTTAATGGTCGTGTTTGCGATATGGATAGGTTGAGCCAGATTGCTGAAAAATATAACCTGAAAGTAATTGAGGATTCTGCTCAGGCATTAGGAGCCAGATTTAATAATAAAATGGCAGGGAGCTTTGGGTTGGCAGGATGTTTTAGTTTTTATCCGGCAAAAATTTTAGGGTGCTTTGGTGATGGAGGAGTATTAACCACCAGTGATGAAGAAATAGCCGGAAGGGTTCGACTCTTAAGAGACCATGGCCAAAAAACCAAGACCAATATACTCTGCTATGGTTTTACTAGCCGTTTAGACAACCTACAGGCAGCTGTGTTGAATGTTAAGTTAAAGTATTTGCCAGAATGGATAGAAAGGCGAAGGGAAATAGCAAAGATCTATAACCAGGGTTTAGCGGGTGTTCCGGAAATCAAACTTCCGCCAGCACCAGATTCAGATGAGAGGCGTTTTGATGTTTATCAAAATTATGTTTTGCGTGTTCCCAGAAGAGATGAACTATTTGAATTTTTAAAAGAACAAGGAGTAGAGACCTTGATTAAAGACCCAATCCCCAATCATTATCATAAAGCGCTTGGTCTTTCTCATTTTTCTCTTCCCTATACAGAACAGCTTGCCAAAGAGGTTATTTCTCTACCAATGTATCCGGAGCTAACTGATAAGCAGATAAATTATGTATTAAATTGCGTGCGCAAGTTCTATGTTTAAGAATTTTTTTAAAATTATTCCTAAAACATCAAGGACTAGAGCCCTGTTTTTTCTGGTAAGCGATATTGCCTTAATTTCTTTTTCTTTTTATCTGGCTTTTATTTTAAGATTTGACGGTAAGATTCCCGGTCAATATTTTGTTAAGATTGGCTCTTTTAACTGCATTGAAACAATAATTATTTTAGGCCTAATTTTTTATTTATCTGCTTTTTATTTTTTCAAACTTTATTCTTTTTCCTGGTCCTATGTTAGCGTTCAAGAATTGATATCTCTAATAAAATCAGCAATATTAGCGCTTTTATCTTTAATAGTTTGTTTTTATATCTTTAGGAAAGAGCAGGTTTTCCAAGGATTTCCCCGTTCTGTTCTTTTTATTAGTTATTTTTTAATTCTTTTGTTTTGCGGAGGACTTCGTTTTTCTAAAAGAATTTATTTACAGCTTTTTCAAAAAAAAGCTGAAGAAGAAAAAAGTCCAACCTTGATTGTAGGAGCTGGTGATGCTGGAGAACAGATTTTAAGAAGTATTTTAGGTTCTTCTTCAAGCCCTTATTTACCCCTTGGCTTTGTTGATGATGATAAATTCAAGCAAGGAAGTATAATTCATGGCGTAAAGGTTTTAGGCGGTATTGAACAAATTCCTCAGATAGCAAGGGATTATAAAATTCAGGAAATGATTATTGCCTTGCCTTCAGCAAGCAGGAGCTTGATTAAAAAAGCAGTGGAATTAGGAAGAAAGGCGGGGATGAAGAAAATCAAAATTATCCCCTCAATGACAGAAATTATTAATGGCCAGGTTTCTGTTAAAAATATCAGGGAGGTTCAGGTAGAGGACCTCCTTGGCAGAGAGCCAGTTTCTTTGGATAAAGGTCAGATTAGAAGTTTTATTCAAAACAAACGGGTTTTGGTAACCGGAGCGGCGGGTTCAATCGGTTCAGAATTATGTCGGCAGATTGCTAGGTTTAATCCATCTTCGCTTTTAATTTTGGACCAAGATGAGACAGGAATTTTCAACCTCTCCCAAGAACTGAAGAATAGATTTCCTCAGTTAAATTTTGTTTGGAAGATTGGAAACATCTGTCATCCAATCAAAATGGAGCAGATGTTTAGAGAATACAAGCCAGAAGTCGTTTTTCATGCAGCAGCTTATAAGCATGTTCCATTAATGGAGCAAGAAGTAGAAGAGGCAGTAAGGAATAATATTTGGGGAACAAAAATTTTGGCAGAAAAGGCCTTGAATCAAGGGGTAGAGAAGTTTGTTTTTATTTCCACAGATAAAGCCATAAATCCCACATCTGTAATGGGAGCAACAAAAAGAGTAGGAGAAATGATTTGTCAGGTCCTAAACAAGAAGGGTACTACAAGTTTTATCTCAGTTCGGTTTGGCAATGTTTTAAATAGCAGGGGAAGTGTAATTCCAATTTTTAAACAGCAGATAGAAAAAGGAGGACCCGTAGAGGTTACTCATCCGGAAATGAAGAGATATTTTATGCTTACCTCAGAGGCCTGTCTTTTAGTTATGCAAGCAGGGGCGATGGGTAAGGGAGGAGAGGTATTTGTTTTGGATATGGGAGAGCCGGTTAAAATTTTAGATTTAGCAAAAGAAATGGTCCGGCTTTCCGGGTTTGAAGTAGACAGAGATATTCCTATTGTATTTACAGGACCAAGGCCAGGGGAGAAGCTTTTTGAAGAGATTTTAACAGCTGAAGAGGGAACCACAGCTACCCAGCATCAAAAAATTTTTATGGCAAAACTTTCAGATGTAGATGAAGCTAAGCTAAACTTTAATTTACAAAAATTAAAACAGGCAATTGAAAATTCAAATAAGCAAGAGATAAAAGCCATTCTTAAAGAGCTTGTTCCTTCTTACACTCCTTATATTTCCCAAGAGTAGATTATTTTGCTATAATTAAGTGTAGGAATTAAAACGCGTTGTTTACAGTTTAAAACCCTTGGCAGAAAAGATGCCTAAACAACAGCAGGGTTTCTTATAAATTTTAAAGTATATGCAAGAACAAGAAATAAATTTAATTGATTATATAAAAGTAATTCTTAAAAGAAAGAAGCTGGTTTTTATGGTTTTTTTAGTTGTGATAGTAATGGTAGGAGCTTATAGCTTTTTAATGCCAAAGGTTTATAGGGTTGATAGTGTTTTAGAAATTGGCAGGGTTTTAGAAATTGGCAAACTAAATGGTAAGGAAAGAACATTAGAAGATTTAAATCAATTAGCGCAGAAGATTAAATTAGAATATCCTCAAGTATCAGTTGAGAATCCAAAAGAGACGAATCTGCTGGTAATAGAAATACACTCTTCTGATCCTTGGCAAGCCAAAGCTATATTGCAAGAGATAAACAACAAGGTTTTACAAGTCCATCAAAAAAAGTTTAATGCTGAAAAAGAGATTTTTGAACAAGAGATTACAAGGATAGAAAATAAAGTAAACTCCTTAAAGCAGGAAGAAAAAAATCTGCAGGCAAAAATAGATGCATTGGAAAAAACTGCTGTTTATTATCACACTCCAGGATCTCAGTTTGCTTTATATAGCGCAAAAGAAAAACTGGAAAAAAAGAAACAAGAGATAGAGGACCTATATTCTGAGATTAATTCCTTAAAAGCTTCCCTCCAAGAAATTAAACCCACCCAGATAGTTAAACAGCCGAGTATTTCTGATAAGCCAATAAAGCCAAAGTGGTTGTTAAATATAGCTTTTGCCATTGTTTTAGGATTGTTTTTAGGTATATTCTTGGCTTTTTTGCAGGAATGGTGGGAGAAAGGATTTAGGTCCCAGCCAAATATTTAAGTTGTTTATTAATTTATGCCAAGTATGACCTTTGTCTTTTAGCAGAGGTCATCTTTTGGCAATTATGTTGGATTAGATGAGAGATTATTTTAAAGCAAAATTTTTTTTAATTTTAGTTGGGTTTTTAATACTACCCTTTTTTGTCTGTGCTGATTCTTTGGGTCAGAAACAAGTTTTTTATATTGCTTCAGAACATGACCTTACAGAGAGAACACAAATAACTGCTGTCTTGCAGGAAAAGACCAGTCAGCTTTATTTCTATATTGATAATAACTGGTGGGTTAATCTTGACAGTTCTGAACAGAGCAAAATTAAGTCCGCTTTAAGCTCTTTATCTTCAGAATTTGAGAATAAAATTTATCCTGTTTTAACGTCTACTTATGGCTTTGAATGGAAGCCCGGAATTGATAATGATAAGAGAATTACTATTTTAATTCACCCAATGAAGCAAGGAGTAAACGGTTATATCAGGACAGAAGATGAGTATCCTCGTATTCAAGCTCCTTACTCTAATATGAGGGAAATGATTTATCTTAACGCTAATAATATAACCGTGCCTTTAGCCAAATCCTTTTTAGCCCATGAATTTATGCATTTGATTAGTTTTAATCAAAAAGAGAAACAATACGGCATAGAAGAAGAGATTTGGCTGAATGAAGCCAGAAGCGAATATGCGCCTACATTACTTGGTTATGACGATGTTTATCAAGGAAGTAATCTTGAGCGTAGAGTTCAGATTTTTTTAAAATACCCCAATGATTCTATAACTGAGTGGAAAAATAAAGAAGCTGATTATGGTGGTTTAAATTTGTTTATTCAGTATCTGGTAGACCATTATGGGAAAGAAATTTTGGTTGATTCCTTGCATTATTCAGGAAAAGGGATTGAAAGTATAAACTATGCCCTAAGAAAACACGGGTTTAAAAAAAATTTTACTCAAATCTTTGAAGATTGGCTTAATGCTGTGTTTATTAATGATTGCAGTATAGGTGAAGAATACTGTTATTTAAATGAAAATTTGAAAAGTTTTAGGGTAGTTCCTTCTTTGAATTTTTTGCCCTTTGCTGGTGAAAGCAGTTTGACTATTCAACATTCAATTAAAGATTGGTCGGGTCGTTGGTATAAAATTATGGGAGGCAGGGGCGATCTAAATTTAGAGTTTGATGGAAGCGACAATGGTGAATTTAAGGTTTCTTATTTTCTTTGTGATATGTCTAATAACTGTTCTTTAAAATTTCTATCCTTGGATAAAGAACAGAAAGCCAATATTGTTGTTTCTGATTTTGACAAAAAATATGCTTTTTTGACACTTGTTCTTACAAGCCAAAAGAAAACTACCGGCTTTTCCCAATCAGAAATCACCTATCCCTTTACTTTAAAAGCTGGTACTGTGCAAGCAGAAGAGCAAAGGATTAAGGCATTATTGGCTCAGATAGCTGCCTTGAAGGCAGAGATAGCTCGGCTTCAGGCGCAGATTCAGGCAATTTTACAGAAAAGAGAACATAAAAGGTGCGGAAAATTTGAGAACAACCTTTATTATGGTTTAAGAAGTAAAGAGGTTCGTTGTCTTCAGGAGTTTTTAAGGTCTCAGGGTCCTTCTATTTATCCTGAAGGTATTGTTTCTGGTTGGTTTGGACCCTTGACCAGAAGCGCTGTGATTAGATTTCAAGAAAAATACGCCTCAGAGATTTTGGCGCCTTATGGTTTGACTAAGGGTACAGGTTTTGTGGGTCCTAGGACCCGTGCAAAAATCAACCAGATTTTGGCAAAATAAGGTTTAAGAATTCTCTTCCTTTATTCCTCCCTTTAGAGGGAGAGCAGGGAGATAAGTGAAAGGGGAAAACAGAAAAACAGATGCCATCCTTAAATACCCCTTTTCTAAAGGAAGGGGGGAGGTTTTTTTACTGTAAACAATGCGCTGGAACCGTACGCTTTAGTGCTTTAATTATATTTTCAATGTCCCTTTTTTCAAAATAATTCTGCAAAGGAAGATTGATAATTCGTTTAGCGGTTTCTATTGTGTTGGGAAATTTATCTAAATCAAGATGATATTGTTTCTGAACCTCTGGATTTAGAATAATGGGAGAATGCCAAATTCTAGTGCAGAAAATTTTATGTTTTCTTAATTTTTTCACTAAAGCATCTCTATTTAGATTTTTAGGAACAAGAGCAGATAAATAACCGAAGCTGTTATTTTGAGAATTTTGAACTTTAAATCCTAATTTTCTAAGTTCTGTTTGGAAGAATAAAGCCAGTTTAATTCTCTTTTCTAAATTTTTTTGATGATTTTTCAAAAAATGCTGGAAGAGATTTAAGGAAACTCTATTTATTTGCGAGGGCTGGAAAAATTTTTCTTTTCTAATCATTTTCTGGGCTGTTAACTGGCCGGGGAAGGAACTACCAAAACTTTTAAATAGAAAGGCAAACAAAGAGAAACAGTTTAAAAGAGAGATAAAATCTCTGAAACTGAATTTAGTTTTTATTAGGTCTTCTTGCCTAAGATCCAGGTCTGAAGGAAGAATAGCTATTCCTCCTCGACAGGTGGGAAAAATTTTGTATAAACTAAAAAAAGCTGCATTGCCGAAGTTTCCTAAATATCCATTATTATATTTGGCTCCAAAAGTATGAGCGCAATCTTCAATAATCAATAATTGATTGTTTGTTAGGGATTTAATTTTTTCAATGTCATTAGCAAGTCCATAGGTATGGGGAAGCAAAATTGATTTAACGCCAGGATTTGCTTTTTGTTTGATTTGTTCAGCTTTGATATTAAAGGTTTCAGTGTCAATGTCTAAAAAAATTGGCTGGATGTTATATTTTTTAAATATGCCAAAGAAGATATCGCAGATATAAGCTGGAACCAGCATTTGAGTGTTTCTCAAATTTAGTTTCTCAATAATAAGCTGGAAGGCGGTCCTTCCCATATCAGTGAAAATAATTTTTTTTTCTGGAAAATAAGAACTAAGTGTATATCTTAGGTGTTCTAAATTTGGCCTTTCAAAAAAACAATTAAAAACCGATTTCAGATTTTCTTTGTTTATTTTTATTTGGGGATGCACAAAATACATATTATTTATAATAATCCAGAAGTTGGAGAATTTCAACTGATAAGATATAATATAACTAACTGAGTATTAGCAAAAAATAAAAAATTTCAAGCATCAAACTAACTATAAAAAATAAAAATTATGGGCAGGAAATCAAGAGAAAAACAATTAAGAAAACTACAGGGTTATAAAAAAGAAGATTATAAAGAAAATGAGACAAACTCTGTTTGTTTAAAAATTATTCAATGGTCAGTTTATTTAGTTTTGTTTACTCCTCTTATTATCAGCGGAAGGTTCTTTTTTCCTTATGTGGGGCCTAAGAGCTTGTATTTTATGGCTTTGACAGAGATAATGTTTACTGCTTATGTTTTTTTAGCTCTTTCTTGCCCTAGATACAGGCCGAGGTCAAATGTCCTTTTTCTTTCTTTGATTTTGTTTGTGGGTTTTGTAATTTTAAGCTCTGTGTTCGGCGCTGATTTTTCTTATAGTTTTTGGTCAAAGTTTGAAAGAATGACAGGCCTTCTTATGTGGCTTCACCTACTTGCATTTTTTATAGTGATTTCTTCTGTTTTCAACAAAAGAGAAGATTGGTATAAGATTTTCGGGATATCCATTCTTGTGGCTAGCTTAATTGGTTTGATAAGCTTGTTTGTTAGGGTTGGGCCTTCAGATCTAAAGGTTTCTATGAGAGGAGGAGCGACTATTGGCAATAGCTCTTTTTTAGCCACTTATTTATTGTTTAATGTATTTTTGGCGCTTTATCTCTGTTTAAAAACCAGAAATAATTTTAGAACTTATTCCTTAGGAACCTCTGTTCTTCTTGTTTTGGCTTTACTTTTAAGCACTGGCCGTGCAGCTATTGTTTCTTTTTTTGGAGGACTGATTTTGTTGTTTTTTCTTTATTTAAGTTTTGTGCCCAAAAAATCTTGTTTGAATAATATAGGAAAAGTTTCCCTTATTGCTTCTATATTAGTTTTTTTTATTCTTCTTTTTTTGCTCTTTCAACCAGGAAGTGTTGTTCAGCAAGAATTTACCAAAAGGGCTGGTGTTGACAGGGTAATAGTTTGGGATATGGCTTGGAAAGGATGGCAGGAAAGGCCATTATTTGGCTGGGGTCCGGAAAATTTTAATTTGGTATTTACCAAGTACTTTAATCCTTGCCTGCCTTCGTCTAAGTGTGGTGGAGAAATGTGGTTTGACAGGGCTCATAATATTATACTTGATACATTAATTACTGTAGGGATTTTTGGCTTTTTAGGATATTTAGGAATTTTTGCTTCTGCTTTTTATGTTTTATGGAGAAGATATTTTAAAGAAAAACTTGATTTTTGGACAGCAGGGATATTTTCTGTTGTTTTAGTTGCTTACTTTGTGCAAAATCTTACTGTCTTTGATATGATAAACAGTTATATGATGTGGTTTCTGATTTTAGGATTTATTGCCTTTATTACTCAGGACCAAGAAAGTAATTATAAAAAAGAAGTGGGGCTTTCTCAGAAAAAATACATCACAGTAGTGATTTTAATTTGTTTTGTTTTTTCTTTTAATAAATTTATAATCCAGCCGTTGAAAACAGATTACTATGTGATTAAAGCTATTCAGACCAACGATATTGAGCAAAAAATGGTTTTTCACAAAAAAGCATTAGAAACCTCTCCAGTAGGAAGATATCAAATAAGGGGATTTTTTGTTGACCAATTAAGTAGATTTGTTCAAAGCGGTAAAGCCCAGTATGTGTCTAAGGATAAACTAAAAGAGGACCTTAATTTTCTTGCCCAAGAATTGGAAAAAAGCATTAAAGAATCGCCATTGGATTTTCGTTCTTATCTTAGATTGGGCCAGCTTTATAATCTTTATGCTGTTATTGATTCTTCAAAGGTTTCTCGTGCCCAACAGGTCTTAGAAAAAGCAATAGAGCTTAGTCCTTCTAATCAGCAAGGATATTGGGCATTAGCACAAACAAAACTACATCAGGGAGATCACAATACAGCACTTTCTTTGGCGCAAAAGGCATTAGATTTAGAACCTGATTTGGCACAGTCCCATTTAGTGCTTATGCAGATTGCTTATAAGATAGGAAACAATGATTTAGCCAAAAAGCACGCTCAGGAAGCAATTAAACTTAAACCCTCTTTAGAGCCAAAATTACAGCAATTTTTATCTAACTAATTATATCCTAATTTTATTACAATCTTTAAGATTTAGAATTAATAAATTTTTTATATACTTGGAGGTGCTTGAGTTAGCACCTCCTTAAGCTAAGGGCTATGTGCTAAGCATTAAGATCCTTAAATGGTTGAAATTAACTTAATTTGAGAAGATAATACTGATTAGGTTTTTTAATAAGCGATTAAAATCTATGGCGCATATCAAAAAGAAGTTTAAGAATATTCTGAGGAAAATTTTGCCAAGAGAAACAGTTTCTGAAGCAATAAAAGTGTTGCTGGTGTCTTTATATAGTACACGGAGTTGACGCTTTTTTATTTTGATGATATAAAAGAACTATAGTTGTTTAACATATGAATATATAAAAAAGAGGTGATTAGAATGGATGTAAAAATTGTTGAACCGCAAATTTGGAATTTTAGAGTAGTTAACGGAGAAGATGCGTGGAAAGAAGTAGTTTATTCTGCTCGGATGAGCGGAGTACCAGAAGCAGTAAAAGACAAAGATGTTTTTAAAATGATGGTTGAAAATGATTACGGTTCTGCTTTAGAACATATAATCATAAAGTTTGATTTAAAGATGTCTAAGGGGAACGCTCCAGAATTCTTAGAGCATAGAATAGTAAGCCGTACCGGGTTTTCTACCAGATATATTGAAGCTGATAAAGGAATCGAGAAAAAAGAACGGGCATATGAAGTAATTTTACCATTACATCTATTACCTATTAGAGAATTTCAGCGGACGGTAAACGATGCTGAGCTTTTGAAAGAAGGGGTAAATGTGGCTATAAACAGATACGAAACATTGTTAAATAGAAAGATTCCAAGAGAAATAGCCAGATATGTTTTGCCTTTTGCGCAGGCAGTGGGTATATATCATGTCACTATAAACCTGCGTTCCTTGTTAAACCTGCTTTCTCTACGGCTTTGTGTGCGGGCTTCGCCAGAAATGCGTTGTTTGGCTAGCCAGTTATATTTTCAACTGATAAGGAATCTGCCAGAAATAAGAGGACTAGTGGGATGCCGAGGTTTTATGAGAGGAGTTTGTCCAGAAAGTGGAGTTACCGGAGTAAGAGCAGGAAAACAGCATCCATTTTATCCAGTTTGTCCTTTTAAAAATTCCAAGACAGAGGTTTTTATCCCTACCAAGGAAGAATTAAGAAAGGGTTTGTCTATTGAGAAATTTAACAAAGATATGGCAGTACTTATACAAGAGAAACTTTTTGCTGAATGGGCAAGATGGATAAAAAAATATGAATCAATAAGAGCTTTTTAAAAGCTCTCTTTTTTTTGTTTTAAGAGTATGATAAAATAAAGCTAATTATGAGAAAAAATCCATATCAAGGAAAATTTATTGTTTTTGAAGGCCTGGATGGCTCAGGCCAGAGCACTCAAGCAGATGAATTAGTTGATTATCTTAATAGTTCTGGGTTGAAATTTCAATTAGGGGAAACCACGGCTTATTTGACTAAAGAGCCGACCAATAATCTAATAGGAGGCCTTATTCGTGGCCAGCTTACTCATAATTGGAAGACAAAGCCAGAATGCCTTCAGCTTCTTTTTGCAGCAGACAGGGCTCATCATTTAGAAAAAGAAATAATACCTTTACTTAAGAAAGGCATTACTGTGGTTTGTGACCGTTATTTTTTTTCTACTATTGCCTATGGTGCTTTAGATATAAAAGATTGGGATTGGTTGGTTGAGATTAATAAACAATTTCTATTACCTGACTTAACATTTTTGTTAAAGGTGGCACCAAAGGTTTGTTTAGAACGGATTAAACAGAATCGTTTTAGTATGGAGCTTTTTGAAAGAGAAGAGGTTTTAGAAAAGGTTTGGCAGAATTATGAGAAATTAAGCAAAGAATTTGAAAATGTATATATTATTAATGGTGAATTATCGCCCGAAAAGGTCTTTGAGCAAATCAAAACCATAATAAGTAATAAGCTATAACGAGATAACATATATAACGCAAAAAGCGCTATATGTGTTATGACTTTTATAAAGCATTATGAGAGATATAAAAAGTATAAGCAAGATACTTTACCATACTAACATAAGACAAGAAGCCACAGAAGAAGATATAAAGAAGACCTGCGAAGAAGCGAAAAAATATGGGTTTCGTGGGGTTTGTGTTAATCCTGAATGGGTGAAATTAGCCAAGCAGGAGTTAAAAGGGACCGGCATTAAGGTGGTTGTACTGATTGATCCGCCAATGGGCGTGAGTCCTCATTCAGTCAGGGTAGAGCAGGTACAAAAGGCAAAGCAAGATGGGGCTGACGAGATAGATGTAGTAATGAATATAATTGATTTGAAATATAAAAGATATAATGAAGTTCTTAATGACCTAAAAGAGATTACATCAATTCTTCCTACAAAGGTAATTATTGGCAGTGGTTATCTTACTGACGATGAGGTTAAGAAGGCATCTGAATTAGTAAAGGAAGCCAAAGCATTTTGTGTTAAGACCTCTACTGAAAGAGATCCTTTAGATAATTTAGAACTTAAGGAAAAAGCTAAGCATGTAAGGATAATGAAAGAATCAGCTCCTGGTTTGCTTATTAAGGCAGCCGGCTGTATCAGGACATTAAAGGACCTTGAAATGATGAAAGAAGCAGGAGCTGATATTATTGGTACAAGTAGTGGAGTTCAAATTATAGAACAAGCCAAAAAAGTATGAAATATCAACCAGTCATTGGATTAGAAATCCACGCAGAAATGAATACTGAAAGCAAGATGTTTTGTTCTTGCGCTAATGACCCTGATGAGAAAGAGCCAAATGTTAACATCTGTGCTGTTTGTTTGGGTCATCCGGGTACACTTCCGGTAATTAATAAAAGAGCTGTGGAGTTGGTAATTAAAACAGGTTTTGCTTTGAATTGTCAGATTTCCAGGCAGTCAAGATTTGACCGTAAAAATTATTTCTATCCTGATTTGCCAAAAGGTTATCAAATATCTCAATATGATATGCCTTTGTGTAAAAAGGGATATTTAGATATTAACAAAAGGAGAATTAGAATTAATAGAATCCATTTAGAAGAAGATACTGGAAAATTGATTCACCCCCACATCAAACGAGGACAGGCTTTGCCGATTTATCCCGACCTTGGGCGGGATTGTCCTCGTTCTGGTGTGGGGGTTCATCCGGAGGCCGAAGGTTACTCCTTAATTGATTTTAACAGGGCAGGCGTTCCTTTAATGGAGCTTGTTACTGAGCCAGATATAAGGACAGCTCAAGAAGCTAGAAAATTTGCTCAAGAGCTTCAATTGATTCTAAGGTATCTTAAGGTCTCAGAAGCAAATATGGAAAAAGGGCAAATGCGGGTTGAGGTGAATATATCCCTTCAGGCACAAAATCAAAAATCAAAAACCAAAAATCAAAAGTTAGGGACCAAGGTTGAGATTAAAAATCTTAATTCATTTAAAGCGATAGAAAAAGCTATTGAATATGAAATTAATAGACAAACCAGGATTTTAGAATCAGGCAAAAGGGTTGTTCAAGAAACACGGGGGTGGCATGATATAAAACAAAAGACCTTTAGCCAGAGGGAAAAGGAAGAGTCACATGATTACCGCTATTTTCCTGACCCAGACCTGCCAATCCTTCAAATTTCACATACCAAACAAACCTCAAATTTTAATGGCCAAAATTCAGAAGATATTATAAATCTTGAAAAGATAAAGGCAGAGATACCAGAATTACCTCAAGAGAGAAGAGAGCGGTTTAAAAGAGAATATGGGCTTTTAGATAAAGAAATTGAGATTTTAGTAATAAATAAAGAATTGGGTGAGTATTTTGAAAAGGTGGCTTCAGAGCTGAGGAATTGGGTAAAGGAAATAGAAATTAAAGGCAAAGTAGAAGAAAAAGAATTTAAAGAACTAACAAAACTTGCTGTGAATTATCTTCTCACAGACCTTCAAGGGCTTTTAAAGGGAAAGAAGGTTTCAGATATTTTGATTACCCCTGAAAACTTTGCTGAGTTTATTACTTTAATTTATGAGGGCCAGCTTTCAAGTAAAATGGCAAAACAGATTTTGGCAGAGATGTTTGAAACAGGAGCAGACCCTTCACATATTATTAAAGAGAAAAACTTGGTTCAATTAACTGATGCTGCTGAAATTGAGAAAATTGTAAAACAGGTGATTTTACAAAATCCAAAACCAGTTGAGGATTACAAAAGGGGAAAAGAAAATGCACTGCAATTTTTAGTAGGTAAGGTGATGGCAGTCACCAAAGGTAGGGCCAACCCTGAAACAGTAAACAAAATTTTAAAAAAATTATTGTAATTTATGGAAAAGTCACGGGTTAAAATAAAATCTGGAAAAATTATTGAGTATATGGAGAAATTAAAGCCAGAGATTGATGAGGTTATTAAAAGATATATACCAAAGCAGGCGACTGAGGAATGGCTGGAGTTTACCTTTGGAATCCCTTATTATGTTTATAATCAATCTGTAGCTCAAAAAACAATAATAGAACCAATTTGGGATTTTTTGGAAAGAGGAGGAAAAAGGTGGAGGCCTATTTTATTTTTATTAATTGTAGAAGCAGTAGGCGGGGACAAAGAAAAGCTTAAGGACTTTGTTGTTATTCCTGAAATTATCCATAATGGATCTATTATTATTGATGATATTGAAGATAAGGCAGAACTAAGACGGGGAAAACTTTGTCTGCATAAAATCTTTGGCCAAGACATTGCCGTCAATGCGGGCAATATTATGTATTTTTTACCTTTTTTATCTTTGATTAAAAATAAAGACAAATTTGAGCCAAAGATCTTAATTAGGGCCTATGAGACCTGTATTCAGGAAATGATAAATATTCATTTTGGTCAAGGAATAGATATTTATTGGCATAAGGGTAAAGTTAAGCAGATAGATGAAAAAGAGTATTTACAAATGTGCGCTTTTAAAACCGGCTGTTTAGCTCGAATGTCAGCCAAGCTGGCAGTTATTCTTTCAGGAGCAAGCAGTGAACTTGCTGAAAAAATAGGTAGAGTGGCAGAAGCTATAGGCATTGCTTTTCAAATTCAAGATGATATTTTAGATATCAAACTACAAGACAAAGAAAGAGAAAAATTTGGTAAGGCATTTGGCAATGATATTAAAGAAGGAAAAAGAACCTTAATGGTTATTCATACTTTAAAAAATGCAAATAAGCGAGATAAGAGACGATTAATTGAGATATTAGATATGCATACAGATGATAAGGATTTAAAAAAAGAAGCCATAGAAATTATAAATAAATACGATAGCATAAATTATGCAAAAAAAATTGCCTCTCAGATTATTGAACAATCTTGGCTTGAGGCAAGTAAATTATTGCCAGATTCTCCGGCAAAAGAGCGCCTTAAAGAATTTGTTTATTATTTAATTGAAAGAAGGATTTAGAAATTTTTTAATTAGTGCTTCCGCTTGTTTTTGATTTTTTATCCAATTTATTCTTGAATCAGATTTGAGCCAGGTCATTTGTCGTTTGGCAAATTGGCAGGTATGAAGAGTTATTTTTTGTTTTAGCTCTTTTTTTGTTATTTTTTTAGTCCTGCTACCTATAGAAGCCAAAGGACTGTCAAGATATGGTCGCCATTCTTGGTAACCAATGGTTTGCATAGAACTGATTTTCCAGCCGTATTTTTGGGCAAGATTCTTTACTTCTTTTTCCAGCCCCTGTGTGAACATTTTATCAATCCTTTTTTCTATTTTCTTTTTTAATTCTTTTTTTGGCAATTTTATTCCGATTTGCAGAATATCAAAAAGCGGTTTTCCTTTTTTTCTTTGCTCCCAAAATGGCTTTTTAGTGGCTTTGCAAACCTCAATAGCTCTGATGAGTCGCCTTTTGTTTTGCTTGTCAATAAGTTTGGCTCCTTGAGGATCTAATTTTTTATAAATTTCAAAGAGTTGTTTTAGGGTTTTGTTTTCTAATTCTTTGCGCAGTTTTTTGTGCGGTTTTATTTTTGGAAATTTGATATTATCCACTACTGCCTTTATATAAAGACCGGTTCCTCCTACTAAAAAGGGAAGTTTTCCTCGTTTTTGAATATCTTTTATAGCGCTGACAGCTAATTTTTTATAAAGCGCTACATTAAATTCCTGGTCAGGATTTATTATATCTATAAGATGGTGAGGAACTTCTCGCATTTGTTTTTTTGTGGGTTTTCCTGTACCGATATTCATTTCTTTATAGAGTTGTCTAGAGTCAGCTGAGACAATCTCTCCATTAAATTCTTTAGCTAATCTAATTGCCAATTTTGTTTTACCTACAGCAGTAGGGCCTAAAATGACAATTAATTTAGGTAATTTTTTTGACATAATTATTGAACCTGTTATTCAATTTTGTTGGCGACAAATCTCTGCGATAATAGCGATTTGTCACAGATTTGTTGCTCGGATAACAAAACTTCATAACAGGTAACACTTTTTGTCATAAGTAATGCTTGGAATTTCTACAATTTATTCTAATAACTATTGACATATAAGCAATACTATGTTAAATAACCTCTTGCCTTTGGAATTAGACAAATTTAAAGCCAAAGGTAAAAAAAGAAAAAGGAGGAAAAGAAAATGGATAAACTTGATAGATTAGATGAATTAGAGCAGGAAAAAAGAAGAAAAGAAAGAAGGATTCGAGAGGCAGAGGAAGCGTTAGAAAGAATTGAAAGGGAACCAGTGAAGTTTTTGTGCAATGAAAAGATAGTTGAAATCTATAAAGCTAAGATATACAGCCAGATAGCCGCAGACAAAACCCGGATAGCAGAGATACTTGAAGAAAAACAAGAATTGATAACAACAATGAGGAAAAAGAAGGAGATAGAAAGGGTTAATAAAATAATTCCTAGGGCCATTCTGATGTTAGATGCAGGAGTTGAGCCATTGACAGAAGAAGAAAATCCATTGATAATTCTTAGAGAAGTTTAGCACTTTTAAAAAATAATGTATACTTTTATAATATGAAGGCAAATCACTTTGCCTTCTTTTTAACACTTGACATATCTCTGTTTCGTGATAGGTTAAAAACAGCAGAGGAGAATAGCTCTTTTAAAAAAGTATTTCTCTGACTAAAAATTAAGATAAGAGGTGAAAAAATGGCAGAATTTACTCATAAAGTAGTGGTAGAATTTTATCTTAAACCTGAAGGGATTAAAGAAGATACCGAAATAAGAGCGTGGGTTTTAGGGTATCTTCATAACAAATTACCTGAATTAGATATTGAGAATGTTATTGTAAAAAAATTATTGTAAAAAATAGCGCAGTGGGTGGTTGAGATTTTTGGCTAAGGGCCATTTGGTCCTTTTTTATTTTTGCTTTTTTACCCCCACGCCAAATGAGGACTGCGCTTCGCGCAAAAAATGAAATTTGTGCTCGTTATGGTGTGGGGGTTGACCCCCACACCAGAACAAGGACTAACTTTGTTAATTTTGACACCTTCGGTGCCCTGCCCTTGTTTGGTGTGGGGGTTGACAAGGTTTTTTGCTTTGTTAAAATATAATT
>CAYNVZ010000010.1:0-17151 GCA_964400775.1 uncultured Candidatus Saccharibacteria bacterium | reverse complement strand
TCCTTATTGAACAAGACAAATCTCTTAAACCAGAAATCATTGAACAACTAAAAGAGGAATCCCATTCCTATTTCAAAAAAGCCCATCAGTTAAGCCCAAGGCGTCAGGAGATATTTGTGGGGCTGATAAAAACCAGCTGGTTTTTAAAAAAATACCAAGAAGCAAATAAAATGGCTAATGAATGCGTTAAAATAGACCCTAGATTTAGACAATGCTGGTGGTTAAAAGCTCTTTCTAATATCTACATAGGTAATTTAGAACAAGCCAAGCAAGATTTAAAAATAGCCCAAGAAAAAGGATACAATCTTGAATCTGAAAAGTATCTCTTGCAATTACTTAAGCCATACATAAAATTAGCCAAGGACTCAAAAAAAGTTGAACATTACCAAATTTTAGCTGAGATTTATGAAAAATTAATTAAAATCAATCCTAAAAATTTCCAATACCATGCTTCTTTGGCTTATGTTTACAAAACCTTAGGTAAATATGAAAAAGCAAGAGAACAGGCATTAATTGTGTTAGAATTATCACCTGAAAGTAGAGTTAATGTGGAAAAATTCTTGAAAGACCTTTCTGCTAATTAATTTTAACTAAAGTACTCCAGGCAATCTGATAACAAAATAGCGCTATCGCGCTATTTTGTTTATAACAAGTAAATGTTTTTGGTTTTTGCCTCTTATTCTATACAAAAATAAACCCCGCCAGGCCATATTGGCTGGCGGGGTTATTCCCTGCAAGGAAAGGGATTAGCTCGGATTCACAAATGAGCCAGCGTAAATATCACCTCTGAATATTATCACACCCTCCTGATAGGTCCCAGCACCATTAATACCAAATGTACAATTAGCGTTGTCGTCATCACTTAGCCATGCCTGAATAGTGTCTCCATCGTCTTCCCAATCAGTGGTGTCTGCGTACAAGTAAAGCTTCTTGGTCTGGCCAGCAGGAACAGTAAATGCCCTAGTGCTGAAGTCAAAGACCACCTCATTGTCATTAAGATCAGCAAGAGTATCAGTATCTAACACATTGCCGTCTTGGTCTTTTAAGGTAAAGGTGGCAGCGTTTCCATCACAGTCCTTCTTAACTGAAGAAATCCTGACTTCTAACTGGCTGTCAATGGCTATATCAGTAGTGCTGGCAAAAGTAATATCCTCTGTATCTTCAGCAGTGACATCAAATATAGCTAACAACATTTCTGAGCTAGGAGTCAATGTTCCTGAAGGAGAAGCAGAATCCACAGCAAAGTATGGCCTGGACTTGTAAAGATACATTGTATTACCACTCACATTCGGATATCCAGATTTTATAGATTGTCCTGAAGCCACACCAGTGGTCTGCACAGTATCTACTCCATTGATAGAAACTCCAATCTGTGTATCGTTAACTGAAGCTGTATCAACAGGCATCATCTTTGCTTTAATAGTGATTTCTTTATGACCATTAGCTGGAATAGTCACTGTTCCGTCAGCAAAGTCAGCCCTTACTGAATCTGCCCCTACCTTCTGAGCAATCAAGGTGTCTCCGCAGTAAAAGTACAGAGTATCAACCTTGGTGCCGTTGGTAACAGAAACTGTAATGTTGTCTAAATCTAAGTCCTCAACATTACTAGCAGCTAACCTGAACACAGCCAAGGTTGCTGTTTTGCCACCAATTATAATATCAGAAGACGGTGTAGAGGCATCAGCAGTAACGGTCAAGGTTCCAGCGCTACTGGCAGTCATTGTCTGTTTGTTGCTAGTGCTATAGGTTATTGAGGGAGTTACTCCTGTGTTAGCTCCTGTAGCAGTAACTCCACCGCTTTCAATACTGAACACATGGGTTCCTGAAGTAGAACCAGAAGCCAAGTCACCTACTAAAGCCACCTTAACATAACTACCCTTAGAAACAGTGATGGTCTGGGTGAGGGTAAAGGCAGTAGTAGAAGCAGTTGGCTGTTTGGTGGTACTTACCTTGGTCTCATAAGCATCACCGCGAGAGCTATTCTCTGAGGTCAAATCAGCCCAGAGCTCAGCATTGTCAAAATCAGCAGCATCATCAGTACCATTGTCTGTTATTGTAATAGCAGTCACCTGAATGTCCTCGCCTGAAACACCAGCATCTAAAGAAAATGTTGCCCAAACAAAATCAGAAATTCCAGCAGGAACACTTCTCCCAGTTGGGTAGCTAAGAGTAGTAACAGTCAAACTGCCCGCAGCTATAGTCAGAGTGTTGGCATCCACGTCGCTATTAGGATTTAGAGATGACCCGCTTAATGTTTCGCCAGTGGTCATTCCCTTGGCAGTAATATAGGTACGTGGGTTCTTAATTGAGGCCACCACTGTGTCACCAGTACCTGCATCAGTTCCAATTTTTGCTTTTACAGTGTATTGATGAGTACCTATTGGAACAATAAAGGTATCGGTAAATGTAACTGTCTCATCACTTGCAAGATCTTTTGGCCCACACACTATATTACCGTCTTCGTCATATACCTTAACCAGAGTAACATCTGCGTAATTAAAATCACCATCTGTATTATCAGTAACATCAATGCCAACCTTTAATTGAGAAATTCTCATTTCTTCACCGCGGACATCAAAATCAAACACACCCAAGGTTACATCACTACCCACTGAGATATTGCCAGTTGCCGGAGTAGCTGAGGATTTGGAAACAGTTAAGCTACCTGACTGAACAGTTTGGTCGGTTCCTTTACCGTCCCAACTGCCTGCGCTAGGAGTAATATAGTAGCCATAGGTGTTTCCTTTAACTGAAATCAAAACATCTGTGCCATCAGTTAAATCAGCATTAACTGTTCCACCTGAGAAACCATCTACAATATCTACTAATACCTTAAACCGATGCACTTCTCCTTTGTCAAGGACAATGTTTAAATCAGACCAGCTGGCCTTGTCTTCATTATTCCAACTATCTACTGTACCCAAGCTCTTATTCTCAGTTATGTCATAAAGTTCAATATTGGCAACATCAGAAGCAGAAAGGGTTCCTGACTTCATTACAGTAATCTGCTCAATAGTAACTGGTTCTACTGAGCCAGCTGTTGCTTTAAATTGAAGCACAGTAACATCAGTGTCACCAATATCTGGTTGAGAATCAACAGTAGAAATTTCTTCTACATCAAGTGAACCGATGTTTAAAGCAACTGTGCTCATTAGGTTCCCAGTTACTGGAAAACTGCCTGTAACCTCAGAAGCATCACAAACAATGTCATCAGCAGAAGCAATACCTAAGGCAGCTGTTTTTCCTCCAGCAGTTCCGGCAACAATTCCAGCTCTAATGTAAAAGCTCCTGGAAGTGCCGGCTGGAATTACCAAATTAGGAGTGAAGGTAATCAACGCCCTGTTGTCCACATTTAAACTGCCAATGCTTCCTGTGTAAATACCTGTGTCAGCATCAACAATTTTAATGTTTTCTATATCAGAATTGCTTGCCAGTCCGGTCCTGGTTATATAAATCTTAGAAATTGAAACATCACCTTCAGGACCAGCAGTCAAAGTGAATTTGGTAAAGTTGGCGTTTCCTGGGGAGCTAGCGCCACTTGGAATACTGGCTGAAGCAGGAGTATCAGAAGCTAATGCTACTGTCAGACCAGCAGCTTCTTCTTCCTCTTCTTCTTCCTCTTCTTCTTCCTCTTCTTCCTCTTCTTCTTCCTCTTCGCCGACCGCTAAGAAGCTGTTTAGCTTACTCCTGGTAGTAGAACCAACATAACCTGTTCCAGCTGTTAAGCCCCAAGGAGCCAAAACTTCATCAGCATATTTCTCCTGGAACTTAATAACTGCCGCTTTGGTCAATGGACCAAAGTAGTTGGTTTCGTTACCAGGAGAACCTGGGCCAGAATCAGCTAATTTGGTTTCAGAATCACTGTTTAAAACAATTTGCAAACATTTAACATCATCACCAGTCATTCCCTGGCTCAAGTTCCTATCAAAGCTGGTAATAGTACAGCCGGTGATAGTTGAAGGAGCTTGGCCCTGAAGCTCAGCCAACTGGGCTTGCAATTCTGCCAACTGCTTTAATAAGGCATCAATCTGCGCTTGAAGCTCTTCAGCAGTTAATGCCTGAGCAGTAGGAGCAGAAACAAGCATCACGGCCAGAGCTAATCCTGCAATAAGTCCAATAATTTTTTTACTCATAAATTTTTCTACCTAACACTTAAATTAATAACTAAAATTAATGATTAATTAATTGATATTAATGATTATTTGTCTCTGTCGTTATCAACCCGCCTGCTTGTTTTGGATACAGATTATATCCAAAAAAGCAAGCTAACGACTTTAAAATTTTTAAAATTGATTTTGATTAATTGATAATATCTTTATCAATGCCTGTTGATATTGCTGGTTTTCAAATAATTCCTGTGCCTGAGTTAATATCTCCTGCTGATCTTCAGTAAGTGTTTGAGAGCTCAGGTCTTTAATAAGCAACTCTACTATTGTTTTTTCTGTTGTATCTGTATTATTGTCCTGTTCCTCTGGTTCAATTCCCAGTGTTGTAAAAACCTCTTTCTCTTTTTCATTTATAGCTTTTAACCGAGGAGCTACCTTTTTAGCAATCGCCACCGCTTGTTCTTGGTTTTTGCTTTGCTTGATTAAATCAGAAACCTGCTCCTCTACTTCAATTTTAGCTGTTTTATATTCTTGTAAAGCAAAAGCCAAATTTCTCACCTGGTTTGTCTGGGTAATTTCAGATAATTCTTTTAATCGCTCATTAGTTAATTCTAATTTTGTTTCCAAACCTGCTTCTCTTAAAACATATATTTTGGCTTTTTCTGTAATTTTTTTAACCGGATAAAGCACATCACCAGGCAAAGAATTCTGAGCGCATCCAAAAATTGCCACTAAAGCCAAAACTCCAATTATTGATATAGTAGCAAAAGCAGGACGAAATATCAAACCCTTGCTTAAATTCTTCAATTCTTCTAAACCTGTAACAAAAACATTCCAATATCCTCTGCTTTGCACACTCTCATTTTTTATATCCTTTTCTCTTAAAATCTCTGCCTTTGTCAAAATAACCCAATCTTGGTTGGGTTGTATTTGTTTAAGTTGTTTAATTTTTGCTATAAGTTCTTTTTGAGTCACTTTTTCTGAAGAGAGATTAACTTTTTCTGAAGAGAGATTAGAATATCTTTCTTCTCCTCCTCCAAAGAAAAACAAAGATTAAAGATTAAAGAGAGGAGCTCCGGGTCTTTAATATGATGACGAAAAACTTTGATTTTTGTTACAGAAAAATTAGCTCTTTGTAAGTGACTCTCGCAGGACTTTTAACCCTCTATGCAGAATTACTCGCACCGTGCCTTGTTTTTTACCTAAAATTTGAGCAATTTCAGAAATAGGCATATCTTCTACATAGCGAAGCACGATTGCCTCTCTTTGATCATTCTCAAGATTGGCCAGAGCAGTTTTTATTTTGTCAATGTCCGAACTAAGCTGAAATCTCCTCTCAATGTCAGAAGTTGGGTCAGACATTTCTGGACAATTACTTAAAGAAATAGGGGATCTATCTTTTTGACGGTAATGGTCTATTATTAGATTACGAGCAACCTGAAAAGCAAATGCCCGAGAGTTTTTAATTTTCTGGCCATTATTTAAGTGTTCCCAGATTTTGGCAAAGGTCTCTGAGGTTAAATCTTTTGCTGTATCTTCACAGTTTACTTTCAAATAAATAAAGCGGTAGATTTTATCTACATTTTCATCGTATAAGGTATTAAAAGCTATATAAGGGTCGGACAATTCGGACATAAGATATTTGAAAATTTAGCCGGGTTAGGACAAAAATAATTTATAGATAGGACACAAATTAAATAGGTAGGACATAAATTCAAATATTTTTAATTCTGTAAAATGTCTCATTCCATTTGCCTATCCGCTCAATAATGCCCTGATTTAACAGGTTCTCTAAATCTCTTCTTAAGGTCCTTTTGCTTATTCCTGGAAAAAGCTCTTGCAATTCCCACACTTGAGTTCTTTCCCGTGTTTTGAGAAATTCTAATATCTTTTTTTGCCGAAGAGAAATTTTTGGCTTTTGGAGCAATTCTTTGTCTTTTTTCTCTGTTGGTTTCTCTGTTGACTTTTTCTCTTGCTGAGCAATGTCTACTAAATCTAAATTCGCATATATCACTCCTTTTTTTATTTTAACATACTCCTGTTTAAGCACCAAAAAATTGCGAGAGTCAACCCAATTCTGGGATTGAGCTATTTCTAAAAGGTCTTCTAATATCTCAATATCTTTTGCTATTTTGTCTATTTCACTCTTTTTTGAATCTAAAACTAAAGAATCACTGGAAAAATAATAAGGGACTAAATCTCCTAAAATTTCCAGTGCTTGTTTTCTTAATTTCTCTCTCAAGGGTTCTTTTTGTGGAAAAAGTTCAGTAACCCGATAAAGCGCCAAGGTAAGTTTGATAATATACTCCCTGTCCATGATGATATAAAGTATAGCAGAATTTTATCTAATCATCAATGTTTCGGACAACTAAAATCCTTACTCCATATTGATCTTTTACTTCACTGCCATAATAAGCTCTTCCTCCACTAAGATAACCGCTTTCTACATACCAATGTTGGTTAGGATTATTACTATAAGGGGTAGAAGAGAAATAAGTTTTATGAGTGTTTATTCTTATCTCTCGAGAAGGAGCGCCAGGACAATCAGTAAGTAAAAGCTCTTTAATATTCGGCAACCGCCAGTCAGTATAACCGGCAAATTCTAAATTCTCTGCATACTCAATCGCCTCTTGCCAAGTATAATCATCATCTGGATAAAGGTTAATCTCATGCCACATTAAATTAGTACAGCGATCTATTTTTAAAGTTCTATCTTCATTAACTTCAATGCCAAGCTTACAACCTTTTTGCAGATATCCATCATCTCCCTCTTTACGAAAACAATGAGTGCCTGTAATTGGCAAAATCTCTGACTCCTTTACACTTCTAACTGGCAACACATTATAAAGATTAAAATCTCTTACATCAACATAACCTCGCGTATCTGCTATTACGGTATAAGACATCTCTCCAGTTTCAAAATTTATTAGATACACTTCATAAAGATAACCAGGTCCTCCCGGATAATAAACTTCTCCTGTAGAGGTCCAGTATATTTCTGGTTTAATATTTTCAAAGCAATCTGGGACCACTGGAGGATCCTTTTTACTATAATCAATAATACTCACCAATTCCTTATAATTCGGCAACCGCCAGTCAGTATAACCGGCAAAATCCAAGTTATTGCAAAAATCAACTGCCTGCTCCCAGGTCATTGCAGTTCCGTTATTGGCTCCTGGTCCCATTGCGTCTTTTATCCACATCAAGCCAGTGCAATTATCTGTAATAGTTCCGTTTTTATTATCTGTATAACCTTTATGACAGCCAGCTGAATAAAATCCATCATCAAACTTGTTATAGGAAACTGCCTGGCCTGTGGCAGGCAATACTCCTTCCAGAAAAGGAATTTCTACAGAAACAACATTGGAAATAGGAGAATAGTGCCAGTTATCAAATGCCTTTATGCCAAAATAATAAGTAGAATTATAATAAAGGTCTGAAATAGTGATTGTTAAATCAGTAGTAGTAGCAGATGATGAAGCGTTTTCCCAATTATCCTGGCTTATTTGCTTGTTCCGCAGATAGCGAATCTCATAAATAAGATTTTCTTGAGGAGTATCAGTATCGTTTGGCGCTGACCAGGTTAAGGTCACAGTATTTTTTTCTCTCTTGGCTTTTAAATCAGTAATCCTCTCTGGAGCAAAAATATCTCTTATTTGTCCTTTTGAATTTGTAGGCGAAACAATCTCTTGGAGCTCAAAGTCCTGCAAATTATTATTGCTGTCAATATAGTTGCCTTGGCTGTCTTTTATTCTAACTAAACTCTTACCCTCTGGTGCAGGCTCAGTGCTAGTTGCTTCTTTTACTATTGTCTCTCCCCAACCCACAACATCAATTTTACAAGCCATTACTGCCTCTGAACTAGTGGCTTCTTGTGGATTACAGGAAAATATACCCACAGCTCCAGCTTGATTGCCTAATTGGCTTGTTTTATAAACCTGCCAATCGCTGTTTGGATTGCCTCCTTTCTCTGGATAGCCCTGCAAACCAATAAGAAAATATGTTTTTGCCGGGATACTAATTGTAGTTGTAGCTGTTGATGTAGAAATTTCAGAAAAACTTTTATTACGCCAGGGCTTATTCCAATCCCTTGATGAGGAAAAATAAGAAAAATACCAGCCAGAAATATCTATATCCTCATCTAAGGGATTATAAAGCTCAACAAATTCATTATTTGCCAGCTGAATTTCAGTAATTATCACATTTTCAGCCAAAGGCAATGGCTCTGGTCCTCGCTCTTTATCTTGTTCTTCCTCCTCTGGCTGACTATTTTCTTTCTTTGGCGTTCCCATTATTCCATTTTCTCCTTCACCTGAATAAGTGTGCCAGGTTTTCAAATCTTGATTTCTTTCCATTGTTCTTTTCTCTTGATTATCTCCTGCTGGCCAGGTTGAGCTTGCCTGAACCTCATCAATTAAATTACAATTCTTATCAAAAAGCCGTAATGATTCCTGTTTATCATTTAAGGCACCAGTGTAAATCAAATCAGCAGTAATACCTGGCACTGAGGTGTCATCGGTTCGCTCTAAAAGCAAAAATCCTCCTGCAGGAATCACCTGCTCTTTACCAAACACTATTTTAATCTGCTCATCTTTATCTAAAATCTGCCAACCCTCTAAACTAATATCTTGTTCAGATACATTTTTCAGTTCAATCCATTCATCATTTGAAGAACTTGCTGTTCCCATCCAGGCAATTTCATTAAAAATCACTAGCGAAGAAGTGGCAAAAGACAAATTTTCTTGAGAACAATATTGAATTTCTGACTCTGGTTCGGACTTGGGTTCAGGATTAGAAGCACTAGAACCTCCTCCACCTCCTCCGCCAGCAAAAACCACTGGAGCAAAACTGTTTCCTGTTCTGGGTGTGCCAAAAATACCACTCCTATGCGGTCCATAATAGCTATGCCAAGTTAAATCCCTAGCCCTTTCCATTGTTCTTTTTTCGCTTGTATCGCCAGCTGGCCATTTTGGCTGGGCTAAGACCTCATCTTCCAGCTTACAGCTTTTATCAAAAAGATATAATGCTTCATCGGTATTGCCTAAAGGACCGGTATAAATTAAATCAGCTGGAACATTAGGCACTGATTCATCATCGCTCCGTTCCAAAAGCAAAAATCCCTGTGCTGGAATAATATCCTTGTCAGTAAAAATTACCTTAATTTGCTGTTTTTGGTCAATCAACTGCCAGCCATTCAGATTAATTTCACTATTTGTAAGGTTCTTCAGTTCAATCCATTCGTCCTGCGGAGAATTTTTGCTCCCCATCCAAGCCACCTCATTAATAATTACCTTGTCTTGAGCTGGAATGTCCCCAAATTTTTTCTGGCATAAATCCACAGATTTTGCTAATTCTATGTTTATCTCTTCAGCGTCCTCCTTTTCTTTTTTTTCTTGTTTATTCTGCGCATCTTCTTTTTCCTTTTCTTGGGCAGTCTCAGCGCGGGCAGATTTAGCGTCAATTTCAGCGCCAACAGTTTCAGCGCCAGCAGATTGTTTTTCAGCCATTACCAATTCTTCTACCTTATGACTAATCTCATCAACCTGATTTGAAATCTCTTTTATCTTTTCTTCAATTTCACTTTCATTTATCCCCTTTTTTGAATTTTGCTCAACTAAATAAGAAGGCAAAAACTGGGCTTGAGGTTGTTGTGGTATTTCTGCCTCTTGTTGGGCTTCTGCTTCCTGTTGGGCTTCTGTTTCCTGTTGGGCTTCTGTTTCTGAATACTGCTGTTGCCTTATTTCCTCAGAAAAAGAGTTGTTGCCAGTGCTTTCTAAAGAAGAAGTGGAAACAATCTCTTTATTGTCAATATTCTGTTCAATAATTTGAGAAACCTGTCCACCGCTAAATTTGCCAAAAGGAGTTATCCAAGTCAAACCTTCACTTATCACCTTGTTAAATGTAACAAGAAGCGCTCTCCCTACATTATTGACTTTTTCGGCAAGGTATTCAGTGGTAATTGGCCTCACCTGCTCTGGTTTGTTTATGATTGCTTCTGCTCTGGCTAAATCACAGGGCTGACCACCGGAAAGACCGATTGGTTCAAGGATTTGAGAGATGTAATGGGTTTTGTTGCCGATTTTTATCTCTCCCAAACCTAAGCTCGGTGACTTTGTTAATTTCTCTTTTCCTTTGAGTTTTTGTTGGAGTTGAGAAAGAGGAATTAATTTATAGCGTGGGTCATTGTGATTGATTTTGACGCCGTTGAGTTTGTCGTGGTAAGACCATCTGAAAAAAGGAGATGAGCAATAAGCATTATACCAATTTGTAACATCCTTCTTATCCTCAAAGAACCCATTACCGTTCCCATCAGGACAATTGGCATGAGAACCCTTCTCCACTAAAATGTTGATATGCTCAAATTTTGGATTAGTAAGTTCATTATTGGCAAAAAGTGCTCTTGTTTTACTTCCCCAATGAGCCGAGCCAATTACTCTGTTCACTTTTTCAGTATCTTTATCCACAAATACAGAAACAAATTCGCTGTCGCCATAATGCTGATTAGAAAATTTATTAAAAACATAAAACAGCCAATATTGAATAATAATTTCTTTCTCTGATTTTCTATCAATATTGTAGAAAACCTTAAAATGATTTAATTTTTCATCTAAGGATAAATCATCATATCTTTGTTTTGCTATTTCTCCGGGAAGTTCCTGTAGATTTTTGTCATAATAAAACTGTGAATAATCACAGGGATAATACTCTTCTTCTGAATCAAACCAAAAATTAGGAGCGTATTTCTCTGCTAATAATTTATCATCTATTGCTAAATCATTTTGAGCAAAAGCAAAAAGTAAAAGACCAATCAGTCCAATGAGAAAAACAAATGATAAAAGGATTATCCTTTTTGACATATTAAACCGTAAATTATGAGAATGCGACTCTCTCTTTGGCCCCCACCTATATACATCCCTCTTCTCTAAAGGCAGGGAATATCCTCTTCAAATTCTCCCCTTCCCCTTGGGAGGGAGAATAGAAAATAAAAAAGACCATTTTCCTTAAGGAGAACGTCTCTCTAACAATTTAGAACTCAAGGCAATTCCAAAAATCACTCCTATTAAAGCAAAGGTGATAATGTAAGCAGAAAATAAGGAATTCAATAAATTATTGCCAATTAGATTTCCAATAATTGGTGAAATTATTGAAGCAAGAGCAAAACTGACTGAACCTCGCAAAACTAAGGATTTGATTTTTGCTTTAAGGATTAGGGCATAAAATAGAGCGATGATAACACCCGTGAATAAAAATTCTAACCATAGTTGGCCCGTTGTTAAAGAAGGTTCTAGTGTGAATAGATAACTAAAATCTACACCTGGGATAAAATCCTCAATAATAATTAAAATAGGATTTATTATACTGCCTAAAACCATCATCCAATCCATGAACATCAAGGGCACCACAAACCCAACCATACAACCAGCAGTGCCGAGCAAAACCACCTTCAATATTTTCTTAATGTACCGAGAACTGTTCTCGGCAAGATTATCCTTAAACAAGGCTAAAACAATGCTACCAAAGAATCCTAAAAACACAGCACCCAAGATAAAAGAAAAGGGATTGGTAATAACATCACCTGAACCCACTGTGCCTCGATAACATTCCCACCCCCACAACGCGCCAGCCAGACCAAAACCAAAAACAACCCCGTACCATCGCCTTCGGCGAGCTACGGGGCAAGCCAGCCAAAACTCTCTTCGCGCTATAAGCTCTTTTATTCCTTTAATTCTTTGAATAATCGGCATATTTCTCAAATTCTATCATATTTGAAGTAAAGAGTAAAATAAATTCAAACTTGCCGAGAACTGTTCTCGGCAAGTATTAAAAGTATCTGTAAAGTTTCACCAGGTTGTCAACAATATCATCTTCCCTCCCCCACCTATCCTCCCCCTCCCGAAGAGAGGGGGAGGATTAAGATAAGGAGTGGAAACTATAGACCTCTAACAAATTCTTCTAATAGCAAGGATTTGTCAGAAAAATAAGCTCTGCTATAGCTTGTAAACCAAGAACTAAAGCATTCAAAAGCCAGCAAAGGTTTTGATTTTGGAAACTGGAATAGCAATAACCTTTCCGTAGGAATCAATAGTATTTAAACCTAAAACACTCCCTTCAATATCAAACAAAGGACTTCCCCGAAGAACTTTGCTCTCAAAGATATTTGTATTAATTGAGTCCTGGCTAAAATACTTAATAATTCCTTGGTTTACCATCTTTTGAGGCGTCTTTTGTTTAAAAAGCGTTCCCACTAGAAAAACTCTTTCTCCTATTTTTATTTTCTCTAAGTCAGCAAGTTTTACCGTAGGCAAGTTTTCTTGTTCAATTTTTATTAAAGCAAGATTCTGCTTTAAATCTCTTTTTAAAACCTGGGAAGAAACTCTTTTTCCGTCTAAATAAAAACTAAAGTCCGCGCCTTGAGGCACAAGCTCTGCTAAAGTAACCACCAAACCATCAGAGGAAATAATTAAACCTGAACCCTCTAAAATTTTTCCTGTTTTAGTTTGGGTTTTTACTCCTATCACTGATTTTTCTACTTCTTCAACTGCTTGCTGTAAAGCAGTATTTTCTTGAATAAAAATTTTTTTTGTTTCATTAACACAAATGGGAGCATTATCTAAACGGTATTTATAAAAAAGAGGCCTTTCTATAAAATAAGGCCAAAGGATTTGGTCGGCAAAAATGCCGCCGATTGTTCCGATTATAAAAAGAGATATGGCTTGCAAAACAAATTTTGACATAAAATGGGACAAGACCCGACCTCGTCCCAAATGGGACGAGGTCGGGTCTTGCCTATCTTACCTATTTTTATCTAGCTAATGCCCTTTCTCTTTTTCTCGCAGATTTAACCAAATGTTTTTTTCCTTTAATCACAATCTCGCCCTTTTCAACATCAACAAAAACCCGCTCTCCCTGTTCAATCTCAGAGGTAATAATCTTAAAAGACAAAGGGTCAAGAATCAATTGCTGGATTACCCTCTTCAAAGGCCTGGCTCCCAAACTTGGATCAAAACCCTTTTCAGCTAGCAACTCTTTGGCTTTGTTGGAAAACTTAATCTCAATATTTTTATGCCTCAATCGTTCAGCTACCTTTGCCAGCTCAAGTTCAACGATTTTTTTAATCTCTGGCTTCTTAAGATAATTGAAAATAATAATCTCATCAATTCTGTTCAAAAACTCAGGTCGGAATTCTTCTCTCAAGGCAGACATTACTTTGTCTCTTAAATTATCCTTCTGAATTGCTTCCTCTTTTCCAGTCACAAAACCCAATGACTCCATTTTAGCAATGTGCTCAGAGCCAATGTTTGAAGTCATAATGATAATAGTATTTTTAAAAGAAACAACTCTTCCTTTGGCATCGGTTAAACGACCGTCTTCAAAAATCTGAAGTAGTATATTAAATATCTCTGGATGCGCCTTTTCAATCTCATCTAATAAAATCACACTATATGGCCTGCGTCGAATCTTTTCTGTCAGCTGACCTCCTTCTTCATAACCAACATAACCAGGCGGAGAACCAATAATCTTGGAAACAGCATGACGCTCCATATATTCTGACATATCCAAACGAACCATTGCGTTTTCATCATTAAACAGAAATTCAGCTAATGCTCTTGTTAGCTCGGTCTTTCCCACACCAGTAGGCCCTAAAAACAGAAAAGAACCCAAAGGTCGATTTTCATCAGAAATTCCAGCCCTGGCTCTTCTGATAGCCCGAGATACTGCGGAAATTGCCTGTTTTTGGCCCACTATTCTTTTTGCTAAGTAGCTTTCCATTTTTTCTAATTTCTTTGCCTCTTCTTCCATCAAACGGGTAACTGGAATACCTGTCCAGCGGGAAACCACCAAAGCCACATCCTCTTTGGTGACCTCTTCTTTTAAAAGATGGGTTTTTTTCTGTATCCGGGCCAATTTTTTCTCTGTTAAATTAAGCTTCTTTTTAAGCTCAGGGATTCTTCCATATTTTAGCTCAGCCACTTTTTCTAAATCTGCCCTTCTTTGAGCAATCTCTGCCTCATATGCCAAATTATCTATCTGCTTTCTAATATCCTTAATCTGAGAAATCAATTCTTTCTCCATTTTCCATCTTGTTTCAATCTCCTTCATTTTTTCTTCTAAATCAGCCAATGTCCTAGCAATCACTTTTAATCGCTTTTTTGCCTCTGGAGTTTTTTCTTTTTCCAAGGACTCTTTTTCAATCGCCAGTTTGGTGATTTCTTCACGATACTTATCAAGTTTTGCAGGTTCACTCTCAATTTCTAACCGCAATGCAGAAGCGGCCTCATCCATTAAGTCCACAGCTTTATCAGGCAAAAATCTATCAGAAATATACCGGGAAGCAAGCTCTGCAGATGCAGTTATTGCTGAGTCCTTAATTTTTACTCCATGATGGATTTCATATTTTTCTTTTATCCCTCTAAGAATAGCTATTGTATCTTCAATGCTTGGCTCGCTTACATAAATGGGCTGGAATCTACGCTCTAAAGCAGAATCCTTCTCAATATATTTTTGATACTCTTTTAAAGTAGTGGCTCCAATAGCCCGTAATTCACCCCTCGCCAAAGCTGGCTTTAAGAGATTAGAAGCATCAATTGCTCCTTCAGCCGCACCTGCTCCCACCAAGGTATGAAGTTCGTCAATGAATAAAATATAACTGCCTTTAGCGCGAGCAATTTCTCTAAGAAAGGCCTTGATTCTGTCTTCAAACTCTCCCCTGTATTTTGTTCCTGCCACCAAAGCGCCCAAGTCAAGAGCAATAATTTCTTTGTCCTTTAAGCTCTCAGGAACATCCTTGCTAACAATCCTTTGCGCCAATCCTTCAACAATAGCTGTCTTTCCTACTCCTGCCTCACCAATTAAAACCGGATTATTCTTTGTCCTTCTTGAAAGAACCTGCATTAAACGCCGAATCTCATCTTCTCTGCCAATAACCGGATCAAGCTTTCCTTGTTTAGCCAACTGGGTTAAACTGCGGGCATATTTTTCAATTACCTGATACTTTGTTTCTGGCTCAGGGTCAGTAACTCTTTGACCGCCTCTGATTTGAGACAAAACCCTTAGAGCTGTCTCATAGTCCAATTGAGTAAATTCCAAAGTAGAAATTCCGCCTCTGCCTAAAATTCTGGCTTTATTTAAGATCTCTTTTGCGCGGGTAGAAACATCTAATAGAGCCAAAAATAAATGCTCTACAGAAACAAACTCATCGCCCATTTTCATTGCTTCCTCATTAGCCCTTTCTAAAACCCGTGCTAAATCTTGAGTGAGATAAAACTGACCAAAACTTTGACCTTTGATAACAATCGGAATCTTAGTAATTTCCTGACTTGTTTTCCTTTTTAAATCCTCAATATCCACGCCTAACTTCTGCAGTAAAAGCAAAACAATGCTTTCTTCTTGAGAAAGTAAAGCCAAAAGAAGATGCAGGGCATCAATCTGCTGATGACCATTTTCTCGAGCTAATGACTGAGCTTTAAGTATTGCTTCTTGTGATTTACGAGTAAAATTATGACCTATCATAGAAAATTTACTGTTTTTTAATACCAATTATATAAATATTCTAACATAAATTCATAAAAAAAACAAGAAAAGGGAAGGGCAAGAAGAAAAAGGTCATCTATTTACTAGTTAGGCAGAACTAACATAGAAAAACAGAGAGACATTCTGTCTCTCCTTGTTTGGGAAAAAGAAGTAGGGTTATCTGGCCCTCTCATTTGCTAGCTTTCGAAGGCCAACCCCCACCGGACAACCACAACCAACCACCGGACACGACCTTAAAAAAATTAACAAGGTCGCGCGTCTTCTATAATACTCAACCAAAAACATTTGTCAAGCCCCACACCATAATGAGGACAATCCCGACTAAAGTCGGGATAAATTGGCAAAGCCAGTCCTCATTTGGTGTGGGGGCAAACCCCTACACCAAACGAGGACAGAGCACCGAAGGTGCCAAAATTAACAAAGTTAGTCCTCGTTCTGGTGTGGGGGTAAACCCCTAACCGCTTCTTTGGCCCAAAATAACCGTGACATTTTTTTTCTTGCCTTTTCTTAAAATCTTCAAAATTACTTTATCTCCTGGTTGATATTTTTGAATAATTTTAGCTAAAGAATTCTCTAAAGTAATTCTCTCATAATTAAATTCTAAAATTATATCACCTTCTTGGAGCTCCGCTTTTTCCGCAGCTGAATCAGGAATAATAGCTGGTTCATCTGGAGCATCGCCGTGAACAATCAAGGCGCCATAATCAACGGGCAAGTTGTTTTGCTCTTTGAGATCTCTAGTAATTAAAACATAACGAACTCCTAAAAAGGGGTAAATAATTTTTCCTAATGTCTTGACCTGTTCAATGTCCTTTTTTGCTTCATTAATAGGAATAGCAAATCCAATATTTTCCGCTCCCTGAGACATAGCTACATTTACCCCTATTACCTCTCCTTTCAAATTCAAAAGTGGCCCCCCGGAATTTCCTTTGTTAATTGCTGCGTCTGATTGAATAAGGTTTTCCAATACCTCAGTTATGCCTGAACCAGAAGCAGTCACAGTTCTTTTAAGTCCAGAAACCACTCCTACTGAAACAGTATTCTGAAACTCACCCAAGGCGTTTCCAATAGCAATAACTGTCTGACCAATTTGTAAATTATCAGAATTCCCTAACTTTAATGGTTTAAGTTTATTTCCATTTTCAATTTTAATCACTGCTAAGTCCTTAACTGGATCTCTAGCCAAAACCTTAGCTGGAAAACTCTCTCCATTATTGGTTAAAACAGCATACTCAGCTTGCTTGTCTAAAACCACATGCTTGTTGGTTAAAATCATTCCATCAGAACTTATAATAAAACCAGTTCCGCTTCCAACCTTCTTTTTTTGAGAAAAAGTATCTTTAGTAACAACAATGCTAACAACTGAAGGAGAAACCTCTTGGACAATCCGGATGATTTTTTGCTCTTGTGTGGTCTGAGGTGTATATTCTTTTTCTACTCTTACAATTTTTTCCTTCTCAATAATGCGAGGCAGAACTACTTTTGCTTCTGAAAGATAATCTCTGGCAGTTAA
>CAYNVZ010000009.1:0-17429 GCA_964400775.1 uncultured Candidatus Saccharibacteria bacterium | reverse complement strand
ATTTTATAATCACAATGCTGGTTGAAAATCTTACCCCCAAAGCTATTCCCATAAAAATTGAGGGCTTTGTTCCCAGTTCTTTTTTTCCGACAAGATAACTGGCTAAAATTTTAGCGCTATAGGTTATTACAATTATCAATAATACTAATAAAGGAGCGGTTAAAAGGTAATTTACATTAATATCTGTCCCTGCCCAAAAGAAAAAGATAGGACCAAAAAAGGCGTAGGTTAAAAATTTAATTTGAGGTTCTATTGCTTCTGTTCTTTTTTCTGGCAAGAAGTTTTTAACTACTATTCCGGCTAATATTGCGCCAATGGCTGTTGCCTCAGCAAATTTGCCTAAACCAATAAATAAAAAGAAAATGGCTAAAACTAAAAGAGAAATCGCTTCAATGTCCTTTACTTTCATTAAGGAAACCTCTTTTCTTAATTTAATTATTCCAAAGGCAAGCAAGAATAAACCAAACAAAGAAAGTAAAATCAGAAAAATTTCCCAAGTATTTATAACCTTTTCAGTTCTTCCTATTAAAATAGGGACTGCTAATATGGCTATGACTACTAAAAAAACCTCAATAGCATCATCAAGGATTCCGATGCCTAAAATAGTTTGTCCTAATTTTGTTTTTGTTAATTTAAACTCATCTAAAATTGGGATTAGAACAGCTTCTCCTATTGTAGCAAAAGAAAGGGCTACCAAAATTGAAATAAACCAGTCATATCCAAAAGCAAAGCGAACTAATAAACTGCCAAAGATTGCCTCAAAGAAAATGATAAAAAAGGTAGATTTTACTATAAACCTTCCAAGTTTTTTTATTTTCTTTAGGTCTAACTCAAAGCCGATTAAAAATAGTAAAAAGTACATTCCCAACCAAGCCAGAAATTTAAAGGCTTCAGAAGAAGTAATATTTGAGGAAGAATTGTAAAAAGCAAAAATTAAACCCAAAATTAGGGTAGAAAAAATCCAAGGGACTCTAATTTTTTCAAGCAAAGTTCCGAAAAAGAAAGTAAATAAATATATTCCAGCCAAAAGTAAAAATATGCTCATACTTCGGTTTCTTTCTTGCTAATAAAATACCATTTAGTGATTTCAATTAAAAACATACTTAAAATACCAATCCCAATTAAAATCAGCCAGTCCCCGATTCCTAAAGGGACAGTATGTAAAAGGGTTTGAAGAGGAGGGAGATAAACAGCCAAAGCAAAAGCCAAAAAGACCACAATTGAAGAAATAACTAACCATTTATTGGAAAAAGGATTAATCTGCCAGATGTTCTTCCTTAAGCTTTTATAACAATAGATAACAAAAGCAGTGTCAATACAAATTGCTCCAAAGATAACTGTCCTGACATAATCTAAATTTAATCCTAAATGCGCCCATAAATACCAGAATAAAATAAGCATTAAAAATTCATCAATTAGGCCGGTACAAAATATCAAAATTTTCATCTCTTTGGTCAAAAGAGGAGCTCTAGCTGGGACTGGTTTTCTTTTCATTATCCCTTTTTCTTTTGGCTCAAAGGCATAAGCAATATCTGGTAGGGTATCCTCAACAAAATTATTCCATAAAATTTGAACTGGCAAAATGGGTAAAGGCCAGCCGAAAATAATCTTGGCAAATCCGATTAAGATAACCGAAGTAAAAGAATCAGCCAAGATATAAGAAATTGATTTTCTTAAATTATCCAAAATTACCCTTCCTTGCTCAATTGCTTTAATAATAATTGAAAAACTATCATTCAATAAAACCAAATCTGAACTTTCTTTAGCAACTTCTGTTCCAGAACCCAAAGCAATTCCAATGTCTGCTTTTTTTAGGGCTGGGGCATCGTTTACTCCATCTCCGGTCATTGCTACTACTTTTCCTTTTTCTTGCCAGGCCTTGATAATTCGCATTTTATGTTTTGGCTCTACTCTGGCATAAATTTGAATTTTTTCTAAAATTTTTCCAAAATCTTTGTCAGAAAGTTTATCTAAATCTTTGCCTTCTAAAACACTTTCTTCTTTTAGTTTAAAGCCGGCCTCTTTGGCTATAGCAATTGCTGTCAATTTGTGATCTCCGGTTACTAAAATCGGTTTCATGCCGGCTTGTTTACAAACCTTGATCGCTTCTTTCACTTCTGGCCTCAAGGGATCCTTTAGAGCAATCAAACCCACAAAATTGAAATCATTTGCCAACTCATTCAGATTTGAGATTTGAGATTTGAGATTTGAGATTTCTTTATATCCTACTCCAATTACCCTTAATCCTTTTTCAGTAAGTTTTTCCAGTTTTTCTAACCAGTCCTTCTTATTTAAAGATTTTTCTAATATCCTTTCTGGAGCCCCGGAAACATAAAGGAAGTATTTTCCTCCTTCTTTCCTTAAAGAAAGTAAATATTTATTGGAAGAGTCAAAAGGAAGAAAATTAACTTCTAAAGATTTTTTTTCTAATTCTGGCTTTAAAAGCCCTCTTTCAATTCCTGCTTTTAACAAGGCCTTATCCGTAGGAGAGCCCCGAATCTTCCAATTTTCTTTTGAATCTTTCGGATTTTCAATAAAACCTTCACTACACAAGACAGCAATTTTTAAAGCCAAATTTTTATTTTCAGATTCTATCCTATCCAATTCCATCTTGCCTTGGGTTAGGGTTTTTGTTTTATCAAAACAAATAATCTGGGTTGAACCCAAGGTTTCAACCGAAGATAATTTTCTGACCAAACCTTTCTTTCTTAAGATTCTCTCTGTGCCCACAGTTAATATTACTGTCATCACTACCGGTAGGGCCTCGGGTATTCCTCCGACCGCTATAGCAACTGAGGCCTCAAACATCTCTAAAGCATTGCCTTCTCTTAAAATGCCTCCAACAAAAATAAAAAAGCAAATTGTTCCAATTAAAATTCCAATTATCTTTCCAAATCCTGTTAATTTTTTTTGCAAGGGAGTTTTCTCTTCCTTTGTTTCTTTCACTAAAAGGGCAATTTTTCCTGCTTCAGTTCTTGTTCCTGTCTCAGTACAGATTGCTTTTCCAAGGCCTGTTTCTACCAAAGAGCCCATATAAACCATATTTTCTCTGTCAGCCAGAGGTGTTTCTTTTGGTAAGGTTTTGGTTGTTTTTTGGCTGGGGATCCATTCTCCAGTCAAAACTGCTTCTGAAATTTTTAAATTTTCAACCTCAATTAATCTTCCATCAGCTGGAACCTTGTCTCCGGCTTTAAGATAGATTATATCTCCGGGAACAAGTTCTTCTTTAAAAATCTCAATTTTTTGGCCATCCCTTAAAACAATTGCTTTGGTTTTTAAAACCTTTTTCAACTTCTCCAAAATTTTTGAGGTCTTCTTTTCTTCCCAAAAGCCAAAAAGAGCATTAATAAAAATTGCCAGAAAAATAACAATGGAATCTGTGAAGGCCTTTAAAGCCAAAGTAACAATGCCGGCTATTATTAAAATATAAATTAGAGGGCTCTTGAATTGGTCTAAAAATATTTTCAATGAGGAAAAAGATGGTTCTTCAGGAATTAAATTTTTGCCAAGTTTTTTTTGGCGAGTTTCTACTTCTTTTCTGCTTAATCCCTTTCTAAAATCTGAATTTAATTTTTTGACTACTTCTTGCCAAGATAGGTTGTGCCATAAAATTTGTTTCATTATTGTTATTTTATCAAAAATTTAAAGTTTTATCTATTTTAAAGTTATAAACAGCCCTTATTTTTAAAACAAGCTCAGTCAAATTTGCTATTTGCATGTTAAAAAAAATTATACTATAATTACTTTGAACCAGAAGGTGAGCCAAATGTTACTTGAAAAGCTGTTTTGTAATTCAAAGTTTAAAAAAGTTGGGCCCGTAGTTCAGTTGGTTAGAACATCGCTTTCCACTTTTATGGGCCGATAGCTCAATTGGAAGAGCACTGGTTTTGCATACCAGAGGTTAAGGGTTCGAGACCCTTTCGGTCCAAAAAGAAAAAGTGGGGGGGGGAGGTCGCCGGTTCGAATCCGGCCGGGTTCACCATAAAGTATTTGTTTTGTTCTTGGTTTATTCGACAAGGGCAAACAGATTCTTTCTGATAAACCTTTTTAGAGCGAGCTGATAAGTTAGAGCACCATTAAATAGTTAACCTAATCAATGTTAAACACCTAAGTTTGAATATATGGAAGAAAGGAATAAAAACCAAAAAGGTTTTATTCCTGTCCCTTTAATATTGGGAATAATTTTTATTTTGCTTTTGGGCGGTGTGGGCCTGAATATTATAAAAACTAAAGAAAAAATTTCTAAGGCAGTAGCAGAAGTTCAAGGTTTAGAAGAAGAAGGAAATTACAACGAGGCCATAGAAAAATTAAAGAAGTTAGAGGATAACTTTTTAGTAAGATATTTTGGTTTTAAAAGAGAGGAAATTCAGAATGAGATTGAAAAGAACAAGAAGCTTCTTGAACAAAACCAGGCAGCGACCACTACAACGTCGACAACAACCACAATAGCAGAAGAGAAAGAGAAAAAAGAGATCCAGCTCTCATATGTTGACTGTCAAGATGATATAGATTGTCTTATTGAAAAAGCAAAGAACTGTACTCCGGCAAAATCCCGCGAGGTTATTTCGGTTAAAGTAGGTGATTATTATCCTACCATTTTATTTGTGGGCGAGATAAGGGGTAAAGAACAAGGAAGGTGTGTTTTTTATGTCCAAGCAGAAAAATTGATTAAGTTGGAAAAAGAGGGATTATCGCCAGAGGAGGCAGAAAAGGAAAAAGAAACCCTCAGGCCATTTATAGAGGGAGCAGAAGAGGTTTGTCTTTTTAGAAACGAGGACCTGGTGAAATGGCTGGAGACAGTGAAAGCAGGAGAGCTTCCATCTTTTGAAGGCGCTGAATGCAGGTATCATGGTCTTGAGATGATAATAGAATCTCTATGAGGCAATAAATATATTTGACTTATTTATCCCGCACAAATTATTGGTCTGGAGATAAATAAAAAAGTTTATCTATACACCAAAGCAAAATTTGGGCAGGGGCTTCATAGCAGAAATTTTTAATTTTGGTGCGGGGGTTTACCCCCACACCAATCAAGCACAAAGCTTTGCTTAATTGTCGCCAAAGGCGACCAGTGCTTGATATGGTGTGGGGGCTTACCCCCACACCAAACGAGCACTGCGCTTCGCGCAAAAAATGAAATTTGTGCTCGTTATGGTGTGGGGGTTTAAGCAAACCTTCAAAAGCATGTTTAAACTTGTTAGTTGCAATTTTCGGGAACGCTTAGAAAAGAAAAATCTTATAAATTATTTAAATTGAGATTTATTTAGAGCTGACCCATCAATATGAGTGTGTTTCAAGAAAAGGTTTATCAAGTGGTTAAAAGTATTCCTGCTGGCAAGACAATGAGTTATAAAGAAGTAGCTGAAAGGGCTGGTTTTCCCAATGCCTGGCGGGCAGTGGGCAATGCTTTACACAAAAATAAAAATCCTGATATTCCCTGTCACAGAGTGATCAAAGCCGATGGTAAGCCCGGCGGGTACAATCAAGGCATAGAAAAGAAAATTGCTTTGTTAAAAAAGGAAGGCGCCTTGTAAAAAATAATTTTATTAATCTGTAACCGTTGACTACTTTGGCAGGGTCTTGCCTCCACTACTTTTCTGCGAAAAGTGGTGGGAAAGGGAAAAGAAGAAGGAAGAGAGAAGCAGTGCATTTAAGTTTATTAATTTTATATTGTAATTCTCAATTTTTGAAAACAATAAGGTTATGAAAATTAAAGTTTTAGGAACTAGAGGAGAGATCGAAGCATCTGCTCCTTATCACTCCAGTCATTCTGGGATACTTTTGGATAAAAAAATTCTTTTAGATATAGGCGAAGAAAGATTTTTAAGATATACACCTGAATATATATTTATCACTCACTTTCATCCAGACCATGCTTTTTTTGTAAGGGAGCCGGAGAAGAGAACAAAAATCAAGGTCTCTATATATAGTCCAGAAAATTTAAAACCAGAAAGGCCTGTGAAGATTGATTCATATAAAATTACACCTATTCCTACTATTCATAGCATAAAGGTAAAGTCCTTTGCTTATTTAGTAGAGAAAAAGAACAAAAGGATTCTTTATACCGGAGATGTAGTTTGGATTGAAAAAAGATATCATCATTATTTTAAGGATTTGGATTTAGTTATCACAGAAGGAAGTTTTTATCGCAAAGGCGGAATGGTCAGAAGAGACAAAAAGACCGGAAAGATATATGGGCATACAGGCATTCCAAACCTGATAAATTTGTTTAAGAGGTTTACTTCTCATATTGCGCTTTTGCATTTTGGTAATTGGTTTTATAAGGATATTAAAGAAGCGCGACGCAAGTTAAATAAATTGGCAAAGGAAAACAAAATAAAAATAACGGTGGCTTATGATGGATTAGAGCTGTTTATTTGATTATTATTCGGGCTGTCCACAGAGGCAGTTTTTTGATATAATAAAAGAGCATATGATTGAGAGAGGTATTGCCACATTTGGCTTGGACTACGGAAGGTGCCCTAAATGGCTGTTTGAGAGGATGGTGACCTTGGGCAGAGAGGTTGTAGAGATAATTGCTGAAGAATATGGGCCAGAGGAATTTATCAAGAGAATCGCTGATCCGGTGTGGTTTCAGTCCTTGGGTACTGTTCTTGCCTTTGACTGGAACTCCAGTGGTTTGACCACCATTCTTACTGCGGCATTAAAAGAAGCGATAAGAGGCAATGAGAGGAGTTTGGGTATTTTTATCTGCGGAGGCAAAGGAAAGACCTCAAAGAAAACCCCTGATGAGATTCAAGATTGGGGTTGGCGCGTGGGCATAGATGATAAAAAGACCAATGCCTTGGTTTATAATTCTAAAATGGCTGCCAAGATAGACAGTGCGTTGGTGCAAGATGGATTTCAGATTTATCACCACAGTTTTTTCTTTATTAAAAGCGGAGCATGGGCCGTAGTTCAACAAGGTATGAATGTTAATAATCAGACAGCTCGGCGTTATCACTGGTATTCTAAAAAAATTAGTGACTTGGTCTGCGAACCGCATTCAGGAATTGCAAGCCAAGTAAAAACCCCTACCTTAAATCTAACTGCAAGGCAAAGCAAAACAACCCGAGAAATAAGTACAGAATTGGTTCAAGGCAGTTATTCAGGCCTGATAAGAGATATCCAAATTTTAAGAAAACATTCCTCAGAGTTGTCTCGCGTGCTTGCTTTAAAATTCAAACAAAAGAGATTTACCTTTCTTCATTTAGAAAATAAAGAGTTTTTCTGGCACCCTGTTTTGTCAGAAGATTTTTCAAAAAGCAGATATTTGGATAAAATTTTGTTTCAGGTTTGCCAGCAAAAACCCAAGAGCTATGAAGAGTTATTGTCCTTGAAGGGAGTGGGTCCAAAAACAATCAGAGCATTGAGCTTGGTTTCAGAAGTAATTTATGGAGCCAAGCCCTCATACGAAGATCCTGCCCGTTATTCTTTTGCGCACGGCGGGAAAGATGGCACTCCTTATTTTGTTGACCGTGCAACCTATGACACTACTATTGATTTTTTCCAAAAGCTTATTCAAAAAATGAAAATTCCTTTTTCTGAAAAACGAAGAGCTATCCAACGCATTAGATTGGCAGGTTAAAAAGGTTGACAATAAAACAAAAATTTTTAGTATTATATTTTAGCAAAATATGTTTAAAGACCTAAAGATAGTTATTCAAAAAAATAAAAATGTTGTTGCGGTAAGCGTTTTAACTAGCGTGATTAGTTTTATTGTCTTGCTTGCTGTTTTGGGATTTTTTATCGTTACAAATAAAGATTTTATACAAAGCAATCTGGCAGGGTTTTTCAATACACACCAGACGATAAACAACAACAGGCAGAATGAGACCACAACCCGCAATGTTGTTAAAGAGGAATCCCAAATTGTTGACATTGTTGAAAAGGTAAATCCAGCAGTTGTTTCAATAGTTATTACCAAAGATGTTCCTATTATTGAGCGATATTATGAAAATTTTAATCCCTTTGGCGACGATTTCTTTAATGATTTCTTTGGTAATGGATTTGGTTTTCGCATTCCCCGGTATAGAGAAAAAGGAACCGAGAAAAAAGAAGTGGGCGGTGGTTCTGGATTTTTCGTGTCTTCAGACGGATATGTGGTTACCAATCGCCATGTAGTAGATGACAGTGAAGCTGATTATACAGTGCTTACCAATGACGGCACAAAATACGAGGCAGAGGTTTTGGCAAAGGATTCAGTCCTAGATGTGGCTGTACTTAAAGTTAAAGGCAAGGGTTTTCCATACCTTGAATTTGGCGATTCTGATCTTTTAAAGCCGGGCCAGACAGTTATTGCTATTGGTAATGCCTTAGGAGAATTTCGCAATTCTGTTTCAGTTGGCGTTGTATCAGGTCTTTCTCGTTCAATTGTTGCGGGAGACCTTTCTGGCAGGTCAGAATTATTAGAAGGTGTGATTCAAACCGATGCAGCCATTAACCCAGGCAATTCTGGTGGTCCGCTCTTGGATTTAACAGGTCATGTTATTGGAATAAATGTGGCGGTTCAAAGAGGCGCTGAAAATATTGGCTTTGCTTTACCATCTAACACTGTAAAAAGCATCGTTGATTCTGTTAAACAGTATGGTGAAATCGTTAAGCCATATTTGGGAGTGCGGTATATTCAGATAACTAAAACGCTTAAAGAGAAAAACCATTTACCCGTTGATTATGGCGCACTTATTGTGCGCGGAGAGACACCAGAAGATTTGGCGGTTATACCTGGTTCGCCGGCTGACAAGGCGGGCCTTGTGGAAAATGACATTATTCTTGAGGTTGACGGAGTTAAGCTTGACGGCAAAAAATCGCTGGCTCTTTTAATTCGGCAAAAGAAAATCGGGGATGAGATTTGGCTTAAGGTTTTAAGCAAAGGCAAAGAAAAGCAAGTAAAGGTAATACTTGAAAAAGCACCAAAGGACTTGTAAAATATCCCAAACGGGTTTTTGCCCATATCTTAAAGGTCGGTTTGGGATATAAGTAATCTATATAAAAATACATAAAAAATATGGCAATCATTCCTTGGAAACCATTTGATGAACTTGACCGTTTCTTCTTTGACGAAGATTGGTTTTTGCCCGTTTTCCCCAGATTTTCAGCTGGACCTGCAATGGATGTATATGAAACAGACAAGGAGGTAATCGCTGAAGTAAACCTGCCTGGAATTGATCCTAAAAAAATTGATATTACAGTAAAAGACCAGGTTCTGCGGGTAAGCGGATCTTCAGAGGAAAAGACCGAAGAGAAGAAGAAAGGTTATTGGCGCAAAGAAATCCGCAAGGGTTCATTTGAAAGAGCAGTAAGATTACCCTGTGAGGTTAAAGAAGATAAAATTAATGCCACTTATGAAAAGGGTGTGCTGAAAATTGTTATGCCCAAGGTAAAGGCAAAGACAGGAGAGAAGAAGATAAAAATTAAGGTTAAGGATTAATGCAATGGATGTTTCTGGCCAGAGATGTTTTGACATGCCTAAAAAACTCCTGCCACAGGAGTTTTTGTTTAATTATTTTAGTTTAATTATTCATGTTGGGTTCGGAAATAGAGTTAAAGAGCTGTTAAAAAAATTAAGAATGAAAAAATTGTTTTGGAAAAAAATATTTTGGTGGGGGTCAACCCCCACACCAGAACGAGGACTAACTTCGTTAATTTTGGCACCTTCGGTGCCCTGTCCTCGTTTGGTGTGGGGGTTGACAAGATATTATAATGGGTATATATTCATAATAGGTCAAAACACATTTCTAATTTATCCTGTCAAATCCCGCTTTAGAGAATTTGGCCCTTCAAAAAAGCGGAGTTATTTAGCAGGAAGATAATATGACAAACAATAACGAGAATAATCCAACTTTTCCTAGAGGAAGATTTGGAATGTCTGGAAGAGGCGGTCGTGGCCGTCAGCCCGGGGGTTTTGGCTTGGGGCCAGGTGGAGAGTGCTGGTGCCCGCGTTGTGGCAAAACACTTCCTCATCAGAGAGGAGTGCCTTGTTATCAAATGAAGTGCCCTGAGTGCGGCCAACCGCTGACCAGAAAAAGGTAATGGAAAACAAGAAGAAAATTTGCATTACTGCCCAAGGTAAAAATTTGGATGCGTTTTTAGATCCGCGTTTTGGCCGAGCTGTGTATTTTCTATTCATTAATAACAAGGGGAAACTGATTAAGGCCATTAAGAATCCTGGAATAGAAGCGATAAGAGGAGCTGGTATAACAGCTGCACAGATTGTGGTTGACCAAAAGGTTGAGGCAGTAATTACAGGCAATGTCGGTCCTAATGCCGTTAGGGTTTTGAATAGTTCTGGAGTAAAAATTTTTATCGCCAGTCCAGGAATAAAGGTTGCAGATGCTTTTAAAGAATATCAAGAAGGAAAACTTCAAGAGATAAGTGAATCTGCATATCGTCCTGGTTTTGGCAGGGGTCGGGGCTGTGGTTTTGGCAGAAGAATATGAGCCCTCAATCTATTTCAATTATTAGCATTTTTGTAAATCTTGGCTTGGGTGTTGCCAAGTTGTTTTTTGGTTTTTTAACCGGCAGTATGGCTTTGGTTGCTGATGGAATACATTCTAGTTTAGATGTTTTTTCTTCTTTTATAACCTTTTTAGGCATAAAAACAGCCAAAAAACCTATTGACGAAAAACATCCTTATGGATACTTCAAGGCAGAGAGCTTGGCTGGTTTTTTTGTAGCCATACTTTTGGCAGTTTCCGGTATGTGGATTTTGTATGAGTCAGTGCTTAGAATTTTAAAACAAGAAACAGCTGAGCTTGGTTTTGAAGCAATACCTGTAGTAGTTGTTTCTGTTTTGGTTACTGAGGGCTTGGCTAGATTGAAATTCTATTATAGCGGAAGGTTTAAAAACCTGGCTCTAATGGCTGATGCCGAACATTCAAGAGCTGATGCTTTATCTTCATTAGGCGTTTTAATCGGACTTCTTTTGGTACCTTATTTTAGTTTGGCTGATGTTGTAGTAGCTTTTGGTATTGGACTGTATATTCTTTTTGAGTCCTGGCAGGTGGGAAAGGAAATTACTGATTCATTATTGGATGTGGCTAACAAAGATGTAGAACAAAGAATTAGAAAAATCTGCTCCGCTTCTCACATAGAGATTGCTGAGTTAAGGACCAGAATGATTGGTTCTTTTAATTTTGCTGAAATTAAAATTAAGCTTCCACCAAAATTAAAGGTGGAACAGGTTCAGAAAATAAGTGAAACATTAGAGCATAGATTACTAAGCAATATCCCAGAGCTGAAACAGATAGTTATTTCTATTATGGCATATGATATGGCACGGACGGTTGTTCTGCCTAAATTTGGGAAAAGGATAGGAGAGCTGAAGGGCTTTGAAAGGATTGGCCCTAAAAAGGTAGGGGAGAGGGTGATTATTCCTGTTGAAAAACAAGAGATTGCACCTCAGTTTGGTTCAAGGAGATATCTGATAATTGACAGGAAACAGGGCAGGATTTTATTAAAAAGGATTTTAGAAAATCCTTATTTTAAAAAAGATTCGCCTCATGGAACAAGGTTTGCCAAGGCAGTTCGTGCTGATAAGGTGATTGCCAAAAACATAGGGCCTAATGCCAGGCAGGGTTTAAAAAATTTTGGCATTGAGGTTGAAATAACCTCACGCAAGGACCTTGCCTCTATTTTACAAGGATTAAAAGAAAATAGCTTATGAAAACTATCGGCATTACAGGGGGAAAGGGCGGTACAGGCAAATCCACTGTTGCTGTATTATTGGCAAACAGGTTTTTAGCAGAAAACAAGAAGGTTGTTCTTTGCGACTGTGATGTAGAGTGCCCCAATGATTATTTACTACTTGGGCAAAGATTAAAGAGCCCGCAAAAAAGGGTTTTTGCAGAATTTCCAAAATTAAATAAGGCAAAATGCAAAAAGTGTGGTTTATGTGTTAAATCCTGCCGGAGTAATGCTGTGTTTCAGGCGCCAGGTCAATATCCTGTGTTTATTAAGGATCTGTGTTCAGGATGCGGTGCCTGCTGGACTATCTGCCCCCATGGGGCTATTGAGCGCAAGAAAGAGGAGATTGGTCAAATATACCTTAATGAAATCCGAAACAAATCAGAAATTCAAAATTCCAAATTCAAAACCTTTTATTTAATTACTGGTATGGCGAAAGCGGGACTTGAAGAAACAGGGCCAGTAGTTGCTCAGACAAAAAAATTTGCTTTGGATTTTGCTAAAAAAATAAAAGCAGATTATATTTTAGTTGATACAGCAGCCGGCACCCATTGTCCGGTAATTCATGCTTTATTGGATGTTGATTTTGCCTATTGCATTACTGAACCCACACCAATGGGAGCAAGGGATTTAGGCCTAATTTTGGATTTATGTAAAAAATTAAAGGTGCCAACTAAGGTGATTTTAAATCAGTCCGATTTGGGAGATAAAGACAAAATTTATTCTGTTGCCGAAAAATTTGGCGTAGATGTTGAAAAAGAAATACCTTATTCTAAAGAAATTGTTAAGGCCTATACAAAGGGCAGGTTATTAAATTTTATACAAGAATGAAAAACATAAGAATAAGAAAGCTTGTAATCAGCAGTGGCAAAGGAGGAGTAGGTAAGTCAATGTTGAGCTCTACATTGGCAATGCTTTTTGCTAAGGAGCAGAAAATTATAGCGGTAGATTGCGATGTTGACGCTCCCAATCTAGCTCTTTGGCTGGGCGGAGATGTCCGTCTGCGTCTAGGTGGACAAAGGGATAAAATTTTTCCGGTTGTTACTTCTGCAAAACCAAAGATTGATTTAAACAAGTGTGATGGTTGCGGTTTATGTGTTAAAAATTGTCGCTTTTATGCTTTAAAAATGATAAAATCCAGACCTGTATTAAATCCTTTTGTTTGCGAAGGGTGCGGTGTCTGCGAGCTCGTTTGCCCAAAAGGAGCTATTAAGTTAAAACCGGTTCAAAATGGAGAAATAAGAGTTAAACAAACAAGATACGGTTTTCCTTTGATTTCTGGGCAGCTTTTTCCAGGAGAGACAGGTTCAGGCAAGATTGTAGAGGAGATAAAAAGCAGGGCATCTTTTGTTGCCCAGAATATGATAAAGGCAGGAGAAATTCTTATGATTATTGATTCATCTCCTGGCACGGGCTGTCCTGTAATAGCGGCACTAAAAGACGCTGATTTTTGTCTTTTAATTACAGAGCCCAGCCCTTCAGGGTTTACTGATTTAAAAAGGGTCTTAGAGGTGGTTGGTCACTTTAAAATTCCATATGGGATAGTGATTAATAAATGGGATATAAATCCGGATTTGAGCAATAAAATGGAAAGCTGGGCAGAACATCGCTTTATGGGTAAAATATCTTATGATGAAAAAATTTTTAAAGCCATTTCTAATTTAGTTCCAATTTTAGAAACAAAACTAAAAGCGGGAAAAGAAATTAAGGATGTCTATAATAAACTGAGAATAATTTTAGGTTTCAAAAAACAAGATAAAAAAGAAAGGACTAAAAAAGACAAGTGTTTTTTGTGAAATAAAGGTTGTAGGATTTGATGTTTTTTTAATAAAATATTAATCTATGCCTAGACCAATAAAGCCCAGAAAAATTTCATTTAACCCCAAGGTAGTTTATTTTAAACCGCGGGCAGTCCCTCTTTCTGCGTTAGAAGAGGTAGATTTATCTGTAGATGAGTTAGAGGCAATCAGGTTGTATGATTTAGAGGGTCTGGATCAGATAAAGGCGGCTGAAAAGATGAACATTTCTCAGAGCACTTTTCAGCGGGTCTTGGGCTCTGCCCGTAAAAAAATAACAGAAGCATTAATAAAAGGCAAGGCGATAAGAATAGTGAAATATGATTTTAAAAAACGCTCAAACTAATTGGAAGTTTCTTTTAATTGTTGCGGTTTTTGCTGGTTTTGCGGGTATAGGGATTTTGGAATTCTCAACCTGGCAGTCAGTTCCGCAGGTTTTGCCCTTTACTCTTAAAAAGGCAAAGTTCAATCAGCCAAAGGTTGTCGATGGGTTGGTGTTAATACAGAATTTGGATAAGAAAATGATTATGAAAAAAGTCAGGCAGGGCAAAAAGTTTCTTGAACAGATGGAGGACAAAAATTATTATGGATTTCATAAGTATTATTATGCTGAAGAAGATAGATTTGAGGCCCGGCTTCATAGTGTTTATTCAGCTTCTATTGTATATACCTTTTTGTATTACTATGATTTAACTAAAGACAAGGAAATTTTAAATCGTCTCTCTGATTGGGGCGATTTTCTTATATTTATGCAGGATAAAAACAAAGAAGATAAAAGCTTTGGCGCGTTTCATTACTCTTTTTTTCTTGAACACAAGAAAAAAGAAAAAAAATTTCCAGTAGGCACCAGCGCCTTAAATATCTTTACCCTGCTGAGATTATATGATTTAACCCAAGAGACAAGATATTTAGAGTCAGCAAGGTTGGCTGGTAATTGGTTAGTCACTATGCAGAATCCAGATGGGACTATGAAGCCCTATATGAGGTATTCAGACGGAAAATGGGTTTATGGAAAGAAAGAGTCCCTTCTTTACGAGGGACAGGTTCTTTCTGCCTTGTCCAAGCTTTATCAGGCCACTAATGATGAAAGATATTATAATTCTGCTAAAAAAATTGCCCAACACTTTGCTAAAAAATATGAAAAGGAAAATGGCTATATCCAAGGTGAATATCGGAAGAAAAATCCTATCTCAAATTCCTGGGTAGTAATGTCATTAATGGATTTTTATAAAGTGGAAAAAGATGCGTCGGAGAGAGCTCGCTATCAAGATATAATTTTTGAATTAAGTGGAAAAATTTTGGCTAATCAAAGAGATGACCCTGATGATTTGTTTTCTTACGGCAGTTGGGCAGGCACTTATTCTACAAGTGGGACAGGATGGATAAGCGAGGTAATGACTCAAACTTATTTATTTTGCAAACAGCAGTCAAGAGGAGATTGTGATAAATATAAACAGGCAGTAATAAAAGCAATAAGATGGCTTATTCAGCATACCTATTCCAAAGAAAATGCCTTTTTAGTGAAAAATCCTGAAAGGGCAACAGGTGGTATATTCTGGAACAAATCAAATAAATATGTAAGAACTGATTCTGTGTGCCATGCTCTAAATAGTTATATTTTGATAATAAACGATTTAGAAGATAAACTGTTGCTTTCAGTTCCTACAGGACCATAGCAAGACAAGCTGTAGGAATTAAACGCGTTGTTTAAGGTATTCACTTACTCAGAAAGCAGTTCCCAAGGAGCCGCTCGCTCGCCCAGCGTGCTCGCTCGCTTAGTCCTCGCTTCGCTCTCTCGCTCGCTTCGCCCCCTTTCACTTTTCTACGAAAAGTGATGGGGCTCCGCTCGCTCGAACCATGCCCGCTCAGCTGCGGATACTCCCTGGGAACTGCTTTCTGAGTTCTTAGTTCTTAAGAGATTTTGACAAGAAAAAAAGTGTAAACAAGGCTTGGAATTTCTTTTACAGATAAGTATTAAACAGATTATTAAACAGATTAAAGTAAAGATTGCTTTGGCTTTTTCTTTTTGATATTATTTATTGTAGAAAACACTGTTCATAAGAGATTTCAACAAGAAAAGGTGTAAAGGTTTCTCCCATTAATAATGATTGAAATTAACCCTAACAAAATTAAAAAAGCAGAAATCGTTGTAGGCATTCCTTCTTATAATGAATCAGATACTATTTCTAATGTGGTAAAAAAGGTTGACCAGGGTCTGCAGATGTATTTTAAAAATAAAAAAGCAGTGATAATCAACGGCGACAATAATTCTCCTGACAACACCAGGGATGTTTTTTTAAATACCAAGACAAAAACGCCAAAAATTTACATTTCCACGCCAAGAAATGTTTTAGGCAAAGGCAATAATTTACGTAATATCTTTTTGAAGATTAAAACTCTTGAAGCAGACAGCTCTATGTTGATTGATGCTGATGTAAAGAATGTCACACCTGGATGGGTAAAATGTCTTATTAGTCCTATTTTAAAAGGATATGACTATGTAAGTCCGGTTTACTATCGTGAAGAAGACGATGCCTTGATTACTAACCACATCTGCTATCCTTTAATCTACGGGCTTTTAGGGTATAACATCCGGCAACCGATTGCAGGAGAAGCAGGTTTTTCCAGGTCTCTTGTTCAATACTGGCTTAGTCAAAAATGGTCCCAGTCCATAAAAAAATTTGGCATTGATATCTTTATGACAATGTATGCGATTAAAGGCAGATTTAAGCTATGCAGAGTGGATTTGGGTGCTAAGATACATAAACACAGCGCCCCAAAATTGGATTATATGTTTTTACAGGTGGTGGATGTTTTTTTCAATATCTTGTGTAAAAATAAAAATTTGTGGCAGAAAAAGATAAATGTTTATGGACTTCCCTTGGTTTGCAGGACAAAAGTAGGAAGATATCCAGATTTTGAGCTTGATTATAAGCAGTTTAAGGAAAAGGCAGATTCTGAATTTTTAGCTAATTATCATTCTATTAAGAAATATCTTTCTTCAAACACTTGGAAGCAGGTTGAACAGATTTTTGTTAAAGAAAAGACCTTAAAAATAGACAGTGACCTTTGGATACAGATTCTCTATGATATGCTTTGGGCATATAATAGGGCCTTAAACAAGAAGACAGATAAGGAGAAGATAATTAGGTTTTTGAGGATATTCTATTTTGCCAGGATAGTAATGTTTTCTGAAGAAGTAGTGAATAAAAGCGCAGAAGAGACAGAGCAGGCGATTGAAAGACAGGCACAGGATTTTTATAGGAGAAGGGGATATTTATTATCTTTGCACAAGAAGCTTGTATAGAGCCAGGGCCCAAAGCTTATTTAGATTCCAATAACAGATCACAAAAAAGTTCTTGTCTTTTGCTTTCTTACCCTATATACAATAAACTATAGGGAATTTAGTTTTTGCTAAATTAATATGAATTTTAAATTAATTTCAAAATTTAAACCCTCAGGAGATCAGCCAAAAGCAATAAAAGAATTAACCCAAGCATACTATAAAGGAGATAGATTTATCTCTCTTTTAGGAGTGACTGGTTCTGGAAAAACATTTACTATGGCTAATTTGATTTCTAAGATAAACAAACCGGTTTTAGTTATATCTCCAAATAAAGTTTTAGCAGCCCAGCTTTATAGAGAATACAAAAATTTCTTTCCGGAAAATTTGGTATGCTATTTTGTTTCTTATTATGATTATTATCAACCAGAAGCATATATTCCTTCCACTGATACCTATATTTCTAAAGAAGCAGTGATAAATGAGGAAATTGAAAAGTTAAGACATCAAGCCACCTCTGCTTTAATGAGAAGAAAAGATGTAATTGTAGTTGCTTCTGTTTCTTGTATTTATAATTTAGGACTTCCTTCTAATTATTTTAATAGAGCAATTTATTTGGAAAAAGATAAACCTATTACCAGAGGGGACTTAATAAAGCAGTTAGT
>CAYNVZ010000008.1:0-17652 GCA_964400775.1 uncultured Candidatus Saccharibacteria bacterium | reverse complement strand
GGTTCAAAAAATTGGTTATCAGAGAATGGCTGGCAACTATATAAGAATTATTCATCCCAATGGAGTAGTTACTGTTTATGGTCATCTTTCAAAAATAATTGTGGCACCTGGTCAAGAGGTTTCGCAGGGGGAGATAATTGGTTATAGGGGTCACAGCGGTTATACTATTCCTCCTGGTCCTGCGGGGTGCCATCTTCATTTTGAGGTAAGAGGGGCGCGCAATCCCTTTGCTCAATAATCGTTATTGTTTATTAGCAATTCTCGGCCATTGAGCTTGTCAATGGTCGTTTTCTATTCTATACATTAAGGCCTCGCTTAAATGGGAAAAGCAGATGCTTTCAGAGAGCTCTAAATCAGCAATGGTTCGGGCTACCTTTAATACCCGATGATATCCTCGAGCTGATAACCTGCCAGAATCCACATATTTTCTTAAAAGGGTTTGTGACCTTGAATCAATCTGGCAGTATTTTTTAATTTGGGGTATTGACATTTCAGAGTTAACCATTCCTTGCTCTTTTTTAAATCTTTGTCTTTGAATTTCTCTGGCTTTTTTAACCTTTTCTCTAATTTTCTCACTTGAGTTGTTTAAATCTACAGAAACTAATTTTTCATATTTGAGAGCAGGAACTTCAATAGAAATATCTATTCTATCTATTAAAGGACCAGAGAGCTTTCTCTTATACATAGCAATTTGAGAGGAGGTACAGGTGCAAGGTATTTCTGGGTCGTTTAAGTGTCCACAAGGACAGGGATTTGCTGCTGCTATTAGAGTAAAGCGAGCAGGGAATTTTAGAGAATATTTGGAACGCAGTATAGTAATCTCCCCTTCTTCTATTGGTTGTCGGAGAGATTCTAATACATCACGATGAAATTCTGGAAATTCATCTAAAAACAAAACTCCCCGGTGTGCTAAGGTTATTTCTCCGGGCATAGGCGGATTGCCTCCTCCAATAAGAGCAACTTCTGAGCTGGTATGGTGAGGAGAGCGAAAGGGCCTTGAATAGATCAAAGGACGGTCCTTAGGCAAAAGCCCGGCAACGCTATAAATTTTACTTACTTCTAAGGATTCTTCAAAACTGAGAGGAGGCAAAAGAGAAGGTAGAGATTTGGCAAGTAGGCTTTTACCTGCGCCTGGCGGGCCTATCATCAGAAGATTATGAGCGCCTGCTGCGCAGATTTCTAAGGCCCTTTTAGCATTCTCTTGACCCTTTATCCAACTAATGTCTAAAGGATAGGTTTGTTTTTTAGAAAAATCTCCAACAGAGATTTAAAAGGAGAAATTTTTTCTCTATTTTCTAAATATCTAACTGCCTGTTTAAGGTTGCCTACTCCGATTACTCTTAAGTTTTGCACTAAGGCCGATTCGCTGGCATTTTCTTTTGGCAAAATTATCTCAGAAAAACCTCTTTTTCTTGCCTCTAACACAATAGGAAGAATCCCTTTTACTGGTTTTAGCTTGCCATCTAAGGATAGTTCACCAATAAAAATTTTGTCTTTAAAGTTTGGTCTTATTTGTTTAGAAGCAGCCAGATATCCTAAAGCAATGGGAAGGTCGTATAAAGAACCCTCTTTTTTCAGGTGAGCAGGAGCCAAAGATACTAATACCCGGAGCGGTTGGCTATAATGAGGTTGAAATCCAGAACTTTTTACAGCTGACCCTACCCTCTCTTTTGATTCTGCCACTGCCTTGTCTGGTAAGCCAACGATATTAAAACAGCGGAGACCGAAACTAATATCAATCTCCACTTCAATAATTTGGGCTTCAATTCCAATAAGGGCTGCTGATAGGATTCTTAAGGGCATAACGCATAACAAATAGTTTGCTGATTTATTAGTTGCAGTAACAAGGACTGCGCTTATGTTTTACATTTACTACAGGTTTTTGCTTCAGGGCAAGCTCTTAACCGCTGTTCAGATATAGGTTTTTTACACTTCTCACATATTCCATATTTTCCCTTTTTAATTTTTTCTAAAGCTAATTTGATGTCTTTTAGCCGTAATTCCAGATTCTGTTCCACAGGTAATAGGGCTTCATATTCTTCTAATTCATCTGTTTCTTCGTCTCTTTCTCCTCCATTAAATTTAGGGTAGCGGGTAATCCAATCTCCTTTTAGGTTTTTATTTTTCTTGGCAAAAGATTGGAGTTCTTTTTCTAAGAGTTCTTTTTCTTTTTCAAGCTTTTGTTTTAATTCTGTTATTAATTTTTTGTTCATTGTTTATTTAGAATTTAGATATATATTATTTTGTTTTCAGGTTGTCTATGGTCTTTAGCATAGCATCACCTGATAGAGTGAAAATAAAATATTCATTAAAAATACAATAACAAACACCTAGGTTTTCTTGCTCCAAGAAGCTAATATAGTAAAAATCTACTTGCTTATAAGTTGCTTTTTTGAAGCCAGAAGGAGAGGGAGTTAGGTTTTTGCCCTGAGATAAAGTAAGTAAAAGTGGATTAATGTCTTTAGTCAAGGTTTTCTCCCAAGAACTCATCAAGTCATTAAGCCCTTGTTTTTCAATTATTTTAGTTACAAAGCCAAGCGTGTTATTTTTCTCTAAAGAATAAGCAAATAAGGTAAAATTATTGTCTAATTTTTGTTCAAGTTCTTTCGGTGATTTAATCTGAAGTGCTTTAAAGAATTCTTTTAAGCCCAAAATTTTATTTTTTGCTTTGTCTTTAATTATAATTCTGGTAAAATCTTTGCTCAACTCCTTTTTTAGTGTTTGAGAAAGAACATCAGATGTTTGTTCAGGTGAGCTGATTTCTAAAATACTTGTTTTTTTAATTGGAATTAAAGGTGCTGGGATAACTGGTTTTGTTTCTGTTTCTATTTCTACTTCTGTTTGTTCTACTATTTTTGGAAGTGAAGAACCAGGACCTGAGAGTTCTCTTATTTTGAAATACCAATACCAGAAGGTGAAAAGAAGCCCTAAAATTAAGAAAATAACAATTAAAACTATAAACCTAATCCAGATTTTTTCAATAAGATGAGGTTTTTCTGGAAGCGGTCTGTAAATAGGTGCTTGGGTTGTTTTTGCTTTAGCTTGCAGTTTGCTTTTATTCCATGAAACTCCAGCACGTTCAGGTTTTTCTTCGGGCTTTTGTTTTGTTGATGCCTCAATTCTTTGTAAAAATCGTTTCCTTTCTTCTTCTTCCTGTTTTTGAATTTCTTCCATTCTTTTTCTTATTTGTTCTATCTCAGATTCTTTGCTTGGCTTGTAAGAAATTGCAGGTTTTTCTATACCTGGTTTCTTGCCAGTATAGCGAGCTTTTTCAAAGGGAGCTACTTTTTTTTCTATTTGAGGTTCAACTTCTGGTTTTTTTATTTCCGGTTCTATCTTTTTTTCTATTTGTTCGGATATTTCTTCTTTAGTTTCTCTAAGGCCTTGCTCAATGCCTTCAGGTTTTTTATGTTTTTCAATTTCTTCAATCTGTTTTCTTAGCAGTTCTTCTTTGCTGAGCAACCGGTGATATTCTGAACTAATTTCTTTTTTTTGTTTTTTTATTGCTTTTTTTTGGTTTTCCAGTTTCCATTTTTTTTCTTCTATAATCCTTCTTGTTTTCTCTGCCTCCCATCTTCTTTTTTCTATTTCTCGTTTTTCAGATGAACTGACGGCCTCTGTTTCTTTTTTTTCTAATTCTGCAATTTGGTCTTCAATTTGCTTCTCTTCTGCTAAAACTTGCTTTAAGCTTGTCTCTATTTTATTTTGTTTTTCTGAAAGCTCGGCTAATTTTGTCTTCAAGGGTTCTTCCTCTGTTACAACTTGTTGGAGTTGACTTTGAGCTTTCTTTTTCCTTTTTTCTAATACAAGCTCTTGTTCTTTTTTAAGAATATCTTGTTTTTCTTTTTGTAACCGTTTTTCCTGTTCTATTATTTTTTGTTCTTCTTTATTGTATTTATTGAGCTCTTGTTTTATTTTTTCAATTTCATTTTCAATCTGCCATCTTTGCTGTTCTACTTCTTCTCTGCTTTTTTCAATCTCCCATCTTTGTTTCTCTATCTGTTGTTTTTTCTGAGAGGAAACAGTTAAACGTTCTTCTTTTTCAATCTCTTTTTTTCTTTGTTCAAGCTGTTTTTCCCTTTCTAAAATTGGCGCAAGGGTTTGTCTAATTTGCTCTAATTGTTTTAATAATTGATTTTTCTTTATTTCAAGCGGTTGTTTCTGGCGCTCTAATAAAGCCATTCTTTCTCTAATTTTTACTTTTTCTTGTCTTAGGTCTTGTTCTTTTTGAACTCCTAGTATGATTTTTTCTCTTTCTGTTTCAGCTTGCCTTTCTTTTTCTTTAAGCCACTGTCTTTCTATTTCTTCTGCTATTCTTCTTGCCTTTTCTTCTTCTGTAGTTTTTATTTTAGGTTTTACCGGAGATTTTTTAATTTCTGTAGCTTTAGGTTTTATAGAGGGGGCTTTGACCGGCGGTTCTGTAGGTCTGAGAGAAGGACGCTTCTTTTCAACTTCTTGTTTAATTAGTTTCTCTCTGGCTTTTTCTGCCTCTTGTTCTTGAAGTCGGGCAATGTCTTTTTTCATTGTCTCTACCTCTGCTCTTTTTAAAAATTCTAATTTTTCTTTGTCCATTTTGTTTATAAAAATTGTATTAATTATTTATTTGTAAGAATTCTCTGCACGCTCTTTGCTAACATTTCTTAAGAAAAGAAGGCAAGCACAGTTCTTGGCGGTTATTTTCTGACCCTTAAATAACAGCGCTTTTAATAGCTACATATTATCTTTTATATCCATATCTTCTAAGGTCTTTAGGCCTGGCAGAAAGGTTTATTCTTCCTTGTTCGTCAATGCCTATTATTTTTACTGGCAGGATGTCGCCGATTTTTACCACATCTTCTACTCTTTTTATCCTGCGGTCGCTGAGCTTGGAAATATGAACTAAACCTTCTTGGTTTGGCAGGATTTCTACAAAAGCGCCAAAATCCATAATTCTTTTGACCTTGCCTTGAAAAATCTCACCTATTCTTATTTCTCTAGTAATATTTTTTATCCAATTGGCTGCTTTTTTAGCTGATTCTTCTTTTTCTGCAGTAATAAAAATTTCGCCCGTGTCTTCAATATCAATAGATACCTCGCATTTTTCAATTATTTCATTAATCATTTTTCCTCCCGGACCAATAACCTCTCTGATTTTTTTAGGATCAATTTGAATGGTTAAAATTCTAGGAGCGTATGGCGAGAGTTCGGGACGTGGTCTATCTATTGTTTTGTTCATTTTTTCTAAAATTTGGAGGCGAGCTTTTTTTGCTTGGGATAGGGCCTGTTTTAAGATTTCTTCAGTTATGCCCTCAATTTTAACATCCATTTGTATGGCGGTTATTCCGTTTTTGGTTCCAGCCACTTTAAGATCCATGTCTCCGTAATGGTCTTCTGGTCCTTGAATATCTGTTAAAATCTTATAATCCCCACTTTTATTGGTCATTAAACCAATGGCAATACCAGCGGTATGTGTTTTAATAGGCACGCCGGCATCCATTAGAGCCAACGATGCAGAACATACTGATGCCATTGAAGTTGAACCGTTTGAAGAGAGTATTTCAGAGACAATCCTGATAGTATAAGGGAAATTCTTTACATCTGGGATTAAAGGAAGCAGAGCGGTTTCTGCTAGATTTCCATGTCCGATTTCTCTTCTTCCTGGTGCACGTAAGGGTTTAACTTCGCCTACTGAATAAGGAGGAAAATTATAATGGAGCATAAACCTTTTTTTGCCCACAACTTCCATTCCTTCAAGGAGCTGGACGTCTCCAGGTGCTCCCAGTGTTAGGATTGACAATGCCTTTGTGGTTCCGCGAATAAAAAGTCCTGAGCCATGGGTTTTTGGCAGAGTTCCTGCCTCGCATGAGATTTCCCTTATTTCCTCCAACTTTCTACCGTCAGGTCTTTTTTCCTTTTCAATGATATTACGATGTATTATTTCATTAATTTCTTCTTCCAGTAAATCATTAGATTGTTTTATTTTTTCCTCATCTTCTGGGTAATTTTCCTTAATAAAGTTTAGTAGCTTCTCTTTAATGTCAATTAATCCTTGATGTCGTTCTTGCTTGCTTTTAGCAAAGAGAATTTCTTCCAATCCTTGTTTTTTTAAAAAATCTTTTACTTGTTTTTCTATTTGCGGAGAAGGATGTGAGGTCTCAATAATAATTTTTTCTTTGCCTTGTTCTTTTATTATTTGTTTCTGAAAATCAATAATTTTTTTTAGATAGACCTCAGCAAAATTTTTTGCTTGCAAAATTACCTCTTCTGATGCTTCTTGGGCGCTGGCTTCAATCATATTAACCAAGAGCCCGGTTTCTACCTCTACTGCAGATAGAGCTAAATCTAACTCGCTTATCTCTCTTTCTTTATAGGTGGGATTAGGAATAAGTTTGTCTTTTATTTTTCCTATTCTTATCGCACCGATTGGGCCTAACCAAGGGATATCAGAAATTCCCAAAGCCAAAGAGGCAGCAATTAACCCTAATATATCTGGGTCATTTTCAGCATCCCAGGAAAGACAGGTTACAATTACCTGGACTTCTTTTTTAAATTCTTTTGGAAATCTTGGTCTAATGGCTCTGTCAATAAGACGCGATGTCAAAATTGCTGCGTCTGAAGGCCGTCCTTCTCTGCGTATATAGCGAGGACCCCTGATTTTTCCAGCAGCATAATACCGTTCCTGAAACTCTACAGACAAGGGAAAGAAATTAATTCCTGGTTTTTCCTGGCCCATTACACAGGTGGCTAAAACCACGGTTTTCCCGTATTGCACCAGAACTTCACCGTTTGCTTGCTCAGCTAAATTTTTTACTTCAACCTTCAGCTCTTTTCCGTTAAGTTCTAACCTAAAAATTTTGTTTGCCATAAAATAGAATTTATTTTTTCAAGCCGATTTTCTTCACTATGCTGTTATACCTTTTTGTGTCTTTGCTTTCTAAGTATTTTAATAGCTTTCTTCTTTGAGAAACCATTTTTAGAAGTCCTCTTTTAGAATGAAAATCTTTTGGATGTTTTTTTAAATGAGAGGTTAGTTGTTTAATTTGTTCAGATAAAAGAGCGATCTGGACTTCTGGAGAACCAGTATCTGTGTCGTGGAGCTTATATTTGTTTATGATTTTTTCTTTTTCTTTTAGAGTTAACATAATTTTAACTTTTCATTTTTAGCTTTTAATTTTGAACGACCGAATGTGCCCCCACCAGGACTCGAACCTGGAACTCACTGCTTAAGAGGCAGTTACTCTACCAATTGAGTTATAGGGGCATAAAAGGTGCGGGGCGGGCCTGGACTCATCGGTTTAAGAGACCGCTGATTTGCCAATTAAGCTATAGGGACTGGATTATTGACATTCGCTGTCTAATACTGGATCGTCATTTGGATGAATCGTACTACAAGGTATTTTCCCTTGTTTAACTACATCTGCGCAGTCCTGTCTGGTCTGGCATATTTGGGTTTCTATCCCACAATTGATCTGGAACCATCCACTTTCTAATCCTGTCCAATCAGCAACTCCGATGAACATAAAAAAGGCATTAACAATAAGCCAGGCAGTAAAAATTGCTAACAATCCCTTTATTGTGCTTGTAATGACTCTTTTGGCCCAATCTATATTGCCTGGGTTTTCTCCTGATGTAAGAAATATAAATCCGCCAAATACCAGCATTAGAACTGCAATTACAGGCACAAGATTAAACATAAAAAAATCTATTATATTGTCAAGCATTACAAAAAAATGACAGAAGCTACAGGGAAGAATACAGCAGGCTCCATTAACCCTTACTGGTTTGCCACAAGGAACAATTCCATTATAGGATACAGTATCTGCTCCATTATTGACAAGATATTCGCCTGCTAAGGCGCCTAAAGGGGTAACAATAAAACTTCCCAAAGCCAAGATTAAAAAAAATATTTTAACTTTTGAAACCATAAATCTTTGTCTTTTAATTATACAACACTTTTAAGTGGACAGAAACCTTAATTTTAGCCAAATACTTATGCGCCCGGAAGGATTCGAACCTTCAATCTACTGTTCCGAAGACAGTCGCTCTGTCCAGTTGAGCTACGGGCGCGATTTGGCTATTTTAATTCTAACCTAAAACTTGCAAAAAATCAATAAATGTGATATCTTCTTAAGAAGATAATTTAATAAAGCACGTTGACAACGGTGAAAAAAATGCAAGAAATAAAAATAATTGGCTTTGATCTGGACGGGGTGATTGTGGAAAAAAAGATAAAGATAAGCGAGATTAAAGAGCTTTTAGAGGAATTTCAAAAGAAAAGAGAGGAAATAGATGTGCTTGAACTTTTAAAAATTGCCGGTGAATATCCTTTTCTTTTACAGCTTGTAAAAGAAAAGGAGATTAACAGCGAAAAAATGAAAAAGGTAAAAACAGAGGGATTAAAATTGGTTGAGGAAATCAACGAAGCAGAATATCCGTCTTTAGCTAAGTTTTTACTTACAAGCAGGTGGTGGAAAAGTTTACTATTCAGGGCTCAACCGGTTAAGAACATAGAAATTTTTAGAAAAATCTGTCAGGGTAGATATCAGGTCCATATTATATCCAGACGTCTTAGCAGTGATTTACCAGCAATAAAAAAATGGCTAAAAGATAATGGAATAGAGATAAAAAAGATCCATTTTCATTTAAGGCCAAATCTTGATATTTCAGAAATTGAATTTAAAAAAGAAGTAGTTGAAAAAAATAAGATAGAAGCATTCTACGACGACCTTGAATGGGTAGTTGAAAAGATTCCTCGGGCAAGGATTTTTAAGAGCTGGCTCCAGGTGAAAAGAGATCTAAATTTGAGGTGATTAGGATGGAGAAAAGAAAAAATAAAAGGTTTACTATCTTCAAATTCTAGGAGGTGAATGAGAATGTCAGCAATAATAGAAATTAAAAACGAGCCATACCCTATTTTAAGCATAGAAATTGACAGAGAAAGTGGAGATTTAATAATATGTCAAGAACATCCGGAAATAAAAGGAATCATTAATAGCATTACGGTGCAGAAGAAAAAAATAGGAGAACTTTTCCAGCAAATCCTGAAAAGATATTTATGGGAAATAGAAGAAGAGATTCAAGAGAGAGATGAATGGGAAAGAAAAGTGCTTAATTGGCAAGAATTTTAATTTTTTAAACCTGTTTGGCGTTGCCAGATAGGTTTTTTTATTTTACAATAAAAAACACAGGTGGATACTGTATGTTTTTATGGAAATTCCAAGAGAGATAAAATCTATTATCAGAAAATTGGAAAAGCAGGGGTTTGAGGCATATATTGTGGGTGGTTGTGTGCGTGATTTTTTACGGGGGACTGAGCCAGAGGACTGGGACATAGCAACAAATGCCAAGCCAGAGCAGATTCAAAAAATATTTCCTAAGAGTTTTTATGAAAATAGATTTCTTACAGTCACTGTTCAAACAAAAAGCAAGGATCCCAAATTAAAGGAGATTGAGATTACTACCTATCGGTTAGAGGCAAAATATACAGACAAACGTCATCCAGATCAAATTGGCTTTGCAAAAACTATAGAAGAGGACTTAGCAAGGAGGGACTTTACGGTAAATGCCTTGGCTCTTGGTTTGAACTCTCAAGCCCTAAAAGCCAAATTACGAACAGGTCTAAAGTACCAAATTCTAAACTCAAAGTTTGTTTTAATCGATTTATTTGGCGGACAAAAGGATTTAAAAAATAAAATTATTCGGGCAGTGGGCAAGCCAGAAGAAAGATTTAACGAAGACGCCCTGCGTATGCTTAGAGCAGTAAGATTTGCTACGACATTAGGGTTTACAATTGAGCCCAACACAGCTCAGGCAATTAAAAAGAATGCCTTTTGGCTTCAGGCAATTTCAAAAGAAAGAATAAGGGATGAGTTTTTAAAAATTATTATGTCAGACCAGGCCTATCAAGGCATAGAACTTTTACGAAAGTTAAATCTTTTAAAATACATAATCCCTGAATTATTAGAGGGATATGGCGTCTCTCAAAATAAACATCATATTTATGAGGTTTATGAGCACAATCTTTTATCTTTAAAATATGCAGCAAAGCGGAAATTTAATAAATATGTTCGACTTGCTGCCTTGCTTCACGATATTGGCAAGCCAAGAACAAAAAAGGGTCAAGGCCCGGACGCTACCTTTTATAACCACGAAATAGTAGGAGCAAAAATGACAGCTGAGATTTTAAACCGCTTGAGGTTTCCTAAAAAAGATATTGAAAAAATTGTTAAATTGGTTCGTTATCATCTTTTTTATTACAATGTGGGAGAAGTAGGCGAGGCATCAGTAAGAAGGCTAATCAGAAATGTGGGCCCGGAAAATATGGAAGAATTAATACAGCTTAGAATGTGTGACCGAATTGGTTCTGGCTGTCCTAAGGCAGAGCCCTATAAGCTAAGATATTTAAGATATCTTATTGAAAAGTTGTCCCAGGATCCGATTTCAGTGAAAATGCTTAAGGTGTCTGGTAATGACATAATGAGAATTTTAAACATTAAACCAGGACCAAAGATAGGGCAAATTCTCAATGTCCTATTGGGCTATGTTCTTGCTGACCCTGCCAAAAATAATAGAGAATTTTTAGAAAAGAAAATTAAAGAACTAAGCAAATTATCTGATGCAGAGTTGAGTTCTTTGGCAAGGAAGGCGGTTAAAGAACGTCAGATGATTGAAATAAAAAGAGATGAGATGACCAAGAAAAAGTATTGGGTGACCTGATTTTGGATTTGCCCAGCCCCACTCTGGGCTACATAGCCCAGAGTGGGGCTGGGTGAAGGTTTAGGTCTGTTTTGGATTTTTGATATTAGAATTTAGAATTTTTTGAATACAGGATGTAGTATAATGGTAGTATGCAGGCTTCGGGAGTCTGCGGTCTGGGTTCAATTCCCAGCATCCTGACATTTTGGGCCTGTAGTTTAACGGAAAAACGGGGCATTCGCATTGCCCTGATGTGGGTTCAATTCCCACCGGGTCCACCCCCACACCAAACAAGGATAAATTTCATTTATTTTGCGCGAAGCGCAATCCTTGTTATGGTGTGGGGGTCCATTATGAAACCAAAGCAATTAGGAAGTTTTGGAGAAGAAACTGCTAAAAATTATCTTGAGGAGCAGGGTTATGAGATTTTAGCTACTAATTACTCTAAGAAGTGGGGCCAAAAAGCCGGAGAGATTGATATTATAGCTAAAATCAAGAATACCATTAGCTTTATTGAGATAAAGACAGGTCTTAAGAGTAAAAACTTTTCTCCAGAGCAAAGGGTTGATTATTCAAAACAGAAAAAGCTAAAACAACTGGCTCAGCTTTATCTTTCAGAGAAAAAAATTCCTTTGGACTCAAAATGGCAGATTGACATAATAGCAGTTGAAATAGATCCAGAAACAAAAGAAACAAGGATTTCTCACTTTAAAAATGCAGTTGACTGCGGATATGCCTAAATTATAACCCCACCAATTATATTGGTGGGGTTTTTGCGACCCCAAGGGGAGTCGAACCCCTGTTGCTAGGATGAAAACCTAGTGTCCTAGACCACTAGACGATGGGGTCTTAAAACAATCAAAAATGTAAAAAAGAATAGAAATCCATTATCTCAAGGGCTAACTTAATCCTAAAACATATCTGAAAATTTTGCAAGTTGGGCAAGGTATTGAACGCAAGATTTGCACTATTTGTTGTGTTATAATATTATAAATAAATAAAACCTATTATGAAATTTTTACCTAAAAATGAAAAATTTTATAATCTTTTTGAGGCGCAAACGGATAAACTAGTTGAAGCAGCAGAATTGTTAAAAGAACTGAGAGAAGAGCCGTCAGAAATAAAAAAAATTGCCATTAAAATGAAGAAGTTGGAAGAAGAAGCAGATGACCTGGGACACCAGATAATCAGCTCTCTTCATCAAACATTTATTACCCCTATTGAGAGAGAAGATATTGATATTTTAAGACAAAATCTTGATGATATTATGGATGAAATTGAAAGAGCGGTAAACCGGATGGCTATTTATAAAATTTCTTTTTCTCCTTTCCCTAAGGAAATAATGGAATATTTAAAAATCATTGAAAAGGCAATAAGGGAAATAAAAGAAGGGGCAAAAGAAATAAGGGATATTAATAAACATTTTCAGGATTTAAGAGACCGTTGTGAAAGAATAAACCAGTTAGAGAATCAAGGAGATGATATAAATAGGAAAATTTTAGAAGAACTTATGACTCCTTCCAAAATTACTCCGCAGGAAAATTTAGAAATTATGAAAAAGAAAGAAATCTATGAGTCATTGGAAAACGCTATTGATAAATGCGAGGATGTTGCCAACGTTTTAGAGAGTATTTTAATAAAGAATATGTGATATGATATGTCTTCTTTTGTGTTTATATTTATAGTAGTAGTTTTGGCTTGGGCTTATAACTTTTTAAACGGAGCTAATGACCGCGCTAATGCTATTGCTACTACCATAGCTACGCAAGCTCTCTCTCCGATGAGAGCTTTAATTTTAGCTAGCATTCTTAACTTAGCCGGTGCTTTTGTTACTACTGAGGTAGCAAAAACAATTGGCAAGGGCATTGTTCCTCCTGAATCAATAAATCAAACATTACTTATATCTGCGCTTCTGGGAGCGATTCTTTGGACAGCTTTCTGCACTAAACTCGGCATTCCTATTTCTGTTTCCCATTCCTTAGTGGGAGGGTTAATGGGAGCTGGAATTGCTTGCGGAGGATTTAGATTATTAAACTGGAAAGTGCTTCAAAACAAGGTTCTTTTGGCTATAATTCTGGCGCCGGCTTTGGGATTTTTGGCTGGAGGAATAATTCTTTTTTTAATCTTTTGGCTTTTTAGGAACGCTACCCCACGGAAAATAAATAATTATTTCCGAAAAGGACAGATATTTACTACCTTATTTATGGCTTTTACTCACGGAATGAACGATACCCAAAATGCTATGGGTGTAATCACTACTTCTCTTCTTGTTGGAGGAGTTATAAATTCTTTTGAGGTTCCCTTTTGGGTCAAATTAAGCTCAGGAGTTTTTATGGCTTTAGGTACTTTTTTAATGGGTTGGAGAGTAATGAAGACCTTGGGATGGAAAATGGCAAAAATTGAACCTCCTCATGCTTTTGCTGCAGAGCTGGGAGCAGGCATAGTAATCGGGATCAAATCTTTAATCGGTATGCCTGTAAGCACTACGCATGTAGTGGCTTCAGCAGTAATGGGAGGTACTGCTACACAACGGCTTTCCAAGGTTAGGTGGCTAGTAGCTGGCAGAATGGTTCTTGCCTGGATTTTTACAATTCCTGGAGCAGGACTTTTGGCAGGGTTTTTCTTTTTTCTCATTAAACTGCTTTAGTTAAAATGGTAAGGGGTAAATCCTTGTCAGAGGTGATGCTGTTATCAATGATTGAAGAATATCATTTTGGTTCTATTACTATAAATGGGAAAACCTATGATTATGATATTGAGGTCCGCTGTGATGGTGTAGTTTTAAAATGGTGGCGACAAGAAAGCCATAAGATTGCTATTGAAGATATCAAGCGAGCGATAGAGCAAAAACCAGATATAATTGTGATAGGAACTGGCGAATCAGGATTGGCTAAGGTTTTAGATGAAACCAAAGAAAAAATACTTTCTGAAGGAATTACTCTGATAATTAGAAAAACCACAGAAGCAGTAAAGACATTTAATAAAATGTGTGAACGCTCACAAAAAGACAAAGAACAAAAAAGAGTAATAGGTCTTTTCCATTTAACCTGCTAAATTATAAACTGTAGGAATTAAACGCGTTGTTTACAGTATTTATTGTTTATTTACTCAGAAAGCAGTTCCCAAGGAGCCGCTCGCTCGCCCAGCCCCTCCCCACTTTTCTACGAAAAGTGGGGAGGGGCTGAGTTCTTAAGAGATTTTGGTAAGAAAAAAGTGTAAACAACGCTTGTATTTCTTACATATAAACATATGAGGATTTTAGCAATTGAGACATCTTGTGATGACACCTGTATGGCTGTGTTAGAGATTGAGAGGCAGAAGGTTTGTTCTGTAAAAAGCGAAGCTGGGCCTAGTTCTCTGCAGAAGGTCGGGATATTTCATACAGTAAATATTTTAAGCGATGTGGTTTCTTCTCAAATTGAAGTTCATAGAAAATACGGAGGAGTATATCCCACAATGGCTATAAGGGAGCATAAAAGAAACCTAAAACCGGTTTTTGAAAGAGCAACCAAGTCAATTAAAGATGTTGATTTAATTGCAGTAACTGTAGGTCCCGGCCTGGAGCCCTGTCTGTGGGTGGGAGTAAATTTTGCTAAAGAACTTTGCGGTAAGTGGAATTTGCCTATTATTCCAGTTAACCATATAGAAGCGCATATCCTTGTTAATTGGCTCTCGTCTATTGAGTCAAAATTCCAAATCTCAGATTTCAAATTTCAGACAAGGGCTAATTTTCAAGCCCAAATCCTGAGACAAATTGGCTTTCCAGTTGTGTGTTTGGTTGTAAGTGGCGGACACACGCAGTTGATTTTAATGAGGGATATTGGAAAATACAGGGTTTTGGGAGAAACAAGAGATGATGCAGCAGGAGAATGTTTTGACAAAACAGCCAGGATTTTAGGACTCCCCTATCCTGGAGGTCCGGCCATTGCGGAGATTGCCTCGCAATGGAAATCCCAAATTCCAAGTATCAAATCCCAAATAAATCCAAAGCATCAAGTCCCAAGTTCAAAATTTGATATTAAGCTTCCCAGACCAATGCTTTATAGCAAGGATTATGATTTTAGTTTTTCTGGATTAAAAACTGCTGTGTTATATGACTTCAAAAAACGTCCTCAGAAGATAAGAAAATCAAAAGGATATATTCAAGAAATGTGTGTTGAGATTCAACAGGCAATAATTGATGTTTTGGTTTCAAAGACAATAAAAGCGGCAAAGGAGTATAAAGCAAAAGCTATAATTCTTGGCGGAGGTGTTTCCGCCAACGATGAGTTAAGAAAGCAGTTTAAACTAAAAATTAAAAGCTCCTACTTTGCCAGAAAGCAGGTAAAATCAAAAATTGATTTTTTTGCTCCTCCTAAAAAATTCTGCACTGATAATGCTGTAATGGTAGGACTAACTGCGTATTATCACAGAAAAAATAAAACAAAGAATTGGAAAAGCATTAAAGCAGATGCTAATCTAAGAATATGAACCATTTTTTTCTATTAATTTTCGCTTTTGCCCCCAGTACAATTTGGCTTTTGTATTTTTTGCGCAAGGATGTGCATCCAGAATCAAACAGAATGATTCTGAGAATTTTCTTTTATGGAATGTTAATTGCTTTTCCAGCTGCTTTTTTGGAATTGCTTTTTTTTGAAATTACAAAGGCACTAAACTTTTCTTTGGCTACGAGATTAATTTTGAATTTTTTTATAGGAGTAGCTTTAGTTGAGGAGGGTTTAAAATATTTAGTAGTTAAAAAGAGGGTATTAAATGATCCAGAATTTGATGAGCCAGTAGATGCTATGCTTTATATGATTATAACAGCTTTGGGATTTGCAGCAGCAGAAAATCTTTTGATTTTATTTTCTCCTCAAGTATTTTTTCAGTCCCTGTCAGAGATTTTGGGCATTACTGTTTTTCGCTTTATAGGCGCTACTTTTTTGCACGCTCTTTGTTCATCTACTTGGGGATACTTTTTAGTACTATCCTTTTACCGGATTGAAGATAAACTTAAATATACTGTGGTAGGGCTATGCGTTGCTGTATTCTTGCACGGGCTTTACAATTTTTCTATAATAGCAATAGAAGGGGGCTTAAAATTTATTCTGCCTTTGATTATTCTAATTTCTCTTGCTTTGTTTGTGTTTTTCGGTTTTAAAAAGGTTAGAAAAATGAAAGGTGTGTGCGAGATAAAATAATATGGATTTCTTAAAAAAATTAAAAGAAGATAAAAAAAATGAAATTTCTATAAAAGAACTGGAATTGAATGAGGAGTCCGCAGAGGAAAAAGAATGGCTTGAAAGAGAAGGTCAGTTGGTTGTTGATGTCTTTCAAACCAACTCAAAAATTATTGTTCAGTCGCCTGTTGCCTGCGTTAAACCAAAGGACTTGGATATTTCTATTGAGAATGACATTTTAACTATTAAAGGAAAAAGGAAAAGACCTGCCTTTGCTAAAGCCATAGTAGACAAGGCAAAAAAGCTTTATCAAGAATGCTGGTGGGGGCCATTTTCCAGAAAAATAGTTATACCTGAAGAGGTGAATCCTGAAAAGATAAGCGCTTATATAAAAAACGGAGTTTTAACCATAGAATTGCCTATAATTCATAAAGAAAAAGAGAGAAAAATAGCAGTTAAATAACAATTTATCTTATTCTTATTTTGAACAGCTGTGGATGATTTTTTAAGTGAAATTTAAAAATGGCCTAAAAGAAACTTAGGCCATTTTTGTTTGTGTCGGAGGAGAGGATCGAACTCTCACGGGTTGTCCCACTGGGTCCTAAACCCAGCGCGTCTACCTAATTCCGCCACTCCGACCCGTAATTTCACCACCTCGGCTGAAAGCAACCCAGCCAGTCCATGGACTGGCTGGGTTAAACACTTTTTTCTTTTTAAACTATCAAAGCTCTTGCAATAGATGGAACAGCTTTAGCCAAAAGAGCCACTGCTACTCCTACAACAGCATAGGTTATGTAATTTTTTCCTTGTGCTACTTTTTCAGTATCACCACCAGCAGTTAGAATGGTAAATCCTCCGACGAGGGTCATTATTACTGAGAGCGCTATAACAGCAAAGAATATCCAATCAGTTATTTTATAAATAGTTTCCAAAGTACAGCATACGCCGCAATTTTTAGTCGTGTCCGAAAATAGGCAAGTGCTGTTTATACCAGGACAATAGTCTAAATCTGCTACGTCTTGGTGTTTTATTACACAACCTTCAATAGGTTCTGGCTGCGCGGCTAAGCTTGTTAAAGGAACAGTCATAACAGTTAAAAGTCCTGCTAAAATTAATACAGATAAAACCTTTTTCATAAAACCTTTTTATAAAATTATATCATTAAATTCTTCGACCTTTTTTCCATCTATTCATAGATGGAGGATTTTTTTGAAAATTGAATTTTGAGCTTGTTTAGAAATTAGAAATTAGAAATTTTATTCCTATCCGCCCAATACTGTTTTTAGCGCTGAAATCAGGCCCTTGGCTAATAAGATAATAAGCAGTCCGATAAAGGTGTAGGTGATTATATTTTTGGCTTTATTTATTTTATCCGGCTCTCCGCCTGCAGTCAAGAAAAGAAAACCAGCAATAATTATCATCAAAGGTGCTAAAGCCATTGCAAACCAGAAAATAAAGTTGACGATTGCATCTATCAATTCTTCTAAACTCTGCGCCTTCAAGGGATTGTCAATACAAATTGCTCCGGGTGGACAGGCAGGGGCAGGGGCTGGCGGGTTAGGAGCAACACAGCCGTCTATATCAGCGTTAGGATTTCCAGGGTCGCAGGTATAACCGGCTGGGCAAGGGCAGTCAGCAGGACAAAGTTGGCAGTTTTCGCCAGAGAATACTGAACAAACATTGTCTCCACAAACAGGTTGAGCAGAGGTAAGATTTACTTTTGCGTTCAAAAAAATAATAGAAAATAAAACGATTGCTAAGAGTTTTTTATTCATTTTTGTATTTTAACTGAATTTTCTAAAATTAACAATAATATTAG
>CAYNVZ010000007.1:0-18249 GCA_964400775.1 uncultured Candidatus Saccharibacteria bacterium | reverse complement strand
TTTTCTGTTTATGAGTTTAATAATGCTAAGTCAGTAAGAATTTTGAAAAGGCGACAAGCCATTTAAGCCACAAAAAATAAATTTAGAGGACAAAGAGGACAAGGTCCGTTTTATCCCATAATTTATGGTGTTTTATTATCTTATTATTTTTGTTTTTGGATTGATTGCGGGTAGTTTCTTGAATTGCTTGGTTTATCGCTTAGAAACTGGGCAAAGAATGACAAAAAGGTCATATTGCCCTTATTGTAGAAATAAGCTAAGCTGGCAGGACTTGATTCCTGTTTTGAGTTTTATAATTCTCAAAGGTAAATGTCGCTATTGTCATAAAAAAATTTCTTTACAATATCCCTTGGTAGATCTGTCAACAGGATTACTATTTCTGCTAATTTTCAATTTTCAATTTCCAGTTTTCAATGAATTTTCAATTGTCAATTTTCAAAATCTTATAAATTTATGTTTTATGTTATGTGTTTCATGTTTTATGATTGTCATTTTTCTCTATGACCTAAAACACTACATAATTCCTGACAAAGTCATCTATCCTGCTATCGCAATTACTTTTCTTTATCAATCGTTCAGAGTTTTGAATTTTGGATTTCTTTCGGATTTTAGTTTTCGGACATTAGATTTTGAAACTTGGACAAGCTCGCTTTTAGCTGGAATTATTGCTTGTCTTTTTTTTCTCACAATAGTTGTGATTTCCCAGGGCAAGTGGATGGGCATGGGCGATGTTAAATTAGCTTTTCTTATGGGATTGTTTTTAGGTTTTCCCAATATTTTAGTTGCCCTCTTTTTTGCTTTTTTTATTGGTGCTATAATAGGAATAGGACTTATTGCTGTAAAGAAGAAAACATTAAAATCAGAGCTTCCCTTTGGGCCATTTTTAGTGATAGGAACATTTATTGCTTTGTTTTGGGGAGAGAGAATAATTAATTGGTATTTAGGTTTATGTTCTGTTCCTTTCTGATCCCCCACCACCCCCACCACTTTTCTGCGAAAAGTGGTGGGGGTGGTGGGGTAGAAAACTTTCATTGGATTCCCTTACTGAAATGGCAAGACAGCGCATATACAGTTAATTATGTTAAGAGAAATGAAAAAAAAATTAGAAATTTTCTATAGTAAAATTTCCTACAACCGAAAAAAAAGCAAAGGATTTACCCTAATTGAGATTTTGGTATCAGTAGGGATTATTATTCTTCTTACCGCCTTGATTTTTCCTAGTTACAAAAGCGGAGAGGCACAGTTTGTCCTTGACAGGTCAGCTAATAAATTAGCCCAAGATTTAAGAAGAGCTCAAGAAATGGCAATGTCAATGAAAGAAGAAAATTGTAATGGTGTAAAAGCCAATGGCTATGGCATTCATTTTAATATCTCTTGGAAAGACGCTGAGGGCAATTATTACTATAAACTATTTGCTAACTGCAACAATAATCACCACCGAGACAACAATGATAAAGACCTGGAAGAAATTAAATTAGAACGCGGAATAGAAATAAACAATCTATTTCCTGCTGATAATTTTAGTATTCTATTTGTTCCTCCTGATCCCTGCGTTTGGATTAATAGTCAGTCCTCAGGAATAGAAGCCCAAATTGTCCTTGCCCGCAAAGACAACCCTTCAGAGAAAAGAACTATTAAAATAAATAATTCAGGACTCATAGAAGTAGAATAAAATGAAAATCAAAAATCAAAAATCAAAAGTCAAAAGTCAAAATTATGGGTTTACCCCCACACCAGTCAAGCACAAAGCCTTGCTTAATTGTCGCCAAAGGCGACCAGTGCTTGATATGGTGTGGGGGTTTAGTTTGCTTGAGATAATTATAGCTGTTTTTGTGGTTATTGTTGGTTTACTAGGTACCTATGGAGTATTTTCAAGGATGATTTCTCAAACTTCTTCAATTTCTTCTCGTTTGACTGCTATTTATCTTGCTCAAGAAGGGATTGAGCTTGTTAGAAATATCAGAGACGGAAATTGGATTGAAGGCGAGAATTGGGATAGTGGCTTAGCTGACGGACTGGCAATAGGAGAATCTAAGGATTACATAATTGATTATGATGACCCAGGTTTAAGTGACTTTGAAGACAAATTTCTTAATTTAGATGCCAATGGTTTTTACAGTTATAACCCTTCTGCAGGCACAACTAAATTTAAAAGAAAAATTACCATCACAAAAATAGCGGTTGATGAGCTCAAGGTTTCTGTTATGGTTGACCATCCTGATACCAGCGTTGTTGTCCAGGAGCATCTTTATAATTGGAAATAATTTAAAATGAATTAAGAATTATGAATCAAGGATTAAAAAGAGATAAAAAAAGAATAAATAAAAACAAGAGCTTTACTTTAATAGAGATTTTAGTAAGTATTTCAATTTTTACACTTGTTATTTTCACTATTTCCGGGGTATTTATCGCCTCAGTAAAAAACCAGAGAAGAACCATAATGTCGCGACAGCTTTTAGATCAGACCAGCTATGTTTTTGAATACATAAGCAGAGCTTTAAGAATGGCAAGAAAAGATTTAACTGGTTCCTGTATTACAGCAGGCAGTAATTATGAAAACTCCAGCGGAGATTCTTCTATAAGATTTATCAAATTTGATTATAGCCAGAACAAGGAAATTTGCTACGAGTTTTTTCTTGAAGACGGGGTAATAAAAGAAAAAAGATCTTCAGACAGCAGTTCGGCTAATTTTGGGCAACCTATAGCTTTGACTTCAACTGATTTGAAAGTAAATTTCTTGAAGTTTCAACTCTCTGGCGAAAGACAGCCGCCGATAGATAATCTTCAACCAAAGGTGACTATTCTTTTAGATATAGAAGTCACAAGGGTGGACAATCCGCCGAAACTGAAAATTCAAACCACTATTTCTCAGAGAGACCTTGATATTCAGCAATAATCAATTATCAATAAATGAACAATGATTTATTATAATTCACAACAAGGTATTTCTCTTTATTTAGCCATTGTTTTTATGAGCATTATTTTAGCTATGATTTTAGGTCTTACTGCAATTTTAATTGGTCAGCTCAAAGTAATCAAAGGATTAGGAGATTCAGTAATTGCTTTTTATGCCGCTGATACTGGAATTGAACAGGTTTTAACAGTAAGAGAAAACCCGAGTTCTGCCTGTACTAAAACAAGTCCTTGTAGTTTAGGCGACGCAGAATATTATCTTGAGATTTTAGATAGCGCTGACCCGAAATGTAATGCAGACAATTATTGCATCAAGTCCGTTGGCATTTACAATAAGACACAAAGAGCAATTGAGATAACATACTAATTGTGCTTAACTTAGTTAAGCACAAAACAACTTAGTTAAAGACATAGTGCTCCAAGGAAGGATGGAATTTTGAGCTTTGAGATTTGATTTTTTAAAAATATGACCAAGCAACAAGCCCGTCAGAGAATAGAGAAGTTAAAAAAACTCATTAACTATCATAGATATCTATATCATGTTCTTGATAGACAGGAGATTTCTGATGCAGCCCTTGACTCTTTGAAAAAAGAGCTTTTTGATTTAGAGCAAAAATATCCTGAATTTATTACTCCGGACTCGCCTACTCAAAGAATAGGAGGCAAGCCTTTAAAAGAGTTTAAGAAGGTAAGGCATAGCCGGCCGATGCTTTCTTTTAATGATGCTTTTTCGCAACAAGACATAAGAGATTGGTTAGAGAGGATTTCTAAATTATTAAACCATGGGGAAATTAAAAAAATTGACTTTTATTGTGAATTAAAGCTTGATGGATTGGCTATTGAGCTTGTTTATGAAGGAGGTATCTTTAAGGTCGGTGCTACCAGAGGAGATGGGCTTGTTGGCGAAGATGTTACTCAGAATTTAAAAACAATTGAAGCTATTCCTTTAAGGATCGGAGAAATGGGGCAGGGTCCGACCTTGCCCCATTTGCTTGTGGTAAGGGGAGAGGTATTTATCACCAAAAAGGAGTTTGAGCGATTAAATAAAGAGCAAAAAAAAGCCGGACTCCCTGTGTATGCCAATCCCAGAAATGTAGCTGCTGGAAGCATCAGACAACTTGACCCTAAAATTACTGCCCAGAGACACCTTGATTTTTATGCCTATGATTTGATTACTGACCTTGGCCAAAAAACCCATGAACAAAAACATAGAATTTTAAAAACACTGGGCTTTAAAACCAATCCACATAATAAATTCTGCAAGGACTTGCAAGAGGTTTTTCAATATTACAGATATTGGCAGAAACACCGCCAGACGCTTCCTTATGAAATAGATGGTATTGTGGTTCAAATAAACAACAATAAAATTTTTGAAAAATTAGGAGTAGTGGGGAAAGCACCAAGAGCTGCTATTGCCTATAAATTTCCTTTAAAACAGGCCACAACCATTATTGAAGATATCAAGGTTCAAATTGGCAGAACAGGTGCGGTAACACCGGTTGCCCTTTTAAAACCAGTAAAAATCGGCGGAGTAACAATTTCCCGAGCTACCTTACATAATGAAGATGAAATCAAACGATTGGGAGTAAAAATCGGCGATACAGTAATTGTGGGAAGAGCTGGTGATGTTATCCCAGATATTATTAAGGCACTGCCAGAGTTAAGAACTGGCAAAGAAAAAGAATTCAAGATGCCCAGGAATTGTCCTTTTTGCGGATCCCCTTTGGTTAAGCCAAAAGATGAAGTTGTTTGGAGGTGTCCCAATCCTTATTGCTTTGCCAGAAAAAAGAGAGAGCTTTATCACTTTGTTTCAAAACAGGCATTTGATATTGAGGGCTTAGGTCCTAAAATTATTGACCAACTGTTAGACAAAGGATTAATTTCTGATCCAGCAGACCTTTTTAAATTAAAAAAAGGCGATTTGATTTCTTTGGAGGGTTTTGCTGAAAAATCAGCTGAAAATCTAGTTAAGGCAATCCAGGCGCGAAAAAAAATCACACTACCGTGTTTTATCTATGCTTTAGGAATTAGGCAAGTAGGCGAGGAAACCGCTCGGGATTTAGTAAATTATTTTGGCAGTTTGGAAAAAATAAAAAATGCTTCTTTAGAAGAGTTGGAAAAAATTACTGATATAGGTCCTATATCAGCCCAATCAATTTACAATTGGTTTCACAAAAAAAGCAATCTTGAATTTTTAGAAAAGTTAAAAAAAGTAGGAGTACAAATAACAAGCCAAAAGCCAAAAGCCAAAAGTCAAAAGCTAAGAGGATTAACCTTTGTTTTCACCGGTGCTTTGGAATCAATGACCCGCGATAGAGCAAAAGAAAAAATTAGGAATTTAGGAGGTAATATCTCTGAGTCAGTTTCTAAAAAAACTGATTATGTAGTGGTTGGCAAGGAACCGGGATCAAAATATAAAAAAGCAAAAGAGCTTGGAATTAAAATAATAAAGGAGAAAGAGTTTCTTAAAATGATTAGATAAATTTTAGATAAAAATGGTTGAATGCAAAATAAAAGTTGACAGCTAATATGAAAAAGGTTTCCTACCCCCACCTATATCCTCCCCCTCCCTTCGGGAGGGGGAGGATTAAGGAGGGGGATGTGTGTGCTTAACTAAGTTGTGTGTGCTTAACTAAGTTAAGCACAAGTTAAGCACAAGAAAGTTAAGCACAAGAAATGTGTGCTTAACTAAGTTAAGCACAACACTTGCTATTTATGAATTTATTTTCTCATTTCAAAAAACTGGACTGGCTATTAATTGTTACTACAGTTTTATTGGTTGCTGTAGGACTTGTTTCAATTTACAGTTCTTCTCTTGGCAAGGAGGATTTTTCTAATTTTAGGAAACAAATTATTTTTTTCGGCATTGGATTTTTGCTGATGTTTATAATCAGCTTTTTTGATTATAGGATATTAAGAAACGATCCCTATTTAATTTTGATTCTTTATTTTTTTTGTTTACTTGCCTTATTGGGCTTATTTTTTTTCGCTCCAGAAATCAGAGGAGCAAGGGGTTGGTATAAATTCGGCAGTGTTTCTTTTGATCCTATAGAGCCAACAAAAATTCTTTTAATAATTCTTTTGGCAAGGTATTTTTCAATTAGGCACATTGAGATGTATCAAACAAAACATATATTAATTTCTGGAATTTATGTTTTTCTTCCAGCTTGTTTAATTTTTTTTCAACCAGACCTTGGCTCAGTTTTAATCCTTCTTGCCTTGTGGGCAGGAATTCTACTTATCTCTGGAATAAAGCTTCGCCACTTTTTAATTTTGGTCTTATGTGGATTTTTGGTTTTAGTTATGTCTTGGTTTTGGGTGTTAAAGGACTATCAAAAACAGCGAATTATGAGCTTTATTAACCCTCAAATTGACCCTCAAGGAATTTCCTGGAGTGTTAATCAATCAAAAATTGCTATTGGCTCTGGCGGACTTTTGGGTCAAGGTTTTGGCAAGGGCTCTCAGACCCAATACGGTTTTTTGACCGAGCCCCAGACCGATTTTATCTTTGCCTCTATTGCTGAAGAATTCGGTTTGCTTGGAGTATTTATTCTTTTTCTTTTATTTTCCTTTTTTATTTGGCGTATATTTAGAATAGGGCTTTATGCTTCAAATAACTTTTCTCGTTTTTTTTCCATTGGTTTTGCTGTTTTAATTTTTTCTCAGGTTTTTATTAATATCGGCGTGAATTTAGGAATTCTTCCCATAATAGGAATATCCCTTCCGTTAGTAAGCTATGGCGGTTCCAGCTTGCTAATGATTTTTATTGGATTGGGCGTGCTCCAGAGCATCAAAACACATTAAAAGTTCTAAATTATAAAAATACAGTTCAAAGAAAGAACCCTAGAGCGGTAATATGAGGATGAGGGTTTGTTTCTTTCGGCGTCTATAGTATAATAAAAGCAAAAGATCAAAGTCATTCTCTTGACTCGTTTCTTGTTGATTAGATAATTTTGTAGTATAATAAATTATAAGAAATTGGAGTGCTATTTATAATTAAGAATTAGGGTGTTTTATAAGAACGAGGAAAGGTTGTCGGAGTTACGCGCAGTTAGGGCCGAAGAGAGAGTTTTGTGGTTTTCCGGAGTAGGCATAATATATAATAATTTGGGTAAACGGAGCAAACGGAAGTCCAAATAGATGGCTAAGCGAGTTGGCCTTTTTCGGCGGGAGATAGTTGCCAGGAAATTGCTTTCCGAAGGAGTAAATACTGTAACAACACGTTTAATTTTCACAAATAATTCCCACAAATTAATTTTAATTAAGGTATTAATTAAGGTAAGGAGAAATTATGAACAACTCATTAATTACTATTCTTAATAGGGTAAGTAAAGGTTCTTTGTATTTCCTTATTTTTTTAGTACCTTTATTCTTTTTGCCCTTTTGTTCTGATGTTTTAGATTATTCAAAGCAAACTTTACTTTTATTTTTGGTTTTTTTGAGTTTAATAACTTGGCTTCTTAAACAAATAGCCCAGGGAAAAATAGTTTTTAAAGGAGAGAGATTGCTGTATATTATTTTCTTTTTAATTTTTATTCTTTTTTCTCTTTCTACTGTTTTTTCTTTGTGGCCTACAGCCTCTTTTTGGGGTTGGCCACTAAACATTAACGACAATTTTCTTACTTTTGTTTTTTTTCTTGTTTTAGCATTTCTTTTTTCTAATGTTTTTCAAAACGAAAAAGAGCTCTTTTTTGGAGCAATTTTATTCCTTGTTTCAGGAGCAATAGCCGGTTTTTATCTCATTTTACAACTTTATGGCATTTTTGTCTTGCCATTTGATTTTTCCCGAGTTTCTTCCTTTAATACTATTGGAAGCGTTTATAGCGCTGGCCTTTTTTTGGCCATTCTTTTGTCTCTCTCTTTAGGTTTGGTTTTTAAGGGCAAAAAACCAGTTTTTTGGTTTCTTTCTCTGGTTTTATTATCAGAAGCTATTTTAATTGATTTTAAAAATGCCTGGCTTATTGTGTTTCTTGGAGGTCTAATTACTGCTATATTCACTTTAGCTGATTCTAAAGAAAAACCTCGACTTGGTTGGTTGGCTCTTTTGATGGTGATTTTAGTTTTGTCAATTTTCTTCTTTTTCTTTCCCTTGCGACTATCTTTGTTTCCGACTTTACCCTTAGAGGCCTCTCCAGGTTTTCTCTTGGAGCTTGAAATTCTAAGGAATGTATTTAATGAAGGGGTTAAGAGCATTTTTTTAGGAACTGGCCCGGGCACATTTATCTTTGATTATTCCAAATATCGTTCTCCTGTTCTTAATCAAACCATTTTTTGGGGAACAAGATTTTCAGCTGGGAGTTCAGAAATTTTAGATTGGTTTATTACCAAGGGCGTTTTAGAAGGAATTATTTTAGTTTTTCTTTTTTGCCTTATAATATATCTTTCAATTAAAAAATTACTCAAAAGCGAGGATGTTTTTGGATTAAAAATTGGGATTTTATCCTCAATTGTAGGTATAGTTGCAGTCAGTTTCCTTTCTTCTTTTAATTTTATTTTATGGTTCACTCTTTGGTTTTTAATTGGAGGATTGTTGTTTTATATCTCAAAAGAAAAAGAGATAACTCTGGACTTACCTTCTCTGCGGATGATTTTTTCCGTTTTCTTTTTAATAGTAGTGCTTGTTGGTGTTGCCTTGCTTGTTTTTCAGGGTCAAAAATATTTTGCCCATATGAACTATGACAAAGGAATTAAATTATCTCGACAAGGACAAATTGACGGGGCCATAGAACATCTTCAAAAAGCGGTTTTTCTTAATCCCTCTGCTGATGTCTATTGGCGAGATTTAGCTCAACTTTATCTTTCTAAGGCGAATCTCGTTTCTCAAGAAAGTGGATTGGATGCTAACCGTACGCGAAAAATCCATCAAAATATTACTAAGGGGATTGAATCTCTTAATCGTGCAATTGATGAATGCCCGGTTAATGTTGCTAATTGGAATGTGAGAGGATTTTTTTATAGAAACCTAATTGGAGTTCCAGACGCAGGAGAAATAGCTCTTTCTTCCTATCAGAAAGCCACAGAACTTGAACCTGCTTCTCCTTTTCCTTATGGAGAAATAGGAAGAGCGTGCATTTTAATGAGCCAAAATTTCAGGAAAAAGGGAATGCGAGATGAAGCAGAAGAAAAATTATCTTTAGCGATAAAAAATTTAGAGAAAGCTATTGAGCTAAAACCAGATTATGCGCCTGCTCACTATCTTTTAGCTGTAGTTTATGACCAGCAAGGAAAAAGAGAAGAGGCAATTACTAAATTAGAAGAATTAGAAAAAATTGCGCCTCAAGATATTGGAGCTTCTTTTCAGTTAGGAATGCTGTATTGGAGAAAAGGAGAGATAGAAAAAGCTCAAGAAAAATTTGAAAAAGTAATAGGGCTAAACCCTGACTATTCTAATGCTTTATATATGTTAGGATTAGTTTACGATAAAAAAGGAGAAAAAGAAAAAGCCAAAAAGCAATTTGAAAAGGTAGCTCAATTGAATCCTAAAAATGAAGAAGTAAAGAAGATTTTAGAGAACCTTGAAAAAGGATTACCGGCTACAGAAGGGATGAGCTCTCTACAACCTCCGGTCGGAGAGATGCCTCCGGAACTCCAGAAATAAAGTAATCCCCAATTCCTAAACTCTAAACTCTAAACTCTAAACTCTAAACTCTAAACTCTAAATTCTAAATTCTTAATTCTTAATTGATAATTGGCAATTCAATAAAAAAAGTTGTCCCCTTACCTCGTCCTTCAGATTTTATCAGGATTCTTCCTCCATGAGCTCTGACGAATTCTTCAGCAATGCTAAGACCTATTCCACGGCCAGGACCATACATTTTTTTTGCTTCTTCTCCTCTTTCGAACAATATTCCTTTTGAAAAACGTTCTATTTCTTCTTTTTCCATTCCGATACCAGTATCAAAAACACCAATTTTTAATTTTCTCCCCTCAATTTTTGCGGTGATAGTTACGCCTCCCCGAGTAGTATATTTAATGGCATTATCAACTATATTCCAAATAGCTTCTCTCATTTTTAATCTATCCAGTTTTATTTCTGGTAATTTCTTTTCAGGTTCAAATTTTAAATAAAGACCCTTCCGTTCTGCCTCTGGTTTTAATTCTTCAACAATTCCTTTAATTAAGCTTTCAATTTTGCATTTTTCCAAATTTAAGACCTTCTTTTCCATTTTGATTTCATATATATCCAATAAACTTTCTATTAAAGAATACAAGGCATCGGCCATTTTTTTTGTTTCGATAAGCTTTTTTCTAATCACAGGGTTTTCTTCCCTTCCATAGACCCCTTCTAAAATGGCTTCTAAATATCCTTTAATAGGAACAAGAGGAGTTCTAAGATGATGTTGAAGCGATAATATAAATTGATCCTTTGCTTTGGCTAATTCTTTTGATTCTCTGATTAATTTTTCCGTTTCTTTTTTCGTTTGTAATTCTTTATAGGTGGCTTTAATCAAACAACATCCCACAGTACAAAATAAGAGAAAGATAGCAGTAGTAAGAATTTTTAAGTTAAGGCCTGGTGTTAGAAAAAGTAATACCAACAGGCCTATTCCTGTTACTATTATTAAAGAACTTATCCAAACAAGTTTTGTTTTTAAAAAATCTGTAAGGACCAAGGCGGCAAAACCGACTAGAAGAAGAGAAGTTAAGGGCCCCAGCCAAAGATATTTGTTGGTTCCAGTAATTAAAGGAAGGAAAACATATATTAAACCAATTAAAGTTAAAAATATTCCAAAACCGATTAATATGGCTACAGCTTGTAAATGTTTAATATCGTCTCTTTTAATAAATCTTTCAAATAAAATTATTCCACCCCAGGCCCCATATAAAAAAAACAACAAAAACATAATTGTACCTATAGGGGAGAGGAGTGGCGCTCCTTTTATAAAAAACATTAAAATTATAAAAAAGCTTAACAAAAAAGATATAATTAGCCAAAAACCAAATTCTTTAACAGGTCTATTAGAGAGAGCAATAATAAAATAAAAAAGTTCAGGAACAATAAAGGCAGTAAGTAAAAGAGATATTTTAACCCAGTAGTCGACTTTCAATAAAACAGGATTACAATAAAAATATAATGAAAACGACCAGAGAATAGTAAGAATAGATAAAATTAAAAAATGAATTCTTTGTCGCATACCTAACTATCTATTTTAAATTTTCTTTAATTATATTAATTAATTCTTTAAGAGAATATTGAGATTTAATTAATATTTTATCAATGCCCTCTTTAGTCAACTCTTGATTAATTTCAGGATTACTATAGTTAGTAAGAGCGAAAATTTTGATATCTTTTGTTTCAGGATATTTTTTTGCCTCTTTTAAAATAGAAACACCATTCATATCAGGCAAAATTAAATCTAATAAAATGAGAGCAGGTTTTTCTTTTTTCCCTTCCTTAATTTCTATTATCCTTTCAATCGCTTTTTTGCCCGTGTCTAAAATCTCAATGTTTAACCCTGCCATTCTAAAGACCTCCTCAAAAAGTTTAATTGTGGGCAAATCATCTTCAATTATAAGAATTTTTGGTTCTTTCATAATCCTAAGAAAACTTTTACTTTATTTTCGCTTGTCTCTAATACCCCTCTTTCAAATTGATAAGTAATTTTCTTTTTGTCAGGAGTATGAATAACAAGATTTTTAAAAATAAGAGTAATAAAATTAGCATGTCCCGGGAGTATATCAAATTTCCCTAATTTATTTTGAGAGGATACTGCTTCTGCTTGTCCTTCAAAAGGAGCTTCTTCAATGACCGGAGAACAAAATATTTTTACTTCAAGCAGATTCTTTTCCACGTATTTATTATAACTTTAATTCTTTTAAACTGCCAATATATAAAAACGCTTCTTCTGGAACCTTGTCTAATTTACCTATCAAAATGTTCCACACTCCTTTGACCGTATCCTCCTTTTTAACATACTGACCTGGCCTTCCAGTTTGGTCAGCAACTGTAAAAAGATTCTGCGTCATAAAATTTAGAATTTTTTTTGCTCGGCGATATATTATTCTATCTTCTAATGAAAGCTCGGCCTCTCCAATAATAGAGACGATTCTTTGTAAATATTTATGTCTTTCCAGAACTTTTTTTGCTTCAATTAAAACTTCATAGTGTTCTTGGCCTAAAATTGCAGGGTCAATTACTGAAGAGGAAGAAGCTAAAATATCTACTGCCGGATGCCTGCCTTCTTGGTATACATCTCGGGAAAGAACAACTACTGAATCAAAATAAGGAAGAACCGCTTGAACGCCAGGGTCAGTGATATCATCTGCTGGAACATAAATTGCCTGAATGCTGGTAATAGAACCTGCCTTTGTGGAAACTAATCTTTCCTCTAACTGGCCAATTTCACTACTGAGGGTAGGTTGATAACCTCCTTCAGAGGGGATATTTCCTAATAGGGTTGAAAGCTCATTGCCTGCTTGTAAGAATCTATACACATTATCAATAAAAAAAAGAACATCTTTTTTGTGAAAATCGCGGAAGTATTCAGCAATGGTAGCAGCTACAAATCCTACCTTAAATCTTCTTACTGCGCTTTCATTCATTTGTCCGAAAACTAAAGAGGTCCACGGCAAAACATTGGTTTTCTTTAGAGTTTCATAAAGTTCATGGCCTTCTCTTATTCGTTCTCCCAAACCAGCAAAAACTGAAATTTCTTTCTTAAAAAAGGCCACGTTGTGCATTAATTCACAGAGAAGAACCGTTTTTCCTAAACCTGCTCCTCCAAATAATCCTAATTCTTCTCCTTTTCTTAAAGGGGTAAAAAAATCAATTACCTTTATTCCTGTTTCAATGGTCTCTTTTTTGAAAACTACTTCCTGATATGGAGGGGGCGATTGATAAATTTCTCTTTTTTCTTTAATCCCAAGAGGAGGTAAGCCATCTTGAGGTCTGCCAAAAATATCAATTACCCTTCCTAAAAGTTCTTTTCCTACCGGTACTTCTAATTTTTTGCCCGTTCTTTTAACTCGGGCGTTTCGGAATAATTTTTCTGGATTGGTGAGAGCGAGACAAACAAAGGTATTTTTGTTAATAGCCCCAAAAACCTCCAGTTTGACTTCTGGGTTTTCTTCTAGTACCAAAACTTCTTTAATAAAGGGCGGGTTTTTGTAAAATTCAACCTCTATCACCTCTCCTTTAATTGAAGTAACATATCCTGTTTCCATAATTGGAATCCAGCAAATAATTCAATTTGTTTCTTATTTGATAATTGATATTCTAGTTTTCTTTGTTCTCTTTTTAATTTTTTTCTTATTTCTTTAGCGTTTTCAGTTGCTTGGTACATAGCTACCATTCGGGCGGCATATCTTGATAATCGATGTTCTAAAATTGCCTGATTAAAAAAAGCTGACATTAGTTCAGTTTCGAAAAATTCTAAAATAGCTTCCGGTGAGGGTTCAAACAAATAATTTTTAACTTCTCCTAATTCTTTTCCTAAAGTAACTCCTCCAGAAATATTATCTTGGACCGGTTTTTGGGATATAGCAGTACTGAATTTTCCGTGAAACACTATGATTTCTTCATAATTTTTAATAAAATCCATAATTTTTTTCACTTGCTGTCTTTCTGGATTGTCATCATCTAATTCAAAATAAAACATCTTAATTCTAAGTCCGCTTCTTCCAGCAAGATATTTGCCTATTTTTCCGGTTATTGCCAGGTCGGCCTTATTCTTTGATAAGTAGCTTAAAAGCTTATGCCAGATATCTAAAATCAAGGACCCATAAAAAAATTGATTAGAGGAAAGAAAAACTGCAATCTTCCGGCCATTACGTTTTATAAAAGAGGTTCTTTCTAATTCCTTTTTCTTCAATATCTCCCCCTTTTTAAGCGAATTGATATAAGCTTTCTTTATCCGGCTATAAATCTGAAATAGTTCTTCGGTAAATTCCCGGTTGCTAAGGACCCTTTGGCGAATCTGGTTCATTCTTAAATGAGCGATTTCTTGATAAAGATTGGCAATTGTTTCAATACTTGCAGTCGCTGTTAGGTTTTCTTTAATCTGTTTTAAAGTAGGCATTATAGAGTTTCTTTAATTTTGGAGATATTTTTTCTGATAAGGCCCTCGAGCTCTGATAGATTTTTTAATTTTTTAATTTCTCTTTCTATCTCGAGAAAAACTCCTTTTTGATAGTTTTTTAGTATTTCTTTAACTTCTATTTCCATTACATCTTGGGGTTTGTTTTCCCAAAAGCCAACAAGCAGTAGTCCGCAGAGAAGCAGTTGTAGAGTTCGAGGAATTATCGTTTTTAAGCCCTGACTAAAGAGGACCTCTAATTTCTTGCCAAGGCCAAGAAGCTTTTGGGTTTCTGGAGATAATTCCACGCCAAATTGAGCCACTTCCCTTACTCTTTTATATTCAGCCATTTTTTTTCTTACCCAATTAGCTAATTCTCTATCCAATAACTCTTTAGTTTGATTACCTACTCTTGAAACTGAAAGGAAAGCGTTAATAGCGGGCCTATTCCCTTTTCTAAATTCATTGATGTCAAAAAAGATATGACCATCAGTTATCGCCATTAGATTGGTTTGAATGAAACCTGAAATATCGTTTTCTAATGTTTCAGCTACTGGTAAAGCAGTAATACTTGCCTCTTTGTCGTTAGAAAATTTAATATTTCCTGCTCGTTCCAATAAAGCAGCATGAATATGGAAGATGTCTCCTGGATAAGAGGCTCGTCCGGGAATTCTTTTTAATAACAAAGAGATTTCCCGGTAAAATTTAGCATGAGTAGTAAGGTCGTCAAAAATAACTAAAACCTTCTTTCCTTGGTCCTGAAAGTATTCAGCAATAGTCATTCCGGAAAAAGGAGCTAAATAATTTATAGTGTTGGGATTTTCCGAGGTGCTAACTACCATTATTGTATTGTCAAATACATTCATTTCTTTTAGATATTCTTCCACTGCTTTTATTGCTGCCACTTCCTTTCCGATAGCAACATAGATACAAATCACTCCTTTTTTTGCTTGACTGGTTATGGCCTGTAAAAGAAAGGCAGTTTTTCCTGTTTTAGCGTCACCAATTACTAATTCTCTTTGGCCATATCCAATAGGAACCAATAAATCCACAATCATTACCCCTGTTTCTAAAGATTCATTTACTCTTATTCGTTGAGTAATGCCGGGAGCATCTCTCCAGATGCTTAAATATTCCTTTTTTCCGGGTACAGGTCCTAAACCATCTATTGGCGTACAGAGGGGATTGATTATTCTTCCTAAAAGTTTTTGAGAAACAGGAATTTGGAATGTCTTATTGGTTTTAGCTACCCTTTCTCCAATCTTTATATTCTTAGCACTAAACATTAATACCTCTGCTTTTTCTTTATCTAATCCATGAACTATACCTTTTTCTCTGTGTTCAGTAAGTACCATTTCTCCTAATTTTAAACCGGGAAGACCTGTAATCCACACGGTAGAGTAGGTGAGACCGCTAACATATCCGATTTCTCCGCTTTCTTCTATATAATCGTTAAAACTTTTCATAGTTTCTTTGTTCTCTTTAGCTTATCTACAATTGCTGACCAATTTGGTAATGGTTTGATTATTATCCTCCTCCCTTTGGGAGGGGGATATTAGGTGTGGCAAGAAGAAGGGTTCGCTTACTTGCCCAAATAACCTTAGAAAACTATCTTTTTCATTGTGTTGCCGAATTTCTTGGATAGTATAGCTTCTCTATTAAATTATCTATCTTCTTTCTTAGAGAAAAATCTCGCCAATTTCCTTGATATTCAATTATTGCTCCTCCAACAATTTTAGGATTTATAGTTAAATCTAAAATAACTTTTACGCTAAGCTCTTTTTCAAACCACTGGTTGATTTCTTCTAAAAATTCACTGCTAGGGGAAAAGGCGATTTTTAACTTCACTTCGGGAAGTGAAAGAAGGTATTCTTTTAGTTTTTTAAGAAAAGAATTCTGTTGTTTTGGGTTTTTAGAAATTATTCCCTTTTCTTCCGCTCTCTCAAGAAAATTTTTTAATGTTTCGCTCACTTTTTCCTTTACTTTTTCGCTTAACAAGTCCTCCTTTTTTTCAAAGGCGCTTTGTTGGGCCTGGCTGATTTCTTCTAAATAAGATATTAATTCTTCTTTTGTTTTTATTTTTTTTGCAAATTCTTCAAACATACGAAATTACGAAAATAGTACGAAAATACGAAATTTTACTCCTTCTTATATTAAATTTACTATTCTTTTAAACTTCACGCCTTCCTTTGTAAAATTTGCAATTATTTCCAACTTTAAATCAGTTGCTTTTAGGTAAGCATATACTTGTTCTATATGTTTTTGAGAAATTCTATTACATTTTTTAAGTTCTAATACTATCTTATTTTCTATCACAAAATCTAAAAAATAATTTCCCACTCTTTTTCCTTTATAAATTAATGGAACAGCAACTTGTTCCTTATAGTTTAATCCACAATTTTAAATTCTATTCCAACTGCTCTTTGATGATATTTCTCTTGGTAGCTACTACCTAATTGTTTGTATATCTCAAAAAGAATTCCAATAATCTGATAACATAATTTAGGATAAATTAAATCTTTTCTTTTAAGAGGAGGTTTATTTTTCATCTTTTCGTATTTTCGTAAGAATTTCGTAATTTCGTATCTTCAAAATATTTTTCATCCTTTCGTACTTTCGTAAAAATTTCGTAATTTCGTATCCTCAGAAGATTTCTTCTTTTGCTTTTTTTAGAGCTTCCATTACTAATTTCTCATGGGTGGAAAGGTCAATTGCCTTTCCAATTGTTTTTTTAGCCACTTCTCCAAGAAGGCGATAGATTTTTTGGTCAATTTCTTTTAATCTTTCTTCTTTGTAATTTTTAATTTCTTTTTCTGTTTCTTTTAAATTTTCTTTTAAAATCTCTTGGCTTGATTGACAGATTTTTCCAAACTCTTGAGAAAAATTTTTTGAAAAAATTTCTAACTCCTTTTTAATCTCGTTTGTTAGCCATTCCTGATTTTTTAAATTTGTTTGTTTAAATTTCGCAATTTCTTTTTCTGCTCTTTCAGAAATTTTTCTTTGGGTTTGTAAATTAAATTCTGATAATTGAGAAAATTCTTCTTGTGCCTTCTGCCCGAAAGCAGCAATTTCCTTTTCCACTATGTTAGCTTCTTTAGATATTTGTTCAGAGACCTCCAAAAAGTTTTTTATAATTTCTTTCCTTCCTTTTTCAAATTGCAATCGGTAGCTTTCAATAATTTCCTCTGAAGTTTTTTGAAGTTCATTTTTAAATTCTTGGACATTTTTTTGAATTTCTTTTCTAACTAATTCCTTTAATTGTTTTTCAAAATCTTCAGAAATTCTCAAAAAGAGCTCGTTTTCAGTAGAAAGAGAAGAAAGTTTTTCTTCCTTCTTTTTTATAAGCCTGATTATATCCAAGCTTACCCAAAAGATTATAATAACAAGACCCAAAAAGATAATTAGAAATAAATTTTCTTCACTTAAATTGTAGTTTATAAAATAATAAGGGTGCATAATGTTAATTAATTCATATCATAAATAAAATATAACAAACAAAGATAAGCCAAGTCCGGCCAGGGTTAAAATTAAAATTCCCACTAAATTTAGAATCATCGCAGATATAATGTTCTTTTTAGCTAAGGGATTCCTACTAATTCCTATTATACCTTCCCGCAGCGCTTTTGTAAAAGAGAGAAAACCAATTGCAAAACTTCCTCCCCCGACGAGGAGAGCAAAAATGTAGCGAAGAACTTCGGGAATGCTTTCTAGTTTTCCAAATCCCTGAACAATTTTAGTAAGAACTCCTCCTGAACCAGGTTTTTTTATGGTTACATATTGAACATTAATAAAGGCCATTATTGCTCCCTCCTTCTCTTTTAAATCTTCCATTGCTCTTCCTACTACAAATCCGGGTTCAGTGGCTTTTTGTCCTATTCCTGGTTTATCAGAGGAGGTAATAAAGTCCCCCTTTTTTATTTTCCCGTTTATATCGCTTACCTTTACTAATGCTTCACCCCAGGTAATAATAGGCAGGGTAGTGGTGGTAGCTTTATTAAAGATTATAATTGGACTTTCTCCAACTACTCCAATAATGCTCTCATCATAAGGAGTGCTTGAGCGCACTAATCCTTTTTCAGTTTGAGAAACAATATCTCCGGCTTCTGCTTTTTCGTCAGCTACTTTTAAATTTTTAGCAGTTAAAGGTAGACCTTGCGCTAAAGCAAATTCAATAAAAATTAAAATTCCTGAGATTATAAGTAAAGCTTTTATTTTCATTGAATTTATTATAAACCAAAACAAAACAAAGATAAACCCCTTGCTACAATAAATCCTAAATCCGGTCCTCCAGCGAGCAAATTTCAATAAATTTCAATAAATT
>CAYNVZ010000006.1:0-18309 GCA_964400775.1 uncultured Candidatus Saccharibacteria bacterium | reverse complement strand
TTGGCAGTTGAAGCTAATCCAGCCAACAACATCAGACCCCCAAGCATAACCGTGAAATTCATTGGTAACACTATTTAAGGAAACGCCATAATCAGGCAAGGTTCCTCGCAAACTGATCCAACCGTCCCATCCATTATGAGCCAACGCTCTTGCCCAGCCGGAAACCTCTCCAGTAGTAGTAGAAATTCTTGCCTCGCAGGGAGCACTGGGACAACCAGCTAAATCAGTTGAATTAAAGCTAACCCAGCCGATATTATCTGACCAGGCATAGCCAGAAAAAAGCCCTGTAGTAAAATTAACGCTCACCTTATAATCTGAAGTTCCACAAATATCTGACCCTCCCGGGCCTCCCTCTTGGCAGTTGAAGCTAATCCAGCCAATATTATCTGACCAGGCATAACCACTAAGATCATATACCTCTCCACTAGGACTTCTTTCCTCTGCAGCAATTTTTGTTACTTGCGGTTCAGGCGAGACATATTTACGAACACGAAAATCATCAAAATAAAATTCAAAAGCATTACCTCCCCAACTTTTCCCTGCTATATGAAAATGTAAGGGATTGAGGTTGACTCCGGTAATTTCTTTTCTGAGTGTATAATTTATTCCATCCGACGACCAATAGAATCTGTAAGTTGTCCCCTCTTTTATAATCCTTAAGTAAATGGGATCTATGGTTGAAGCTACAAATTCTTCCGGTTGGCCTGATTGTTGATAAACGACTCGCTCACTGCCACTATTATCTCCTCTCCATATCCATCTGATATCAGATTCATAACTACTTGCATCTTGAGCAATTCCCAAAGACCCATAAGTATTAGTAGGACAATCTGCATATCCATCCATTTTTACATCAACAACATAATCCTTACTTGGATCAGCAACTACCCATGCCCTTGGTGCATCATTTGCACCAGCTGCCCACCAATCACAACTTGCAGAGCATGAAAACTTCATCCTTTTAGTTGTCTCGCTTATACTACCCATATGAGCATTGTAATTCCAGATACTGGAATTTATTGAGTTATCCTCAAAATCGTCAAAGAATTCAAAGGTATCTGTTCCATCACTCGCAGAACCCACGGAAGGATTACCGTAGTACATATAGATAGTTGACTCACCACTGGGAATAGAAGGAACTTTGACCCAAACATCTGCTGAAATACCATCTGTTTTTGATTCTAACCAATAATCTAATTCTCTGTAATTTGAATCTTCTTGTTTTACAAATCTTAAATCATTGAAGTTGCTCTGCATATCTGAATCATATTCAATATCATCTAAGAATATCTGATAATCTCTTAATTCTGAACCAGAATTGGAAATAGTTATTGGCTTTCTTCTGGTAAATTCATTTCCATCTGCGTCATGCCATTTATCCTGCCAGAGAGGACCGGGATTGGCTTCCACTGTTATTTGTTGAGAAACGACAATAAAAAAGGAGCTAATCAAAATAACTCCTAAAGCAAAAAGAAAGGCAATGCTTACAATAATCCAAGTATCAAAACGGTTAAGATTACGCTTTATCATTCCTGCTAAATTATTTTTTATTATATTTTTCTTAACCATAAACTTTTATTGTATCCTCTTCTATTTTCATAAAGGATCAAGTTTAGAACTAGAAAATTAAAGGGCCTAGCTTGAGTTTTAAATTTATCTAATCGGTTCTTTTATTTAATCCCAAAATGAGAGGTTGATTTCTCAGTTTTAAATTTAAGTAACAGAAAATAAAATCGAAGTTATTTTTGATTTTGTTAATTTATTTACAACACACCGCATATGTATAAATAACAGGGGCACCTCCCTGGGAGCGACAAAACCACCCTCCTCCCTGTGACGAGTGAGGACCGCCATTTGTAGGAGCATTTGCTCTCCATTGCAAATCTGAAATGGATTCACACCCTCCTCCTGTCAACCATTCATCAGCTTCACAATATTTCTTACATTCTGTAACTGAACCACCACTACAGACATTCCATCGCACAGTACACGAACTAAATCCTCCCCCTGCTGAGTCAACATATGCTTTGGTGGCTGCGTCGCTATCAGCAGTGGGAGTCGCCAAATTAGTTATCTTATTATTTCCCATATTAAGCTCTCCTGACATTGTGCCTCCTGTACTTGGAAGCGGTGGCTCTGCATTAGAACTAGGAGGACTTGCCGAGGGACCACTCCAAGCCGCGAAAACATAAAAACCAACTACTAAACAAACAACTAAAACCCCAAAAGCTAAAGAAACTAATTTAGGAGACATTTTGTTTTTTGTCATATATCTTAATGTGCGTTGAAACCACGCTCCAACATCTTTTAATGATTGTTGAAATCAGGTCTCAACATAATTTTTAATAACTTATAATTTTTAAAATACTCCTTTAAGTTTTTTCTCCGGACAAAACTCTAGCTCCATTTTAGTCATATCGCGTCTAACCTAAGCAAGCAATAAACTTAAAGACCTGGATATATTAGGGCATAAGGTATTATAACACAGGTTGTTAAATTGTTTATTGTTTAACTTAAAGAAAAATAAAGTTGACCTCATTTATTTGGGCTGGGAGTATTTGGAGAATGGAAGAAAGCTTATTTTCCAATTATCAAGTAGAAATTTATTAATAACTTTAATCTCGAGTTTACTTTGTAATGCCTCGAAAAATCTTGTAGTAAATATCAACCAATCAACTTAAAGAAAATTAGGATTAACACGCTTTATTTTTTATTCATTGACTATTTTTACTTACAGCAAAGGATGGGGAACGACCAGTGGCAGAATGCATAATCAGGTTTACCATTCCATCTTGTCCCGCGATAATTACTGCTCGCAGTCTTCCATCCTTCACACTCGGTAGAGATACCGGCGCTAGGACACAGATCCACAACTCCTCCGGAATACCACCCTGTAGGAATGCTCATTCCATCTTGGACGCTCATAACAATTTCCACTCCTGTACACATATGAGAACCGGAAAAAGCGGAATTACATTTGGCTTTCGCTCCTGTATAACCTCCTAAATTACCGTTGTAAGAGGATGGTGTTTTGCCTACATATCTTCCTATTCCTCCTCCGCCGCCCGGAGCATCTGAAGTACAATTTACTTTTGAACCATCGCTCGTACACCATTTACCACTATTTAAAGCTCCTACTTGAGGATCAGTTTCTGTATAGCTTGTCAGATACCTTCCATCTAAATCTACAGTTAAGTCAGATAATGTTCCTGTGCGACCAAGGGTAAGAATTCCATTACTTGTATTGAAGCTAACACTATCCACATAATCATTGCCATCTCCGCCTCCTCCGCCGCATCCAGTACAAGTACCGGTTACTTCTAAGTCCCCTTCGATTTTAACTCCTTTTCCGCCTTTAAAATAACCTGCGTAGTAACTGACATTCTGACTTTCACCATATACACCGCCATATTGACTACCAAGATGACCTCGAACGTCACCCCCGGTTAAAGTTTTTGTCCCAGATACGGCTGCAATATAACCCGATTGAGGAGAAACCGCCCTTACCGTCCCATCATGTATTTTTAATAATGATCCTGCCCCTGACAAAACCACATTGCCATTTATGTCTAATTTATAACCACTCTCCGGATTTGTTGTCCCGATGCCAACCCTGGTACCGTTGTCATAAATTATAGAATTACCTAAAGTCGTTCCGGCTATCCATTTTGCCAAATAATTATTCGTTCCGCTTCCGCCTACTCCTCCGCCACCACCTCCGCTAGGCCAATCTGTTCTACAATTATCAAAAGTACCTAAACATATTTTGTCAGCATAAAGTCCATCCCCGCCTGAAAAACTACCTGAAAAATCCTTTCCTATTCCACCAAAATGTGCTCCTATATATGCTGAAGTTCGAACCCCTCCTCCAGGACTTCGGTTTATAACTGTAAAACCGTGGCAATCTGCGCTACTCTCACATTTAACTTCAAATCTCCCAAGCCCACTGCTCAAATTTCCATCTCCACTAACATGCAGTTTTGTATAAAGGTCAGGATTCGTTGTGCCAATGCCCACTTTTTCAGCAAAAAGGGCAGAAATGTTACCTGCTCCACCGGCAGGATCAACATACCACCCTGGGTCATCTGTATCAATAAAAGCAGTGGCAGCTAAAGAAGCATTTTTCTCTTGAGGCGTTGTTCCAATGTTAATAGGAGTATCTACATTTGCCCCGGGAGGAGCTGTTGACGGCTCTGTCCAGGCAGCAAGAATTATAGCTGTTACAAACAAGCTGGCGCACGCTATGATAAATATAGAAATTAGAGCTCTTGATTTTGACATATTTTTATAGCTAAACCGCTTCCTGCTAAGTGGTTAAACTTAGACAGTTAGCCATTTAGCCATGTGAATTTTAATCTAAAGTATTTTAATTGTTTTTGCTTTAAATTCAGTTTTTCCCCGAATGTTTTCAGAGCTTCCTATTAAGATAAACATTCCCGGTTTAAGTAGCTTTAAGCCGGCTTTACCTGTCCGACGAAAGGTAGAGGTCTTATCAAAAGTAACTGTCTCATTAGTAAAACTAACAGTTAGAGTACGAGGAATTCCGTCAGCAAAATTAGTGCCCTGACCTCTTACAATTATTTTATCTGTTTTTACCTCAATAATCGTTCCAACTGTGTTAGAGATAACTAAAGGCATAATGGGCGAAACTAAAGATGTTTCTTGCCCTGTTTTTTCATCTTTAACCATAACCTCGCCTACTTTTCCCGCCTCAAAATCTTCCGGCTTAATAATTTCTGGCGAAAGCTCTTGAAATAACTCTTGAGATAAAGAAGCTATTTCTTTTTTTAAAGCAAATATATAATTTGTTAATATCAAAACCACAATCACTAAAATAATAATAATGAAAAGATAGTGCTGTTTTATCTTTTCAGAAACCGTATTTATAATAGGGTTTAGAAAATCTAAGATATCTTTTGTCATATTTGCTTAATTTTAGTTAATAATTTATCAACTTCTTTTGGAAATTTAATGGCTTTGCGATAAATTTTATCAGCCAATTTCTCATTATAAGTATGAGCAATAAAATTTCTGTCTTTAAGATATTCAAACCAAACTTCCGGGTCTTTTACTAAATCCAATCTAGCTGCTTCTCTAAAACAGTTTTTAGGACTTTTACATTCAAAACCTTGGTCCTCAACATAGGCCTTAATTGTTTTCCAAGCAAGCTCAAAAGTGAACTCAAATCTCTGTATCGTAGCATCTTTATGAATTCTGGTTGGCTTAAGTTTTGCCGCTTCTTTCAATTTTTTATTTGCCTTAATTAGGTCTCCGATTAAATTTTCAAGTTTTGTCATTTTATTAAAATTCTATAACCTTTTAATATTAGATAAAGCAACTTTTTTAAATTTAGAAGAAACCAGAGAAAAATCAACAATATCTACCTTAAAAGGCAAATCGGATTCCTCTAATGCTTCTTCAATCAAAGCTAATGTTTTCCAGGGCACGGATTTTTTTCCTATAATGCCAATATCATAGTCACTAAATTTTTTTGAATCTCCTGTTGCCCGAGAGCCAAAAATAAAGACCTTATATTCTTCTGGGTCAAGAAACTGAAAAATAATTTCTTTAATTATCTTTTCTGTATTTTTTGACATTGCTTTCTGCATTTATTTTATCATTTAGAAAAACTGTTAGCAAGAAAAAATAATTCACAATGCTGTTGGTTCTTGTAATTGTTGTTTTTTTCTCTTTTCCAAGAAATCCTTAGTAAACTCAAATATAATACCTACTAAAGGAATAACTAAAATTGCGCCTAAAATACCCCACAACGTACCACCGATTGCCAAGGCTACTAAGGTTAAAACTGGAGAAAGTCCTACAAATCTTTGAGAAAGAATAGGAGTTAAGATATTATTTTCAATCTGCTGAATTAAGGTAAAGGCAGTTAAGGCAAATACTGCTTTAACAAAAGAATCCAAAGCAACAACAAAAAAAATTAAAACACTGGTAATAATAGGGCCTACTATAGGAATAAAATTAAGAACTCCTGCTAAAAGACCTAAAGAAAAAGGATATTCTGTATTAAGAAGATAAAAGGCAAGATAAGAAAATACTCCTACAAACAAACAGGCAATGACTCTGCTTAAAAACCAACCAGTGACCTTTTTTTGGCACCTGGGCCAAAGGTCTAAAGCATATGATTCGTATTCTCTTGGAAAAAAGAGAATCAGGCCTTTTTCTACAACCTTTTCTTCTAAAGAAAGAAAAATAGCCATAGTTACCACAAATATAGTAGAAAAAATTCCTCCAAAAATAGCAAAAAAAGCTGTAAATATACTGTTGGTTAAACTCTCTAAAGAACTACCCAGGGCAGTGGTAAGATTTTCTAAATTTTCAAATGCCCGAATGCCCAAGGTTTTAAAAACAGGAGAAATTCGTTCAAGATATCGAGGAATAAGATGAGGCATATCTTCAACCTCAGAAATAAATAAGGGTGCAAAGGAGAAAATCAAATAACTTAAAATACCAAAAATGCATAGATAGATGGAAACCACACTAACAACCCTGGGGATTCTTTTCTTTTGCAGAAAATCTATGGCTGGATTAAAAAGAATTGAAATAATTAAAGCAAAAAGAAACCAGACAATAATGTCTTTTATTAAATAAAGAATATAAAAGCAGACCACTGCCACAAAAAGCTTAAAAATTGTACCCCAGGAAATATCTAATATATTTTTGTTGTTCATAATTTTAATAGCTTTTGAAACCTTTCTTTGTTTTTAAATGGTCCAATAAGAGCCAAATTTAGTTTTTCCGGCTGAAAAATATCTTGGGCAACCTCTAAAACATCCTGTGCTGTCACTTTATCAATTTTAGCACATTTTTCTTTTAAGGTTAAAATCTTTTGAGACAATAATTCCTGAACGGCATAAAAAGAGGCCTGAGCATCAGAGGACTCTAAAGATAAAGACAATGTGCCTTTTAAATAATCCTTGGCCTTTTGAAGCTCTTTTCTACTTATTTTTTTGGTCTTTAACAATTTATATTCCTTTAAAATCAAGGTTATTGCCTTTTCTACCTCTTGATTTTTTACTCCTGCTGAAGTAACCAAATAGCCGGTATCAGTGGCATTTTCTGAAGATGTACGAATATAATAAGCCAATCCCCGTTTTTCCCTTACAGAAATAAAAAGCCGAGAACTCATATTTCCTCCTAAAATCACTGCTAATACTGCTTGGGCATATTTTTTCGGGCTAAACAAATCATATCCTCGCACGCCTAAACAAAGATGGGCCTGGTCGGTTTTTTTAAAATGAATTAAACTTTGCGGTTGGTTTTGTTTTTCTATTACCTTTAATTTCGGTTTGGGAGGAATGGTTTCTATATTTCTGAAATATCTTTTAATTTTTTTCTCAACTGCTTCTGGATTTATATTTCCCGCAACGCAAATTATGGTATTGTAAGCTGAATAATGATTTCTCTTGTAATTCAGAAAATCTCTTCTTTTAAATTTTAAGATATTTTCTTTAGAGCCAATTATTAACCATCCAGCCGGCTGATTTCCATAAAGCAGTTTTTCCCAAAGGTCCTTAACATACATTATCGGAGTATCTAAATACATATTTAATTCTTCAATTATTACTCCCCTTTCTTTTTTTATTTCCTTTTCTTCTATTTTTGAATTTAAAAATATATCTGAAACCCAATCCAAAGCCAAATCTAAATGTAAAGAATTAACCTTTGCCCAATACCCGGTATATTCCTTCCCTGTAAAAGCATTATAGGCCCCTCCAATTTTATCCAAGGTCTCAGCTATTTTTAAACTATTAGGCCTTTTCTTTGTGCCCTTAAAAAACATATGCTCTAAAAAATGAGAAATGCCATTTGTTTCTTTGGTTTCATATTTTGAGCCAGCGCCTACTAACACCAAAACAGTTACGGCCTGGGTATTTTTCACTGGCACAGTAATAATACGCAAACCATTTTTAAGAATAGTTTTTTTGTACATAATTGTTATCTTGGGTTAATTAACCTTTTTGCTTTTTTAATTCTTCTTTTAATTTTTTAATTTCTTGCTTTAATTCTATCATCCGCAGTTCTCTTCCCACAGTAATATTATACCATTTCTCCAGTTCTTCTACCTTCTTCTTTAATTCTCTTTCTGATTTTTTCACTTTCTCTTTTGAAGTATATACCTCCTCTGCTGCTTTATTAAGAGCTTCAGACAAATCAATTATTTCTGCATCTAAACTTCCTGTAGAGAATATGGTTCTTTTGCCTGTTGGCAGTTCTTGGGCAAAATTTTTAACCCCTGAAAATGCTTGATATATAGAAAAAGACAACACCCTACTTATCATTACTGCCATTCCTAAACCAAGCAAAGAAAGGATTACGATATTTAAATCAACACTAATTATAAAGCTTAAAATCACCAAGACAACTATAATTGGCATCAAAAGAAAAAGATTGAATTTTGTTTTAAGGCTACTAAATCTAAACTGTGGCTCTTTAATTCTTTCATTTCTCCTTAATAAAATCCACCTGCACTCCATGAGAACAGGAAAAGTATATTTATGAATGAAAAAAAACATAAATGTTATCAGTAAAAATAAAGAAATCAACCCGCTTGTCAAAATGATTAAAAGGTTTGTAGTCATTCCGCTTGCCAGCCACTCAGTTAAAAGAGACAAAAAAATTACCGTCCCTCCATATTTCAATCCTTGTTTAGGGCCATCCATAGGCCTTTCGGTAAGAGAATAAAATATTTCTTTTATAGTTTCGGTTGAAAGATTGGGAAGAAGATGATCATCTTTAATATTATCATTTAACACCCTTATTTCCCTTCTTTTTTCTCTTATTCCTAAAAATCTAAGACCGCCATATTCAATAGTCAAAAATAACGCGGCAATCATTACATATAAAGGAAAGCTAAAAATAAACAGCGTTCTTGTTCCAGTTGTTTCAAAATCAGCCCTACTGAGAATTAAAAAATACCCAAAAGCAGCGCATAAAACCGCCCAACTACTGGCAGACAAAGCTATCCTTACTGCATAAGGAAATTTTGAAAATATCATATTAGCATTTTTACATTATCCACTAAAATATGATTGAAACCATTTTGTTTTTATTAAATTAACAAAAATTTTTAAAAAATACCTCGAAGAAAGAGGAGTCATATCAGCAATTTTTTCAAATCTTTCCTGTCGTTCTTTAACCCTTAAAACTCTTGCAAGCTCTTGCATTCTATAATTCGGCTTAAGTATTTTTTTGCCTATTTCTTTTCCACTTATCATAGCAGGAGAAATACCCTCGCCGGTTATTTTCGAAACCAAGCCGGCAGCATCTCCAATAAGAAAAGTATTTTTAAAAACACAGCCATTATAAAGAAAATTAAGAATAGCTGCTTCAAAATTTTTTTCAGAATAAACAAAGCGGTTTTTCTTTAAAAAATCTTCTAAAACCTCTTTGGCTTTTTTAGAAGAAAGATGTTTTGGGTCAAAGTATACACCAATATTAGTATAGTGCTTATGAGGAAATACCCACACGTATCCCCATTTTAATAATTTAGGATTAAAATAGAATATTAAATCTTTGGTCACTTGAGGGACTTTACAACAAAGACCAATTGAAACGTCTGATTTTAATCCCAGGAATCTTCTCACTAATGAGTTAGAGCCATCAGCTCCCACCAGATAGTTATAATAAAATTCTCCTTTATTTGTAATAATTTTATCCTTTTTAATTTGGGTTGCTATTGTTTCCTTTAAAATTGTAATATTTTCTGCCTGTTTAATTTTTGAAAGTAAATGCTGCCCAAGATCGTATCTATCAATAGTTTTAAGAGGAAAAATGAGTTTAACTTTATATCTTTCTCTGTCTATGTAAAACATCAACTCATTAAAACTTCTCATCTTTGATTCAGGTAAATCAAATCCTGCACTTAAACCTGTTAGTCCGCCAGCGCATACTTTGGGACCAATGATTTTATTTTTCTCAATTAATAAAACAGAAAGTTCTGTGTTCTTTAATTGTTGAGCACATTTCAAACCCGCAGGCCCTGCTCCAATAATAACAACATCAAATTTATTTTTAATTCTTCTAATTTTTCTTTTAAAACTTTTATTAAATCTTTAATTTTTACTCTTTTTTGTTTCATTGTGTCCCTGTCGCGAATAGTAAGGGTGTTGTCTTTTAAGGTTTGGAAGTCACAGGTTAAACAATAAATTGTACCAATTTCATCTTGACGACGATAGCGCCGACCAATTGAACCCAGTTCATCATAACAACACATAAAATAAGGCCTTAACATCTGATAAACCTCTTTTGCTTTTTCTACTATCTCGGGCCTATTTCTCACTAAAGGCAAAATAGCAATTTTAATTGGAGCAACCCTTTTGTTTAATTTAAGTAAAACCTCTACTTCTTTTGTGGCTTTAGTGGTTTTTGTTCTTCCACCCTTAATCTCCTGATAAGCATCACACAATAAAGCCAAAAGCAACCTCTCAACGCCCAAGGTGGGTTCTATCACATAAGGAAAATACCTCTTGCCTGTTTTATCATCAAAATATCTCAAATCCTTTCCTGAAAACTGAGAATGCCTTTTTAGGTCATAATCTGTTCTATTGGCTATTCCTGCTAGTTCTGACCAACCAAAAGGAAATTTATACTCTATATCAATTGTTCTTTTTGAATAATGAGCCAATTCTTTTTTCTTTATTTCTTTTCGCCGGAGATTTTCCTTCCTAATGCCTAAATCCAGAAAAAACCTCTCCCACTCCTTTACCCAGTAATCAAACGCTTTTTCATCTTCACCTGGTTTTACAAAATATTCTATCTCTGCTATTTCAAATTCCCGAGAACGAAAGGTAAAATCACCAAAAGTAATCTCATTTCTAAAACACTTTCCTATTTGAGCGATGCCAAAAGGAATCTTTATTCTTGAACAATCCAAAACATTTTTAAAATCCACAAACATTGACTGGGCAGTTTCTGGTCTTAAATAGGCAATATGGGCTTTGTCTTCCACAGGGCCAACAAATGTCTTAAACATTAGGTTAAACATCTGAGGCCTTGTCCATTCTTTCCCTCCGCATTCAGGACATTGATTTTTTTGTTTTGCCTTGCCCTGATTAACAAACCTGCCTTCTGCCATATGATCTGCCCGAAAACGACTGTGACATTTTTTACATTCAATCAAAGAATCTGCAAAGCTCTGTAAATGACCAGATGCCTGCCATACCTTAGAGTTCATTATCACTGTCCCGTCAATTAAGACAATATCTTGTTTTTGCTGCACAAACCGCTTTAGCCATTCTTGTTTAATATTATTTTTCATTAAAGAACCCAAAGGCCCATAGTCCCAAAAACCGCCAAGTCCGCCATAAATCTCTGAAGATGGAAAGATAAATCCCCGACGCTTGCATAAAGATACAATTTTATCCATAAAATTATTCATAATAAGAAACTATTTCCGGACTATTGAACATTTGGAAATTGATAATTGAAAATTAGAAACTGAAAACTGAAAGCTTTATTCTACTATTCCTTGCTGTTCACTTACTGTGTTGTCGTCTGGCAGGGATGTATCAATTGCCTGGGCACTGCTTTCCAAAATCTCCTCTGTCCAACAGTCCTCACCAATAACCCTGGCTTCTTTAACAAGAATAGGCGTCTGACCTTTTTGTTGGGAAGTAGGAGTTAAAGCCACCTGAAAAGCAAGGGTTGAAACGTCTGCGCCTGCTTCTATGCTTCCTATATCCCAGACAAGCTCGCGCGACTTAAAATCAAAGCTTAATTTTGACTCTTTTGGAAAAATTTCTCCAGTTAATTTAACCTGTTCTGGTAAAAGGGCCTTTACCTTTAGATTTTCTACATCATTATAAAAATTCCTAACCTGCCAGAGAATCGTATAGGTGGTTGTTTCTCCAACCCTTGGAGGAAGAGGTCCTGAATTATCCCAAAACTCTTGATGAAAATATCCTTTTTGAGATAGTTCTATTTTGGAATTAATTTTTGTTATAAACTCTTCTTTGCTTTGAGAAAGAATAACTATGGTTTTAACAAAAGCATTTTTATCCTCAGGACCATTAAAGGGCAGGTCTTCTTTCAGGTTTACCCAAAACTCAACCATTCCTTCTTCTTGAGCATCTAAAAATCGCAGGGCAGATATTTTTCTCCAGTCCCAAATAATTGAATTGTCTCCAGGTTTATACTCAGCCAGAGGGACCTTTAAGCTTTCTAAATCAAAGGCATCTCCTTCAAGCTTTACTACTAAAAATAACTTCTCAAAGGCATCCTCGCCGATATTTTTAAATAAAATCTCATAATGCAAGAGGTCGCCGGGATTGGCAATATATTGAGAAACTCCATTAATCCTTTGAGTCAAATACAAAGAGGGCTCAACAATTTCTATTCCTTTAACTGCCTCTTTTAAAACAATAAATTCTCCTTCCCTCCATATACCCAATTTTGCTTGAAAGGTTTTCTGTTCGCCTATCTCTCCTTGTATCTTGCCTTTTATTTTTATTCTCCCTCCTTCTGCTTTATTCAAAGAACCCACCTCCCATTCTGTATTTTCCAAGGCACAAGGCCGACTCTCCAAAAACTCAAACCCAGAAGGATAATCAATTTTAATTCTCAAATCAGACAAAGGATAATCCACATTGGAAAAATAATTTAAAGCAAAATCAATCTCCTTGTTGCTGGTAATCTTAGAAGAAAGGTCAAACTCAAAAGTCAAGGGCACAAATTCAATCTTGGTAGCAAAGCTTGTTTTTGATTCATATTGAGCTTTTAAATCCTTGGGATGATAAAAAAGAAATGCCTTGGCAATTTTTACTTCTTTCTCTTTTCCTAAAAGTCGACACTTAAACCGAAATGTTCCTTCCTGTCCAGGATAGATATCCTCTAAATCCTTTTGTACTCTCAAGGAGGGACCCTGTTCTAATAAAGAATGTTCTGGATATTCAAAAATAAGCTTGGCTCTTTCTAAACGAACATTTCCATTATTTTTATACTTCACAACATATTCAATCTCTTCTCCCATTTCTGCTGTTTCAGGACCTAAAATTTCCAATTTTAAAACCTCCTTTGAATAAAGATTCTTTTGATAATACCAATAACCCGCTATCCCTAAAACAAAAGACAATGTTATAATTAAAATTGTTATTTTTTTTCTAAAACTCATTAATTTTAGTATAACAAATGTTCTAAAAATATAAATAAAGAACCCTGGCTTTTCCCCAATTTTGAAGATTTTTAGAAATGACTCTGTAGTTCAGACACATAATAATTAGAAATGCTTTTTAAATTCTCTTTGTTTTTTTCTTTTATCTCAAGGCGCTTTACAACCTCCCATTTTTCTCTTAAAATAAACCGCAAAACCTTAACAGTTTCCGGGTCTATAGCTTCAACCTTTGGTGAATTTATTTTTTCCAAACATTGATTACAAACTATCCCGCCATCTGCACAGCTGAAATAAAGCTTTTCAGGAACAAGCTTATTTTGACAAATAGAGCAATAATAAAGCTCTGGCTGGTATCCCAAAAAAGCCAAAAAATTCCAGAGAAAATAATAGTATATAATTTCTAATTGCCAATTTTTAATCTCTAATGAGTTTTTAATTTCTAATAATTTTAAATTATTTAATCTATTAAAGGTTTTACTCAATAGGTTCCAAATCTTTCTGTCTTTTTGTTCAAGGTCTAAAAATCTGTCCAAAATTTCAGAAATTTTAAAAGCAATTTCTAACCTGTCTAACTGGTTTCTTATATTCTGAAAGCTCTCAATTAAAACAGCATCTGTAAGGATTTTATATGTCTTGCCTTGGATAAATTCAATTTCTGATAAATAAAAAAGTTCTAATCCTGCCCTTAATTTTGAATTAATTTTTCTCTCGCTTTTGGCTAATATCTCTAATTTGCCAAAATCATAGGTATATATTATAAAACGTCTATCATATAGGCCTTGATTAATTTTGTTTATAATAAAGCCCTGTGTCCTGTAACGGGCAAACATATTCTTTATATCCTTTTTATACCCAACCAGAGCTTGTGTTGATTAATTTTTATCTCCCGCTCAATATCAAAAACCATTTTAGGTTTCTCTCCTGCTTGAAAATCTTCAGCTATAATCTCTTTTAAAATAAAATCTTTATTTCTTGCCAAAATTTTGTTTAAACTCGGGGAGACAAAATAACAAACCAGCACCCTATGGCTTGGTTTATAACCTGCTTTTTTTCTCATTGCCTGAATCTGACGAATAACTTCTCGCACCATTCCCTCCTCTTTTAGCTGTGGAGTTAGTTTGGTATCTATTTGCACCTCCTTTTTAATTTTAGAATCAAAAATTATTTCTTTAACATTGACTTCTTGTCTTATCAGTTCTAATAATTCTTTATTATTCTTAATCTTTGGCTCTATATTTCTAATGATCAACGAAGACAAGGGTTGTCTGACCTTTATCCCTGCCCTTGCCCGCTCTGCTAAAGCTAAGGCGGTAATGTGTCGCACTTCTCTCATTTGTTCTTCTAATTCCTTATCAATAAGCTTCTTGTCTGGCTTTGGATAATCCTCTAAGTGAACTGATTCTTTTGCACCGGCTAGTTTTTGATAAATTTCTTCGCTGATAAAAGGAATAAACGGTGCTGATAACTTAGCTAAATGCAAAAGCAGATAATGTAAAATTTGAGATGCCTCTTGTTTTTCTTTCTTTGTGCTTGGCTTTTGAAGCCGCCTTCTAGATAGGCGAATATACCAGTTTGAAAGATCATTAATAAAATCATCAATCACGCGCGCAGCCCTGGTAAGCTCATATTCTTGCATCCATTTAACTATTTCTTCATTTGAAGAATTCAAACGAGAAATAATCCATTTATCTAACAAGCTTTGAGCTTTGACTTTTGAGCTTTGACTTTTGAGCTTTGCGCTTTGCGCTTTTATACCGTATGTGTCATAAAATATATAGCTATTCCAAAAGGTTAAAATGGTGCGCCGAAAAACCTCAGCAATTCTTTTTTCAGAAATAACATAATTCTCGCCAATCTGAGTGCTGGCTAAAAGAAAATATCTTAAAGCATCTGCCCCGTATTTGTCCAAAATAATCTCAGGAGCAGTATAATTTTTTAATCTCTTAGAAAGCTTTTTGCCGTCTTCGCCTAAAACTAATCCATTAACAATAACATTTTTAAAAGCGGGCTGGTTCTTGCCCAAACCGATATTTTTTAAGGTTAAAGCGGTAGAGAGAACATTTAAGGTATAAAACCATCCTCTGGTTTGGTCAATTCCTTCAGCAATAAAATCAGCTGGAAAGGTCTTTTCTACAAACTCTTTATTTTCAAAAGGATAATGCCATTGGGCATAAGGCATTGAGCCACTTTCAAACCAGCAATCAAAAACCTCTTTTATTCTTTCCATTTTACTACCACATTTAGGACAATAGAACTTCACTTCATCAATATAAGGTCGATGAAAATCAAGCTGTCCCTGTTCGTTATAGGGAAATTTTCTATATTCAATTTGGCGTAGTTCTCCGGGTTTAATATGTCCTTTTTTTCTATTGAGTGAGCCAATCATTTCTTCGTTTTCTAATCCGTCCATCGCGCCTTTTAAAAGCCATAAGGGATCGCCATGACTAACAATCAAGATATTCTTATTTTTGTATTTTTTTTCAACCTGCTCAATAAAATCAATCATTCTTTTTCTACATTCCATCCATGTCTCTCCGTTCTCTGGTGCTTCATAAAAGAGTTTTTTAACAGGCCTTAAAAATTTTGTTTTAAATTCTAAAACAGATCTGCCGTCCCAGATTCCAAGATTAATATCACGAAGCTGGAAAGAAAGCTTAATTTCCGCGCCGGTTTGTTTGGCTACAATCTCGGCTGTTTGGCGGGTTCTAAGAAAATCAGAAGAAAAGATTATATCAAGTTTTTGGGGCTTAAGAAGCTTTTCTATTTTCCTTGCCACCCTTTTTATTTGAATCTCTCCGATTTTAGTTAAACGATGCTTATCATTTGGATTTATGCTTATTACTCCTTTTACATTCTGCTGGGCTAATCCGTGCCTAAGAAGAAAATATCTATTATTAGAAAACTTTTGCCTTCTTAAATCATCTCTTGAGCCAATAATCTCATAATGCCCGCATTTCTTACACCTCCATATTGGAATAGGCGCACCCCAATAGCGGTTGCGAGAAAAGGACCAATCACGTGCCTCTTCAAGCCATTTACCAAAGCGTCCTTCTTTAAGATGAGCAGGAACCCATCTTATTTTTTTATTGTTCTCAATTAACTGTTTTTTAAACCTTGTTACAGCTATATACCAACTGTCAATGGGATAATAAAGTAAGGGTGTGTCGCATCTCCAACAAAATGGATATTTATGAACTATTTTTTCTTCTTTAAATAACAAGTTCCTTTTTCTCAGGTCTGCCTTAATATCTTTATCCGCTGTTTTGACAAATTTACCTGCACCCGGAAATCCTTTGACAATTTTTCCCTCTAAATCTACAGTTACCAAAACCGGTAGATTCTCTTTTTTGCCTAACTCCATATCATCTACCCCAAATCCCGGCGCAATATGAACCAGCCCAGTTCCTTCCTCTAAGCTCACAAAATCTGCTCCTACAATCTTGTAAAAATTTAAGTCGGAAGTTCGGGGCTTAGAATCTATTTGAGATTGAACATTGAGTTTTGAAAACTGAGGTTTATACAATGGCTCATATCTTAAGCCAATTAATTCCCTCCCTTTTCTTTCTTCAACTATCTCATAGTCCTTGTCTATTACACTTAGCCGTTTTTTGGCTAAAATAAGATATTCTCCGCCAGTTTTTATTTTTACATAAACAAATTTGGGATTTACAGCAATAGCTGCGTTTCCAGGCAATGTCCAAGGAGTAGTAGTCCAGACCAATAAAAAGGCCTTTGAATTTTGAATTTTGAATTTTACATAGATAGACCCTTCTTCAATTTCTTGATAAGCGCCGGGTTGATTTAATTCAAAATTAGAAAGAGGAGTGCCACAACGCGGACAGTAAGGAGTAACCCGAAAATCTTTATAAACCAGTCCTTTTTTATACAATTGAGCAAGCACCCACCAAACTGATTCTATATAGTCATTGTCCATAGTGGCATAGGCATTGGAATAATCAGCCCAACGACCTACCCGCTCCAAGGTTTTCTGGAATTCTTTTACGCATCGGAACACAGACCTCCTGCAGGCCTGACAAAATTTTTTAATACCTAAACCCTCAATGTCTTTTTTAGTTTTCAACCCCAATTCTTTTTCAATTAAGTTTTCAATTGGCAGGCCATGACAATCCCAACCAACACGGCGAGGAACACAATACCCTTGCATTGTCCAATAACGCAACACCGCATCTTTAATGGTAGTAGCCAAAATATGCCCATAATGAGGTAAGCCAGTAGCAAAAGGCGGGCCATCGTAAAAACTAAAAATCCGCGCTCCTTTACGCTGTTTAATTGATTTCTCAAAAACCTTATGCTTTCTCCAAAACCTTAAAATTTTTTCCTCATTTTTCGGCAAACTAAACTCCATATACTCTAAACTCCATATACTATTAAATTATCACCTTTCCTATTTTTTTTCAATAAAAAAAAGAAGGAGCTAGCTCCTTAAAAATAATAAATAAATGCCTGAACAAGCGCTAAGACACAGGCAAAGAAATAACAAAACGTCACTATTCTTAAAAAACTCACCTCTTTTTTTGTCAGACCTCTCAAGGCCCAAAAAAACACTGCAGCGCTGACAACCACATATTTAAACAACAAAAAGCTATCAGGCATAAGATAAAATAAAGGGTTCACTTCTTTTCCGCCTGTATCAAGCCCTAATTTTGTTAATATGGTATCAGTTAATCCAAGCAACCATAATGTTGCTAATAATTTATGTTCAAGTCTCATTTTTTATTACCTCTATATTTTATTTTAAAAGGACCAATCTCTTGGATGTGGAAATATTAAATATTCCAATCTTGCTAAGAGGTTCTACATCTTTTCTGGCGCGGAAATGCCCATTAAATTAAGGACATTCTTTAAAACAATCTGGGTGGCTAAAATCAAAGCAAGCCGAGCTTGTCTTAAATTTTTATTTTCAGTTAAAACCTGACAATCCCTGTAAAATCGATGAAAGGCGGTTGCCAAGCTAACGGCATAAGAGGGAACTCGCTGAACCTGATAATCTTTTGCTGTATCTTCAATAATCTCTGGAAATTTAATCAGTTCTTTGATTAAATTTAATTCACTGGTATGATTCAGTTGCAATAAATTGCGAGAACCACACAAATTTGCTTTTGCTATAGAACCCTCAAACCTGTTTAAAATGCTGCAAATCCGCGCGTGGGCATACTGAA
>CAYNVZ010000005.1:0-23250 GCA_964400775.1 uncultured Candidatus Saccharibacteria bacterium | reverse complement strand
TAAGGTTTTAGGAATTCCTTTTTTGGTTTTAGATTTAAGAAGAGAGTTTAAGAAAAAAGTCATTGATTATTTTTTAAAAGAATATAAAGCAGGAACAACACCAAATCCTTGTGTGGTTTGTAATAAAGAAATTAAGTTTGGAATTTTATTGAAGAAACTTAAAAAATTAGGAATTAAATTTGATTTCATAGCCACCGGACATTACGCGCGAATAAGTCACTTGAATTTTTCAGCAGGGGCAAAAAAAGTCAAGTGGAGGATTTTAAAGGCGAAGGATAAAGAAAAGGACCAGACATATTTTTTGTGGGGATTAAAGCAAAAACAGCTAAAAAAGGTCCTTTTCCCGATAGGAGGTTATACAGGAAGGCAAGTAAAAAGTTTAGCAAGGAAATTTAACATTCCAGTATATGAAGGTTCTAGCTCTCAGGATGTTTGCTTTATTCCAAAAACAACAAGTGATTTTTTGAGAAAAAATATTAAGCAAAAATGTGGTTTAATTATTGATACTAAAGGAAGAATAATAGGTCAGCATCAGGGCCTGGTGTTTTATACTATTGGTCAAAGAAAAGGCATAAAACTTGGAGGAGGTCCTTATTTTGTTTTGGCTAAGGATATAAAGAGAAATATTTTGATTGTTACCAAAAATGAAAGGGATTTAGCAAAAAAGGAGCTTTTGGCTAAAGGTGTTAATTGGATTTCAGGTATAGTGCCGAAATTGCCATTGAAGGTTAAAGCAAAAATCAGATACCGTCATAAAGAAGCCAGTACTATAATTACTAAGGATAAAAGAACCAGAAGGTATAAATTAAGGTTCCAAAGGCCACAGAGAGCAATTACTCCAGGCCAGTCAGTGGTTTTTTATCAGGGAGATGAGCTTTTGGGCGGAGGAATAATTGATAGGAGCTATTGAGTGCAGACAGATAATATCCTTAAGATGGTTTCAGATTTGTGCACTCGTCCAAATTTGAAACCGATTATTGTTAATTTATAAATAATGGGTTATAATATAATGCGAGAGGAATGATATAATTAATAATTGATAAGTAAAATTATGAGAAAAAGCCAAGAATTAAAAATCAAAAAAGAAAGAGTTGAAAGGGATATAGAACGGCTTGAGAAAGAAAAAGAGGGGCTTGAAAAAAAGATAAGAGAGGTCAACCAAAAAATGCAGTTATTAGCCAGAGAGCTTACTAAAATTGCCCAGGAGTATGAGCAGGCCTTAAGCCAGGAAGCAAAAAAATAATGACTTCGTTTGAATTAAGACGGAAATTTTTAAATTTTTTCAAACAAAAAGGCCATAAGATTGTGCCTTCTAGCTCTCTTATTCCCGAGGATGAATCGGTTCTTTTAACTACTGCTGGAATGCAACAATTCGTGCCTGAACTCTCCTGTAAGGTAAAACCGCGTTATAAACGGGTCTGTTCTGTACAGAAATGTTTTAGGACATCAGATATTGACCAGGTAGGAGATGATACCCATCATACATTTTTTGAAATGCTAGGCAACTGGTCGTTTGGAGATTACTTTAAACCAGAAGCAATAAAATGGGCATTAGAGTTTTTGACACAAGAATGCGGTTTAGATAAAAAACGGTTATGGATAACAGTATTTAAAGGGAACAAAGAGATTCCCAAGGATAAAGAATCTATAGAGGTTTGGGAAAAGCAAGGCATTCCAAGAGAGAGAATTTTTGAATTTGGAATGGAGCATAATTTTTGGGGGCCTACTGCAGAGGTTGGTCCTTGTGGGCCTTGCTCGGAAATACACTATGACAGAGGTAAGGAATTCAGAAGAGGAAGGTGCAGTATAAAAGGATGCGGACCTAATTGTGAATGCGGCCGTTTTGTAGAGATTTGGAATTTGGTTTTTATGGAATACGATAAAAAAATCAAAAATCAAAAATCAAAAATCAAAAATTATGAATATGTTCCTTTGCCCCAAAAGAATATAGATACCGGTATAGGACTGGAAAGGTTGACTGCTGTTCTGCAAAATAAACCTTCAGCTTATGAGACCGATTTATTCTCCCCACTTATTCAAGAAATTGAAAAGAATTCTTCTAAACCTTATAATTTAAATCATAAATCCTATCGGATTATTGCTGACCATGTCAGAGGTGCTGTTTTTTTGATTGCTGATGGAGTTTTGCCCAGTAATATTGATAGGGGATATATCTTAAGGCGCATTCTACGAAGGGCAATGAGAAGTGCTAGGGTTTTGAATCTACCTCTTTCTACCTCTCAAAGAAGACAGCCATTCAAACAGGACTTACAAAAATCACAAAAAGTAGTAGGGGAGTTAGCAGGAAATTGGTATGTGGATGTGATTAAAAAAATTATAGAGATTTATGGACAGGTATATCCAGAAATTAAAACAAAAGAAACTGATATAATAACAGTAATCCAGAACGAAGAGGAGAAATTTAGTAGGGCATTAGCAAAAGGGTTAAGGTATTTCGATAGAGTGGAGAGATTTCTTAGCAAGAGTAAAGTTAGCAAACAGAGGAAGGTTATCCCCGGAGATATTGTTTTTAATCTATATCAGAGCTATGGATTTCCTTTAGAGATGACACGGGAATTAGCAGAAGAAAGAGGGTTTCGAATAGATGAACAAGGATTTAAAAATGAACTAAAAAAACATCAAGAGATTTCTCGGGCAGGAGTGCAAAAGAAATTTGGAGGAGTGGGTATTGAACAGGCAAAGACAGAAGAAGAAAAGATAAAAATGACTCGACTTCATACAGCTACCCATCTTTTACATCAGGCGCTACGCGAAGTTTTAGGAGAAAAGATAAAGCAAATGGGTTCTGATATAAATCCGGAGCGGTTGAGGTTTGATTTTTCTTATCATAGAAAATTAAGTCCTGAAGAATTAAAAAAAGTTGAAGATATTGTAAACCAAAAAATTAAAGAAGATTTATCTGTGACGATGGAGAAAATGCCCTTGGAAGAGGCAATTAAATCAGGCGCCTTAGCTTTTTTTAAGGAAAAATATCCAGAGATAGTAAAGGTTTATTCAATTGGAGATTTTTCCAGAGAAATTTGCGCTGGTCCTCATGTTAAGAGTACAGGAGAATTAGGAATTTTTAAAATAATTAAGGAACAGTCATCTGGCGCGGGTGTAAGACGGATAAGAGCGATTCTTAAAGAAGAGAATCCAAAATCCAAATAATCCATCTTCATAAGATAAAATCCAACTCTCAAGATTACAGTTTAAAATTAAGCAAAATTTTAAAGTCACTTAAAGAGAAAAGGAACATCCCTACCACTTTTCTGCAAAAAGTGCTAGAGGTCCTGCCCTAATCCTTTTTTGTTTGGAAAAGGGGAGGATATAGGTGGAGTAGGATCTAAGCTAAAAAATAAATCCGAGATCCAGAATTCAAAACGAGTTTTGAACCTCAAACATTTGAATTTATATTTTTTGTGAGTTAAAAGCATTATGGTAAAGAAAATTTTTGATATAATCCCTCCGGAAAAAAATTTTCTTTCTAGTCCTGTTGAAGAAATTGCAGGAGATAGAGAACACAAAGGAGAAAAACCAAAAAAATCTCAAAAAAGAAAAATAGTTCTCATTTTTATCGGAATTTTTGTATTTTTCTTTGTAACTTCAGCCAATTTTGTTTTTTTTGAATTTAATTTTGAGATTTTACCCAAGATAGAAACTGTTAGCTTTGAGCAAAGCGTTGTTATAGAACCAGGAGGCGCTGTTTCTGCAGAGGTTTTTGAAGAGGAAAAAGAATTCTGGCAGGAGTTTCCTTCTACTGGCATAGCTTGGAAACAAGAAAGGGCTAAGGGTATAATTCAGGTCTATAACGCCCATAACCCTCCTGAATCCTTGACCCTACGACCGGAAACCCGTTTTTTATCTGATTCAGGGAAGTACTTTTATTCTCCTAAAAGAATTTATATCCCCCCCGCTAAAATAAAAAAAGGCAAAGTTATTCCTTCTTTTGTAGAGATAGAAGTACTGGCTATGGAGCCGGGAGAAGAGTATAATATAAAGCCGGCTACCTTTTCAGTTCCCGGATTAGTTGGCACCTCTTATTATTATACTACTTATGCAAGATCCTTTTCAGATATGAGTGGAGGTTTTAAAAAGCAAGTAAAGCAAGTAACCCAGGAGGACTTAGATAAAGCAAAGCATATTTTAGAAGAAAAAGCCATAAAACAAGCAGAGCTTTCTTTAAGAGACAAAATTCCTTCAGGTTTTATTTTATTAGACAAGGCCTTAACTCAAAAAATTATAGAAAGTTCTTCTTTAGTTAAGCCAGGAACAGAATTAGAAACCTTTAATTATTCTGTAAAGACCTGTTCTAAGGCATTAGCGTTTAAGGAGTCCGAGCTAGAGGAGTTTGTTAAACAGTTTGTTTTATCTCAGATTTCAGAAAGTAAAGAGTTGGTAGAACACAGTTTGGCTTTTGAGTATTCTGTTGAGGAAATAGATATAGAAGCAGAAAAAATTGTTCTAAATTTGAAAATTTCTAGTAATATCTATTCTAAGATTGATTTTAATGCTTTAAAAGAGCTGGTAAAAGGAAAGTCAATTGAGGAGGCAGAATCTATATTAAGAGCTCAGCCAGAGATACAAGAGGCAAAGATCAAATTTTTCCCTTTTTGGTTTAAAAAAATTCCTCAGGATACTAAGAGAATAAAAGTCAAATTAAAAGAAATTAGTCCTCAGACAAAATGAATACTGCGGCGATCAGTGCTTGATATGGTATGGGGCTTGACCCCCACACCAGAACGAGGACTAACTTCGTTAATTTTGGTACCTTCGGTGCCCTGTCCTTGTTTGGTGTGGGGGTTGACTAAACATAATAAATTTGTTATTTTAAGAGCATTAATGCCACATAATAAAAAAACTCTACGAAAAAAAGGAATTGTTTTAGAGACCTTGCCGGATACACTTTTTCGAGTGAAACTGGAAGATGGAACCACAATTTTAGCTCATTTAGCTGGCAAGTTAAGGATGTATCATATCAGGGTTTTGCCAGGTGATAAGGTGACAGTAGAGATGAGTCCTTATGATAAGGCCAGAGGAAGGATTGTATATAGAGGGAAGTAAAGCTCAAAACTCAAAATACAGAGCACGAAATTATAGCTTAAAACTAAAAAGCTAATTAAAATTAATAAAAAAAGCTTTGAGCCTTAAGCTAAAGCTTTGAGCCTTAAGCTAAAGCTTTGAGCCTTAAGCTAAAGCTTTGAGTTTTTTTGAGTTTGATTGGGCCCGAAAGGGCAAGGGAACATGAAGGTAAGACCATCAGTGAAAAAAATTTGCAAAGATTGTAAAATTGTTCGTCGGAAGGGACGAATTTATGTTATTTGCAAGAATCCAAAACATAAGCAGAGACAAGGATGACCTTCATAGAGTTAAGGAATTCTGAAATTTGAAACCCTACCCAGTTCAATTCCTTATACTTTTGAATTTAGAAAATTAGAATTTAGGAATTTACATTTAATTTATTAATTATGCCAAGAATAGCAGGTGTTAATATACCAGAAAACAAACGAATAAAAATCGCGTTAACCTATATTTATGGTATAGGCAGGTCTTTAAGTGAAAAAATTTTAAAGGAAGCAAAGATTGATAATAAAAGGACTTGTGACTTAAGTTCTTCAGAGATTAATAAGCTTAAGGAAATCATTGAGAAAAAATATAAAACAGAGGGAGACCTTCGTAGAGAGGTAATGCTTAATATCAAACGATTGAAAGATATTAACTGCTGGCGAGGGATTCGTCACATTAAAGGTTTGCCGGTAAGAGGACAAAGAACCAGAACAAATAATAGGACTATCAGAGGAAATGTCAGAAAGACTATGACCAGCGGAAGAAAGGCGCCGCCTGCACCAAAATAATAAAGCGTGTAATCTTTTGCCGGTCCTGCCAGGCATGGCTTTGCAGTTAACTTATAAGGATTATTGTAAAAAATTAAAAAGCTAATAAACTAAATTATGGGAAAGAAACGTATCGTTACACAAACAGAAGAGGAGATACTTAAGGAAAGAGAGAAGGTAGAGAAGGCCTTTAAAAAGGGAGTGGAGAAGAAGGTTCCTTCTAAAAAGGTTAAGATTACAGAGGGGAGAGCTTATATCTCTTCTTCTTATAACAATACTATAATAACCTTAACGGATCCCAAAGGTAATGTTTTGACTTGGACGAGTGCTGGCAATATTGGCTTTAAAGGGACAAAAAAAGGCACGCCTTTTGCTGCTTCAAAGGCGGCAGAGGTTTTAGCTCAGCGGGCTAAAAAAATAGGAATTGAAAGGATTAAGATATTAGTAAAAGGAATTGGAGGCGGCCGTGACTCTGCCATTAGGTCCCTGGCAGGTCAAGGATTGGATATTATTTCTATAAAAGACATTACACCAATTCCTCATGATGGGTGCCGTCCTCCAAAAGTTAGACGGGTATAATAAAATAATAAATAAAATAATATGAGCGAGCCAAAATGTAAAATTTGTCGCCGGCTTGGAGCAGTGTTGTTTGAGAAATGCAAGAAGATAATGACAAAGAAGCCCTATCCGCCAGGCGAGAAAGGGAAAAGAGGGCCACGAGGTTTATCTGAATATGGAAGAGAGTTACAGGAAAAGCAGAAGCTGAGAAATTTATATAATTTAAAAGAAAGACAATTTAAGAATTATGTAAAAGAAATTCTTGAAAATAAGGGCAGAGCAGTAAATGCACCTGATTTTTTAATCAAAAAATTAGAAATGAGATTTGATAATGTAATTTATCGATTAGGACTTGCCTCCACGAGAAAACAGGCCCGTCAATTGGTTTCTCATAGTCATTTTCTTGTCAATAACAAACCGGTTAACATTCCCTCTTATCAATTAAAAAAAGGAGATAAAATCTCTGCACGAGAGAAGTTTCTAAAAACCAAGTTTTTTCAAAACATTCTTCCAACCTTAAAAAAACATCAACCTCCTTCATGGCTGAAGCTTAGTTTGGATAAGCAAAACATAGAAGGAGAAGTTATCGGGGTACCAACCTTAAAAGAGGTAGCTCCGCCTGTTGAGATTTCAGCCATCTTTGAATATTACTCACGTTAAAATAGCTTTTAGCTTGTTAGCTTGTTAGCTTATTAGATTTTATCTAAAAAGCTAATAAGCTAATTTCTAAAAAGCTAATTTTTATGATACCTTTACCTCTTAAGCCAAAAATAACTAAAACCGGAGAGAATAAAGCCCTTTTTGAGATTGTGGCTTTATATCCAGGTTATGGCACAACTATTGGAAACTCCTTACGGAGGGTACTACTTTCTTCTTTGTCAGGCGCAGCTGTTACTCAGGTAAAAATCAAGGGGGTCCAGCATGAATTTTCAACTATTCCCGGTGTATTAGAGGATGTAATAATGATTATACTTAATCTTAAAAAACTCCGGTTTAAATTATATGGAAACGATCCTCAGACAGGAATAATAAAGGTTAAGGGAGAAAAGGAGGTGAAAGCAAAAGATATCGAGCTTCCATCTCAGGTAGAGGTTGTGAATAAAGATGCCCATATTGCTACCTTAACTGATAAAAAAGCAGAGTTAGAGATGGAAATTCGGATTGAGAAAGGTATTGGATACGAACCGGTTGAAAGAAGAAAAAAGGAAAAGTTAGAGATAGGTACAATTGCGGTAGATGCTATATTTACACCGATTAAGCGAGTAAGTTATAAGGTTGCGAATATGCGAGTAGGCGAGAGGACAGATTTTGATAAATTAAATTTAGAGATAGAGACCGATGGCACTATAACGCCTGAGCAGGCCTTTCAGCAGGCATTAGAAATTTTAATAAAGCTTTTTTCTCTATTTGCTAGTACGGCTGAGGATAAAGCGGAGGGTCAAAATGCTACAGCTCTTAAATCTGACTCAGCTATGACTACAGCAAACAAAGAAAAATCCAAGAAGGACAAGGAGACCGAAAAAACCAAGACCAAGAAAAAAGGGAAATAAAGAAAAAAGTAAAATAAAATGCGGAAACAAAAAAAAGGCAGAAAATTTAGTAGAAAACGCGACCAGCGCAAAGCATTATTAAGGGCACTGATTAGTGCTGTTATTTTGCAGGAAAAGATTACAACAACTGAAGCAAGGGCAAAAGAGGCCTGTAGGATTCTTGAGAAATACATAAGCAAAGCAAAAAAAGGAGATTTATCTTCCAGAAGATTGTTATGTCGTTATTTGAATAAGAAAGTGGTAAAAAAATTAGTAGATGAAATTGCGCCAAGATATAAAAATAGACAGGGAGGATATACTAGAATTATAAAACTTGAACCGCGAAAAAGTGACGGCGCAAAGATGGCAATAATAGAATTAGTGAAATAATTTTCAATGACTTAATTCCTAAACAGTTTGAAAATTAGAATTAGAAATTAGAAATTTATGCAAAGAGAAACTCATACAATTGATGCAGCAGGTAAGGTCTTGGGTCGGTTGGCCACCCAGATTGCCATTTTATTGAGAGGCAAGCATAAAGTTAATTTTGTTCCATATAAAGATATGGGTGATTTTGTTATTGTAAAAAATATTGCTCAAGTTAAGTTTACAGGAAAAAAAATGGAAAAGAAGATTTATTATCATCATACTGGTTATTTAGGAGGGCTAAAAGAGGTTCCCTTAAAAAAACTTTTTGAAAAAGACCCTGCTAAGGTTCTAAGAAAAGCAGTATGGAGGATGTTACCAAAGAATAAATTAAGAGCAAAGCAAATAAAAAGATTAAAATTTGAATAATTTTTGTTTTATTTATGGAGAAAAATACTACAAAAGAAACAAAAAAAATAAAGAAGCCAAAAGCAGTTGAACAAAAGGTTAAGAAAAAAGCAAAAAAAATTACTTCTAAAGAAACTACGATAAAAGAGAAGAAAAAAGAAGCGCGCTATATTGAAGCAGTAGGCAGGAGAAAGACAGCTGTGGCGCGAGTGAGATTATGGACAAGGGGAAAAAAGGAGCTTCTAATAAATGATAAACCCTGCCAAGATTATTTTCCAACTTTTGAGCTTCAACAGATCGCTACAGGCGCTTTAAATAAAATGAAATCCCTTGGTAGATTTAGGGTTTTGGTTAAGGTAAAAGGAGGTGGTGTACACTCTCAAGCTGAAGCTATACGGCATGGAATTGCTCGCGCCCTTGTTATGTTTAATCCTGATTACAAAAAAAGATTGCGCAAGGCCGGTTATTTAACTCGCGATCCTCGGATGAGAGAAAGAAAGAAGTTTGGCTTAAAGCGTGCCCGACGCGCGCCCCAGTGGCAAAAGAGATAAAATCAGCGTAGCAGTTTTTCAGAAACATATAAATTGCCATGGCTTAATATATATAGTTTTTTATTATTTTGATTGAAAAAAATCTTTGGCTTATTAAATTTAGCTAAGTCCACTATATTAAGGGTATCTCGGTCGTCAATTTCGGCGACCTTTATTTTATTTCCGCAGTTAAAAATTAAATAAAAAGGAGAATACCAGAAGATATGATCAATTTTTTTAGAAAAGCGGGTTAAAAAAACCTTATCCCCGGTTTTTCTTTTTGGTTGGCCAGTGATATCTTTTAGAAAAAAAACCCAAATTTCATTGTTGTTTATATAAGCAATTTTTTTAGAGTCAGGAGAGAGGATTAGATCTACTGTGGCCTCGCAAAACCTTTTGAAAGATTTTGATTGTAGGTCAAACAAGTATATGTTTTTTTCTTCTCTTAAGAAAATAAAATCATCAAGGGTTTCTAATTTATATCCGGTTTCTGTTTTTAAGCGAAAAGGGGTTTTATTTAATTTTTCCTTATGGTTAAAAGAAAGAGTGGTCTCAAAAATAAATCCGGATTTTTCCAAAAAGTAAATTTTTTCTGAAACGACCTGATAAGTTAAAACATCTTTTAAAAACGCTGGGGATATTTTTTTATCAATAGGGTTTCCCTCAAAAAGCTGGTTGTTTTTAAGAAAAAATATCTTTGTAGAATCTTTTGGATTAAATGAGACCTGTTCTATATTTTTTCCTAAAAAATCAAGAGGAATTAAACCAGCAGGACTTTTGGCTAGGTCAATAATAAAGTATTTTAATTGTTCTTTTAGTCCTGTTTTTAAGAGAATTTTCTTGGAGTCAGCAGAGAATTTTAAATCAATTATTTCTACTTGTTTTTTGGAGATATCTTGCTCACTGATTAAATAACTTTTTACTTTTTTTTCAGTATTGTAAAGCTTTAAATGCCACCCATTTTTATCAACTTCTTTCAAGATTAGATTTTTTTGAGAGGGCGAAAACCAGAAATTCTCTGTGTTTATGTTTTTGTTTAGCTCTAAGTTAGAATCTTCGGTTCGGTAGGGTGCAAGAATTTCAAATTTTGGATTTTTAGGAACTAAAATAATATTTTTTGCTTCTGTTACTTGTTTTTCTTTTATCTCTAAGGTTTTTTGCCAAGGAAAAAATCCTTGTTTTTTTACCTGTATTTTATGTTTTTTAGGTATAAGATTTTGGATTAACGCAGAGGGGAATAGAATATTAGTTTTTTTCTGAAATTTACTGTCAATATAAATGTCAGCACCTGTGGGTTGGATTTTTAAAAATAATCCTCCTGTTTGTACAATTCTTTTTTTTTCTATATCAAGACGATATCCTTGGGAATAGAGCACAAGTATTGGCGCAATCAAAAAGAACAGGCAGACAAAGAATAAGAATAAAAGCGTTTGTGATTTTTTGGTCATATTAAATCTATTTTACATCTTTAATTGACTGAAATCAAAAAATTTGCTAAAATATAAAAACAAACTCATTGTTATTTTAAAATAATATAAAGGTGATAAGAATGCTTAATCAGAAGCGAATAAAGGATTTAGAAAAGCAGGCAAGGAAAGCAAAATATAATAAACATTTTATAATTGCAGCAATGAGCTATTTTCTGATAGGTGATCTTTATTTAGAAGATGGTGTTATAACCGATGCTATAGAAAACTATAAAAAAGCAAGAGAAGTGTGCAAAAAAACAGAAAAGGCGGTGATAATACTGAGAGAATTGGAAGAAAAGATAAAAAAGATGGAAGAAAAGTATTTGACAATAAATTCAAAATGTTCTCTGTGCAGTTTATAGGCCTAGTCAAAGTGATTGGCTGATTCTTATTTTTTGGTAAAAAAGCAGAGGCCTGGCCTCTGTATTTTATTTTACTTGACAAATTTCGCAGGTGCAAAGAGGTTCAAGTGGGATAGAGATTTGGACTTGACAAAAAAAGAAAAGTTTGTTATCTCGTTAAAGGACGGAAGATGAAAAGCTGGATTTTCCAGCTTTTTAGATGGGTTCGTTGATAAAAGAATATGAGGTGAAAAAAATGGGAGAAACGGTAGGAGATGAAATAAAAATGGAAATAACAATTGGAGTATTTGCGGGGGTTTTGCACAAAGAAGGAAAGCTTTTATTACAGAGAAGAAAAGAAGAGGAATCTATAATCCCAGGCAAGAGTTTTAAAGGAAAGTATGAATTGCCTGGGGGAGGACTGGAACCAGAAGAAAAAGAACAATTGTTTAATACTTTAGTTCTGAAGGGAGTACTGGAGGAACGAAGAGGTTTATTGACAGACAGAATAGTGAGTGATATATCAAATGATGCGCCTGAGCTTGAGATTTTACCTGAGGTAAAAGTACTATGGGAGGCGTTGCAAAGAGAATTAAAAGAAGAACAACCCCAGATAGAGATTTCAGAAGGAATTGAGAGAATTGATTGGGAAGGGATATACAGGGCAGTATTGGTCCAGAGAAAAACAAAGGAAATAGATATTGCTTTAGGGATTCCCGTACTACCATCACAGTGGAAATGGAGAGAGGCCCCTGGGAAAGATGACATAATCTGGGTTTCTCCAGATGAGTTGAAAAAGTTAGGAGACCGGTTGCCTTCCGGTTGGGGTAAAAGAACGTGCAGAATGGCTCTGTGGGCGCTAAGTTTTAGCGCTAATCAGAAATATAGAGAGAGCGCAAGAAAGTATTTAAGCGAAATTCATAACCAGATGAGCGTGTCCTTTCCAAGGGAGAGAGCAACATATTCTATTATTTAAATGCCAAGACATTTTGTCTTGGCCTATTTTTTGTTAAAATAGGTTATAATGAATTTTCACATACCAAAAATTGAAAGGATTACTGGCGCGGCGACTGTTTCTCATTTTTTATTGATGTTTGGCTACAAGCTTTTTTCTTTATTTTTTCCTTTATTTTTGTTTGTTCGTGGTTTTTCCTTGCCAGAGGTTGGTTATGTTTATCTTTTAATTTATTTGCCTATTGCTGTTTTTTCTCCGATTGTGGGGTTTTTAAACCATAAAATCAATCCAGCGATTTTAGCTGATTTAGGAATTTTAGGTTACGCTTTTTATTCTCTGTCAATGATTGTAATCCAAAACCAGCTTGTTTTTTATCTCTGTCAGATACTTTTAGGAATATCAGCTGCCTTGTTTTTTGTTTCAATGAGGGCAGTTTTAATGGGTTCTCATTTACAGAATTTTGACAGGTCTTTTGGCTGGTTTTATTCTTCTCCATTTTATGCTGACGCTTTTGCTCCAGTAGTAGGTGCTTTGTTTATTTGGAAATTTGATTTTGTAGGCGTTTTTGTTTTAAGCTTGACTTTCCATATCTTTAATGCTATTTTCTGTTTCTTGTATTTGAGAAAACCGGCATTGGCTTTAGTAGATGACGGATTTGAATTAAAGCGAGTCATTTTAAATTATAAAAAAGCTTTTGCCAAAATTAAAGAAAAAAGTATCCTGCCCTTTATTTTAATTTCTTTTTCAATTTTATTTCTGGCAGGATTTTATCGCGCATTTTTTGTTTTGTTTTTAAAAGACATTGGCTGGTCCCAAAATCAGATTCTTGGTTTTGGTTCTTTGCTTTCTGTTGCATTTCTGCCAATTTCTATTTTAGTGATTAAAAAATTAGAAAGCAAAAAAAGTAAGGAACACATTATTAAGGGCGGTTTAGTTTTTGGGCTTTTTACTGTTTTATTTGGTGTTTTAGGATTTTGTTTTAAATTCCTTTTCTTGTTTAAAGCATTTTATTTAACAGCATTAATAATTTTTTTGATTATAATGGCAAAGTCAGTTGGAGCCTTTTTAGCTAATTCTAGTAGAAGCGGTTTGGTTTCTCAAGAATTAAGGCAATATCCAGAAGAGGCAGGCGCGATAGATACGATATTTTCACCCTTAGGAGCAGCATTTGGCTCTCTAATTGCTGGTTTAATTGTTGGTTTTTTGGGGTTTAGCAATTTATTTATTCTTGGCGGAATTTTTGTTTTATTGATAGTGTCTTTAATGCAAAGAGTTCATTAAAAATTTTAAAAATTCCACTTGACAAAATCAGCAGGGGCTAAAAAATTCAAGTGGGGAGATAGAGATTTAAGTTTGACAAAAATTGACAGAAAGACAGAAGTTTGTTATGTTGTTATACAACGGAGGATAAAAAGCTGGAAAATCCAGCTTTTTAGATGAGTTCGTTGATAAAAGAATATGAGGTGAAAGAAAAAAATGGGAGAAACAGTAGGAGATGAAATAAAAACGGAAAATAAAAAAGGAGAAATTGATAAATTGATTATGACGGCAAATAGTTTGCGGATGAAAGGTGAGTATGACCAAGCTTTAAATCTGCTTAATGAAGCAGAAAAGATAGCAAAAGAACTTCGTAATGATATGAGGAAAAGGGCGATGGGAGATATTTCTCATCACAAAGCGAGGACATTGCAGGCAATGGGAAGATATAAGGAATCCCTTATAGAGATTGAAAAAGCGATTCGGTTAAGAAGAAAAGATCCGATACAAAGAGTTTATTCAATGTTTCAGAGATATATCTTAAAAACTTACGCTGGAATGAAGATATTGTCCAAGGAAGCAAAGGAAACAGAAAAAGCTCTTTTAGCAGCGATTGTTGAAAGTGAAGATGCTAAACAAATTGGTGATTTTTTCCAGAATCTTGCTTATATTGAGCAAAAGTATAGAAGTGTTCATAAGGCAATTTTGTTTTATAAAACAGCAATGATATTTAGGGAGGAAGCTAATGATGAACGGGGCAAGGCAATGACTCAGGCACGGCTGGCAGAGTGCTATAATCAACTTGCTGATAAAGAAGAGTCGCAAGAATTTAAATTTAGAGCTTTAACGTATGGGCTGAAAGCTCTAGATTATTTCAAGAAAGTAGGTGATCCGGAAAGGGTTAAGCAAATGCAAAGTGTGTTTGAGGATCTTTTAGATTATTTCAAGAAAGTAGGTGATCCAGTAAGGATTGAACAAGTACAAAGTGTGCTTGAGGAACTTTAAGTATTCCAATCCCATAAAAATATAAAAGCGCCAGGACATTTTGTCTTGGCTTGTTTTTTTGTGCTGTAGTGAAATTGCTATAGAAGTGTTCAAAGAAAAATCCTAAATATAGAATAAATACAAATTCTACTATTGGATTTGACAGATTAGAAGTTTTAAAGTAGGATAAAATTGATATGGCAGAAAAATTTGTTATTCAAGGCGGAAAACCATTAGAAGGAGTAATTGAGGTTAGAGGATATAAAAATGCAGCTGGTGCGATATTATCAGCCTGCCTTTTAACTGACGAGCAATGCCTGGTTGATAATCTTCCTTTGGTGGAAGACATTTTTTGTTTAATAGAGATTCTAAAAAGTATGGGAGTGAGAGCAGAATGGGTATCTGAAAGAAAATTAAAAATAAAGGCAGAACAGATAGACCCTCAAAATATGGATTTTGAGAAAGTCCCACAGACAAGAATTTCAGTTCTTTTAATTGGGTCTTTGCTGGCCCGTTTCAAGAATTTTAAAATTCCTCATCCTGGAGGAGATAGAATTGGCGTTCGGCCTATTACTGTTCATTTACAGGCCTTGAAAAAAATAGGAGCTAAAATTAATACTAAAGATGGATTTTACTATTTTGAAAGAAGCAATCTCAAGGGTCAAGAGTTAATTCTAAAAGAATTCAGCGTTACAGCTACTGAAAATTTAATGCTTGCAGCAGTAAAAGCTGAAGGCAGAACAATTATAAAAGGAGCGGCCTGTGAGCCCCAGGTTCAGGATCTGGGAAGAATGTTAAAGAAAATGGGAGCAAAAATTGAGGGAATAGGCACTCATACTATTATCATTGAAGGAGTGGATAAGTTACAGGGGGTTGAGCATAGGATTATTCCTGACCCTTCTGAAGCTGCAACCTTTATTGTTGCTGGGGCAATTACTCCGGGCACAGTGGAAATAAGACAAATGAACCTAGACCATTTAGACATGTTTTTAGATAAATTAGAAGAGCTCGGTGTTAATCTAAAAAAAGGTCCGGACTCTGTACAAGTTTCTTATTCACCAGATCTTAAGCCAGTTAGAATACAGGCGCTTCCTTTTCCTGGTTTTCCAACGGATTTATTACCCATTATTACTCCTCTTTTAGCTCAGGCCCAAGGAAAAAGTTTAATCCATGACCCCTTGTATGAAAACAGATTTGGTTATTTACAGGAGATGAAGAAAATGGGAGCAGACATAGAAATAGTTGATCCTCATCGTGCCCTTGTATTTGGCAAAACTCCTTTGCAGGGATTGAGCATAGAGAGTTGGGATATCAGAGCAGGTGCCTCTTTGGTTATCGCTGGACTTTTAGCTAAGGGCCGGACCACTATTAATAATATCTATCAGATAGACAGAGGATATGAGCGAATTGAAGAAAGATTACAGCAGTTGGGAGCGGATATTCAGAGAGTTAAAACATAATTTTCAATAAATTAATTTCTAAACAGTTTGAAAATTAGAAATTAGAAATTTTTCTTTATGTTCACAAAAAAGATAGGCATAGATCTTGGTACTTGTAATTCTTTGGTCTTTATTCCTAAAAAAGGCGTGGTTTTAAATGAGCCCTCAGTGGTGGCAGTTTCTCTTTTGGAGAATAGGATTTTGGCTGTAGGAAAAGAAGCAAAGGAAATGACTGGCCGTACGCCTGATAATATCAAGGTGTTTCGTCCCTTAAAAGATGGGGTAATCGCAGATTATCGGATTACAGAAGCAATGATTAGATATTTTATTAACAAAACCATTGGTTATTTTCGTTTTTTAAAGCCAGAGGTGATGATTTCTATACCAGCAGGTATTACTTCTACTGAAAAAAGAGCAGTAATTGAAGCTGCGCTTAGTGCGGGAGCTAAAGAGGCATATGTAGCCAAGGAGCCAATTTTAGCTGCTATTGGCGCCGGGATTCCTATAAATTCCTGTTCTGGCAATATGATTATTGATATTGGCGGAGGCACATCAGAAATAGCAGTGATAGCCCTTGGCGGGATTGTAACCTCAAGTTCAGTGCGAACAGCAGGTGATAAGATGGACATAGCAATATCTAATTATATTAAAGAGAAATATAATTTAGCTATAGGAGAACAGACAGCCGAGGAGATAAAGATTAAAATCGGAACTGCCCTACCGGCAAAAGAAGAAAAAGAGCTTGAAATCCGAGGGAGGGATTTAATTTTAGGGCTTCCCAAAAACATTAAAATTTCTTCTAATGAGGTTTGCCAGGCAATTTCTGAGGTTCTTAATGAAATTATTCAAGCAATCAAAATTGTGCTTAGAGATACACCACCCGAACTTTCTGCAGATATTATGGATAAGGGTATGATTATTTCCGGTGGTGGTGCTTTGTTAAAAGATATTGATAAACTGATAGCTCAGGAGACAGGCGTAGCTTGTTTTATTGCTAAGGATCCTTTGTTTTGCGTAGCAAAAGGAACTGGGGTAGTACTGGAAGGCCTTGACATTTATAAAAAGAGCCTGATGAGTAAAAGATAATCACTATTATGACAATAACAGAATCTAATAAATGGCAGTGGCAGTTTCTAAAAAAAACAGCTGAGCTTGGGAACATTTCTCACGCTTATTTATTTTTAGGTAAAGAACATTTAATAAAGAAAACCACCGCCATTGAATTTATTAAATTATTAAACTGTCAGGAAAAAGAATTTTCAAAAAGGCCTTGTCAAACCTGTCGTTCTTGTAGAGATATTCAAGCGCAGGTCCATCCGGATTTTTTTATTATAAGGCCAGAAGCCGGAGAAATTCAGATTTCTCAAATTAGAAAATTAAGAAAAGCATTAAGTTTACATCCGCATTCTGTTTATTATAAATCAGTGATAATAGAGTATGCTGAAAAGATGAATCAAGAATCAGCCAGTGCTTTTTTGAAGACCCTTGAGGAGCCAAAAGGCAGGACTATATTTATCTTAATTTGTAATAACTCAGAGATGCTTTTACCTACTATTGTTTCGCGGTGTCAGGTGATTAAGTTTTATTATAAACCGCCTCAGAAGGTGCCTGTCCAAGATAAAAGAATAAAGGACATTATTCTGCTTACTAAATCAAATTTAGACGTACGTTTTCAATATGCGAAAGATTTAAGTGAGAGAGGAGAAGAGATAAGTCAGGTTTTAGATCTATGGCTTATTTATTTTAGGGATATTTTAATTAAAACAATCAATGGCCAGGTCACAGGTTATTCCTTGTCAAAGCTTCTCAGAATTATAAGGACTATAGAGCGGACTAATTTTTTAATTTCTTCAACCAATGTCAACCGCAGATTAGCATTGGAAATCCTGATGCTGGAATTATAACCTTTAATTAGTTATGAAAAATTATTTTGAGAGGGGCAAGAGTCCCTTTTTATAATTTCTTTCTCCTTTAGAGCGCGGGATAATAATTTTGTAAATTTCTTGCTGACAATTAAATATTTTGCTATTATAATCTACTCTGCCAAGAATAATATGCCGAGAACTGTTCTCGGCATAATTTTTTACTTGTCAATGATTAGATATTTTGTTATATTAAAATATAAATATATGGACTATAAAGAAATTATTAAAAAAATTGAGCCAGAGTTGGATAAGGTTATTAATTTTTTAGAAAGAGAGTTAATAAAACTTCGCACTGGCCAGGCATCTCCTTCCTTAGTAGAGGATATAATGGTTGATTATATGGGAGCCAAGCTTTCCATTAAACAACTAGCAGCAATAAGTTCGTCAGGCCCTCGTCATATTACTATTCAGCCCTGGGATAAATCGTCTATAGAGGCCATTGAAAAAGCGATTTCTCAGTCAGGATTGGGGTTAACTCCTATCGTTGAAAAAGAGGTAATAAGAGTTTCTGTCCCTGCCTTAACCGAGGAGCACCGTCAAAACTTACTCAAGGTTTTAGCAGAAAAGACAGAACAGGCAAGGCAAACAGTAAGACGTTGGCGAGAATATGCCTGGAGAGAAATTCAGGAAGGATTCAGAAGAGGAGAAATTAGAGAAGATGATAAATATCGAGGCAAAGACGAACTTCAGAAATTAATTGATAAATATAATGAGAAGATTGAAGAAATGAAGGAGCGGAAAAAAAGAGAAATAGAACTATAAAATTTTCAATTTTCAATTTTCATTTACCCTGTGAAATAAAAATCTTTGATTTTTAATTCCAATAAATCGGAATTATTTCACAGGGTGAAATTTTCAAGACCCCAATTTTCAAAGAAATCATTCATTTCTAAAGTTTAAAAATTAAAAATTTAATAGAAATTAGAAATTAAAAATTAGAAATTAATTATTTATGCTTTTGACTATTTTAATTGTTTTCTTTTCAATAATCAGCTTACTCGTCTTTCACGAATTTGGCCATTTTATTATAGCCAAAAAATTAGGAGTGAGGGTTGATGAATTTGGAATTGGATATCCTCCTCGGCTTTTTGGCAAGAAGTATGGAGAAACACTGTATTCCTTAAATCTTTTACCCTTTGGTGCTTTTGTGAAAATTTATGGAGATGAGGCAGAGCCACTTGTTCAAAGTAAATCTCAAAGAAAAAAAAGAGATCCGCGAAGTTTTAATTCAAAACCGATTTGGCAGAGGGCTCTGATTATATCAGGCGGAGTAATTGCTTTTTGGTTTATTGCGTGGTTTATTCTTTCTTTTGTTTTTGTCACAGGAACATTACAAGCGATTAGCGATGAGGTTCAAAACCCCCAGGCAAAGGTTTTAATTACCGCAATAGCTCCCGGCTCGCCGGCAGAAAAGGCAGGGCTTAGACCTGGAGATGTTATTAGGCGATTATCAGGCATTGATTATCAGATATCAATTAATAAAATGAAAGAAATCCAAGAGTTTGTTGGCAAACATAAGGGCCAGAAGATAGTTTTGACTATTCAGAGAGGGCAAGAAATCCTTGATGTTTCTTTGATTCCTCGAGTTTCACCACCGAAAGGAGAAGGAGCAATAGGTATTAGTTTGGCAAGAACTGCTATAAAAACCTATTCTTGGTATCAAGCACCAATTAAAGCAATAGAAGCCACTTTGAGCATAACCTATCTAATAATCAAGGGTTTATATCAAGCAATTGCACAGGCAGTTTCAGGTGTTCCGGTTCAGGCACGCTTGGTAGGTCCGGTAGGCGTTGGTTCCTTAATGATACAAGCAGCTCAGCTTGGAATAGGTTATTATATGCAATTTATCGCAATGATTTCTATTTACTTAGCTATTTTTAACATTTTACCAATTCCAGCTCTTGATGGGGGAAGGTTATTGTTTTTAGGTATTGAAAAAATTAAAGGCAGACCTGTTGATCAATTATTAGAGCAAAAAATTAATACTGTTTTTTTCTTTTTACTCATTGGCCTTATGATTTTTGTAACTATTAAAGACATAGCGCGTTTGCTTTAGATATGCTACAATCTCAACTTTTTACCAAAACAATAAAACAAAAGCCAAAAGGTGAAAAAAGCATTAATGCTCAACTTTTAATTCGAGCCGGCTTTATTGATAAACTGGCTGCAGGTATTTATACATATCTGCCTTTGGGCTTGCGGGTTTTAGAAAAAATAGAGAAAATTATTCAAGAAGAAATAGATGCAATCGGAGGGCAGAGGATTTTAATGCCAGTACTGATTCCTAAAAACAATTGGCAGCAGACCGGTAGGTGGAAAGCCTTTAAAGAACTTTATAAGGTAAAAGGCAAAGAGGGCCGGGAATACGGCCTAGGTTCAACCCATGAAGAGGTAGTGGTGCCCTTGGTTCAAAAATATATCTCCTCTTATAAAAATTTACCTTGTTATGTTTATCAGATTCAGACCAAGTTTAGAGATGAGTTAAGAGTGAAATCAGGACTGCTTAGAACCAGAGAGTTTGGTATGAAAGACCTTTATTCTTTTCATCGTGATGAAAAAGATTTAAATAGTTATTATGAGAAGGTTAAGAGGGCATATTTTAAAATTTTGAAAAGAGTGGGCTTAAGAAAGAAAACCTATTTAACCTTGGCCTCTGGAGGCACTTTTTCTAAATTCTCTGAGGAGTTTCAGGTGGCAACACCAGCAGGAGAAGATATCATCTATATTTGTGAAAACTGCAATTTTAGCATCAATAGAGAAATCAAGAAGAACTATCCAAAGTGTCCTTATTGCGGTAAAAAAAATTTCAGGCAAGAAAAGACCATAGAAGTAGGTAATATTTTTAAGTTAAAGACAAATTTTTCTCAACCATTTGATTTTAAGTTTACTGACAAAGATGGCAGAAAGAAGCTGGTAATGATGGGCTGTTATGGAATAGGGGCTCCTCGTTTGATGGGTGCAGTAGTAGAGGTTTATCATGACCAAAAGGGAATTATATGGCCCAAAGAGATTGCTCCTTATTTTGTTCATTTAATCCAAATTGAGAATACTCAGAAATTGAATAAAACTGCTAAAGAATTATATGAGAAGTTGAAAAAGCACAATATAGAAGTATTGTATGATGATAGAAAAGACAGTACACCAGGAGAAAAATTTGCTGACGCTGACTTGATTGGAATACCATTGCGGATTGTAATAAGTGAAAGAGTATTAAAAAAGAATAGTGTGGAATTTAAGAAAAGAGATGAAAAAAAAGTGAGATTAATAAGAATAAAGGACTTATTACAATCCTTAAATTTCTAATTTCTAATTTCTAAACATTACAAATTGAATCATTGAAAATTTAATAAAAATTAAAAATTTTATATTTAATGTTTAACAAAATTTTCTCATATATTTCAGAGGATATTGCTATTGACTTGGGAACAGCTAATTCCCTGGTTTATGTTAAAGGCCGAGGTATAGTAATTTTTGAGCCCTCAGTGGTAGCTGTTAATCAAAAAACAGGTCAGGTTTTAGCTATTGGTAACGAGGCAAAGAAAATGGTAGGCAAAACACCAGCCCATATTGTAGCTACCCGTCCATTGGTTAAAGGGGTTATATCAGATTTTGAAGTAACTGAACAGATGTTAAGATATTTTATTGAGAAGGCGCATAAGAGAAGATTTATTTTTTCTCCACGACCCAGGGTAATAGTGGGTATTCCTTGTGGTGTTACCGAGGTAGAAAAAAAAGCAGTATGTGATGCTGCAAAGAATGCAGGAGCCAGGGAAGTGTTTTTAATTGAAGAGCCAATGGCAGCTGCCATTGGCGCCCGTCTTCCTATTCAAGAACCAGGAGGAAATTTTGTTATTGACATTGGAGGCGGTACTACTGAGGTGGCAATAATATCTTTGGGAGGTATTGTTTCTTCAAAGAGTTTACGGGTGGCAGGGGACAAACTTAATCAAGATATCATCAATTTTATGCAGGAAGAATATAAACTTTTAATCGGCGAGAGAACTGCAGAAGAGGCAAAAATCAACATTGGTTCTGCTATACCCTTAAAAGAAAAAAAAGAATGGCCAATAAGGGGAAGGAATTTAGCCACTGGTTTACCTGAAGAGATTGTAGTTTTCAACAAAGACATCTATCAGGCCATGGAAAAATCTATAAAACAAATAGTTAACGCTGTTAAGACAACAGTTGAAGAAACTCCTCCTGAACTTTTGGCTGATGTAATGTCAAAGGGCATTTATCTACTTGGAGGAGGCGGTCTTCTTCGCGGATTGGATGCCTTGATTGCTAAAGAGACAAAAATTCCTGTAAAGGTTGCCGAAGATCCTTTGACCACGGTAGTAAGAGGAGCTGGAATAGTGTTAGAAAATATTGATGAACTCTCTGAAGTTTTGGTGGAGATAGAAAGCGAGGAACTACCAAAATAAAAAATATAAGCGTCTAAATTTATGATAAGCAAAAAAGAAATTAAACATATTGCTAAATTAGCCAAGCTTAAGCTCTCTAAGAATGAAATTGACAACCTAAACAACGAGCTTTGTTTAATTTTGGACTATATAGAAAAGCTAAAAGAGATAGATGTCTCGCAGGTTGAGCCCTGTTCTCATCCAGTTGAGGTGATAAATGTATTAAGAGAAGATAAGCAAGGTCAAGGTTCAGGAGTTAGAAGTCAAAAACTGCTTGATTTAGCACCAAATAAACAGGGCAAGTATATAAAGGTTAAGGCAGTGCTTTAATTAATATGGAATTGCATAAATTGACCATTGTTCAAGCTCATAATGGATTAAGAAAAAAAGAGTTTTCTGCTGTTGAACTGACAGAGGCGTTTTTAAATAGGATTAATAAATTAGATAAAAAAATAGGTGCGTTTTTAACACTAACCTCAGAACTGGCTTTTTCGCAAGCCAAAAGGATTGATGATTTGATTTCACAAGAAAAGGAAGTTCCAGTTTTGGCAGGAATTCCAGCAGGGATAAAGGATAATATCTTAGTTGATGGCATAAAATGCACTGCTGGTTCAAGGATTCTTGAAAATTATATTGCTCCTTATGATGCAAAAGTTATCCAGAAACTAAAAAAAACAGGCGTGGTATTTTTGGGCAAAACCAATATGGATGAATTTGCTATGGGTTCGTCTTGCGAAAATTCTGCTTTCTTTCCAACAAAAAATCCCCGAGACCTAGAGCGCGTGCCAGGAGGTTCTTCTGGCGGTTCAGCAGCTGCAGTTGCTGCTGATTTATGTGTTTTTGCTCTTGGTTCTGACACAGGAGGTTCAATTCGTCTTCCGGCATCTTTTTGTGGGGTAGTAGGATTAAAGCCCACCTATGGGGCAGTTTCTCGATATGGTCTTATTGCTATGGCTTCCTCGCTTGATCAAATTGGTCCTCTTACCAAAACCGTAGAAGACGCAAAAATTGTATTTGATACCATCAAAGGAAAAGATACAATGGATTCAACTTCTGTTGAGTTAAGATCCAAAATTCAGAACCCAAATTATACCAAATCAAATTCAAAATCCAAATTCCAAAACTTAAAAATCGGGATTCCGAAGGAGTATTTTATAAAAGGCATAGACAGAGAAGTGGAAAAAGTGGTCAGAGAGGCGATTAAAAGGTATGAAGAAATAGGAGTAAAAATTGAGGAAATTTCACTTCCTCA
>CAYNVZ010000004.1:0-24917 GCA_964400775.1 uncultured Candidatus Saccharibacteria bacterium | reverse complement strand
GATTTTTCTATTTAGATTTGACATTTAACATATGGATTTGAGATTTGACATTTGAAATTTGAGATAAATTTGTTTTGCGCTTCAAGTTGTAGTTTTGCCTGCCCCCTGTAGAAAGCTGTAGGTCTTCCTTCGGGCACTCTGAGTGTATGTGTTTAACGTGTATGTGCTTAACTAAGTTAAGCACAGTTAGTTAAGTACAGTTAATAGTGGCGCGTTCTAAATTTCTGTGATAAGTATGTCCAGGGCTGACTCTGCTTCTATTCGGCCTGTTTTAATATCAAGGTCTGTCTGAAAAATCTTTAGATAGATCTTTTTTAATTCCTCTAAAGAGAACCTTTTTGCTAAATTCATTCCTTTTTTTAACACATAAGGATGCATTTCCGCAGGAGGACAGTGTTTTTTTATTGTTAAAAGATTACGAAACTGATAGCCAATCATTGAAAGTAGATACAAAGGAGAATCGCCTCTTGCTATGTGTTTATGAATAAATTCTAATGCTTTACTATTATTCTTTGAAGCAATAGCATCAATTGTTCTAAAAATATCTATATCTATTTTAGGCCTAATCAAAAGTTCAACATCTTGTTTTGTTGTTTTGTCTTTTTTCTTAAAACCAACAAGTTTTCTTATCTCGTTTGACATCTGCCAAAGATCATTGCCCACAAATTTGACCAACTGTTCTAATGCCTCTGGGGTTATGTTGGTTTTATAACTTCTAAATTCTTGTATTATCCAGTCCTTTAATTGTTTGGTGTTAAGGGGTTTAAATTCTTGGACCTTGGCTTTCTGTTTTAAAAACCTAAATAAAGCATTGTTTTGGGGAATTTCTTGTGCAGAATAAAATAAAAATACATCTTTTGACTCTAAATATCTGTGTTTTTCCTTTAAGAATCGTTCTTGGAAATTAAAATTTAAAAAAGCATTTTTTAAAATAATAAGTTTCTTTTCATTAAACATTGAGGCGGAACAAACTGCATTTTTAAAATCCTGAAAATCTGCATCCTTGAAATCAAAAACCTTTAAATTAAGTCCGCTCTTGCGGACTTTTTTGTAGTATTCAACTATTTCCTGCAGTTTTTTACGACTGCGATAAACATCTTTTCCATAAAGAAAAATAAGCATATTTGTATAAAACGCCCAAAATTAAGTATCTATCTAAATTAAAAAGTTAAACGGTAAAATGTTGAAATATCAAAACCAATCCTTACTTTAGATATTTGTCAATTTTCTCAATAATCTCTCCGGGGGTAAAATGCGCTTTAATTAAATAATCAACAGCACCTGACTTAAATCCTTTTTCAATATCCTCCTCTTGTCCAAGATTAGACAAGATAATTACAGGAATTTTGGCAATCTCTGGGTCTCTTTTGATTTGTCGTAAAACCTCAAACCCATCAATGCCAGGCAATATCAGGTCTAATAAAATCAGGTCTGGTTTTTCTTCTTTTGCCTTTTTCAACCCTTCTTCACCATCAACCGCCTGGACTATTTTAAATCCTTCATCTAAAAGCTTGCGAGCAATCAACTCTCTTAGAAACTTATCATCTTCAACAATTAAAATCTTCTTCATATATTTATTTGCCTATTTGTTTAATTACTTTATTAATTACCTCTTGGGGGTCAAATTCAGTTTTTATTAGCCAGTCCTTGGCCCCAAGTTTCTGCGCTCTATCTATCTCTACCGGTTGGCCAGAATTAGAAATTACAATCACTGGAATTGTCTTCAATTGCTTATCCTTTCTCATCTGCTCCATAACCTCAAATCCTCCCATCTTTGGCATAACAATGTCAAGTAAAACAAGGTCAGGTTTCTCTTTTTTTATCTTTTCTAATCCTTCTATGCCATCACGAGCTACTGAAACCTTGTATCCTTCTTGTGTCAGTTTGTTTTGAAGAAGATTAAGCAAGAGGTCTTCGTCCTCAACAATTAAAATTTTTTTCATATAGGAACTGCGAATATACGATTTAATGCGAATCCATAGATAACAGCATCAGCCCTTAACCCGAACAAAATAATTGGACTGACAGCTAAATGCTTCTCCTTTAAAGCCCTTTTGGCCTGCCGGCTTTGATAGAATGGAACTAATATAGCTTTCAGCTACTAATCTGTGCGATTCGCATAAAACTCGTCCTATTCGCATTATATATACATTACACCTTTTATTTATGTATTCACTACGCCTTTTATTATATTATAATCCTTGTTTTATTTAAACACAAATGTGTATAACTATTAATCTACCTTTCTCACATATTTAGGTGGCCGAAGCTTTTTGGAAAGAAAATATATTAATGCTATGAAAATACTTAAAATTACTATTAAAACTTCACTTATTAAGGCCTCTATGTGAAAAACGGGTTCAATTATAAAATCTTCAAACGCAACCAGAGGAGCAAGTGTAAAGAAAGCGGCCAAAGTTAATGACTTGGCCCTCACATTAATATCAGTAGATTTTCTAAATTCTTTAAAAAGAATAAAAGAAAAAGGCAAACATCCTAAAAAATAAAGAAAAACCCTTAAAAAGCCAAGCCATAAAGGAAGTCCCCACCATATACCTCCAGTTTTTTCTAAACAAGGGCTAAATGGGATAACAGCTGTTAAAATTGTAACTACTGTGCCTAAACATAAAATTCCTAAAAATCCTGTCCAAGGAGAAAATCTCGGAAATTTTAATTTAAAAATAAGGTATCCCAAAATAGCATTTCCTAGTCCCACAAAAAATCCAGAAACAACCAAAACCAATTTTATTATTTCCGGGCTTTGAGCAAAAAATATACCTCCAATAGCTGGAGCCATACATACTATTGTAAATGCGGACGAACTAAAAAATAAAATTTTAGCAGGTAAGGCATCTTCTCTTTTCCAGGACCGATAAAAAAGCCAATCAATTATTATCAGACCTGCACTTAAAATAGAATATACAACTCCGGTAAAAGAAATAATCATTATATTTTAAAAACCTTTAATAAATTCTTCTAATTCCTTTTCTCTTTTAAAAGGCAGTGAAAAGCTGAATGTAGAACCCTTGCCCTCTTCGGATTCAAACCATATCTTACCGCCATGCGCTTCAATGATATTTTTGGCAATAAAAAGTCCCAGACCAGAACCTTCAGTTTCCATTCTTATAGCTTTGGCTCCGCGAAAAAATTTAGTAAATATCCTGCTCTGTTGGTCTTTAGAAATTCCTATTCCAGTATCTTGGACAGAAAATTCCAGTTGCTTTTTGGTATATTTTAAACGAACAGTTATCTTCCCGCCTGTTAAAGTATACTTAATAGCATTATCAATAAGATTCTGAATAACCAATGCTATTTTTTCCTTGTCTACCTTAACTTTAGGCGGTTTTTTGCTTGGCTTTTTAAACTCAAATTTTATTTTTTTTCTTTTAATCTCTTCTTTAAAGGGTTTAATCACTGATTGAACTAAATCTTCAAAATCTACAAATATTGGCTTGTAAAGATATCTTCCTTCTTCAATTCTGGTTACATTTAAAAGGTCATTAATTAAACCAATCATTCTTTCATTGCTCTGATAGGCCTTTTCAAGAAAATCGGCCTGTTCTTTGGTAATTTTACCTAAATCTCCTGTTAAAAACATCTTAAGCGTCCACTTAATCGCTGAAAGAGGAGTGCGTAGTTGGTGGGCAGCAATAGAAACAAATTCTGTCTTCATTCTTTCAATCCTCTTTTCTCGAGTAACATCGTGCAAAATAACCAAGGTTCCAATTTTCTCCTTGCCCCGTATAACAGAAATAGTGCTTACCTCTAAAATCAGACCTTCTCTTAAAGCCAGCTCTTTTCTTGAAATTTTTTTAATATATTTCGGGCCTAATATCTCTATCAATGGCTTTAAAGAAGGAAACTCAAGAAGCTCCTCAATAGAACGTCCAACAACGTCCTTGTAGACAACATTAAAAAACCGCTCTGCCTGAGGATTAAATAAAACCAGAGAATAGTTTTTGTCAAAAAACAAAAGCCCATCAGTGAAATTGGCAATTATAGCCAATGTCCTATTTCTTTCCTCTTCTGCCTGTCTTCGCGCTTCGTCAACGTCTTCCAATATATTCATCAAGGCCCTTCTATCTGCGCTAAATTGTTGTTCTTCTTTTAAGTTCATTTTTTAATTTTTTAATTTCTTTTTTTAGTTCTATCATTCTTAATTCTCTTCCTATGGTAAGCTGATGAAATCTTTCTAGTTCATTAACCCTCTCCTGAAGTTCTTTTGTTCTTTCCTTTACCTGTTCTTCCAATGTCTTATTCAGTTCTTCTAGCTCTCTTGTTCTGGCTTTTACCTTAATCTCCAAAACAGTTTTTGCTTCTTCTAACTCCTTTGTCCTTTCTCTTACTTTGTCCTCCAACTCTTCTTTAGACCGATTTAAGCTTTCAACCAAAAAATGAACCTGGGTCATATCTATAAACACAGCAAGTCCTCCGATTAATCTATTATTTTTGTCTTTAAGGGGCAGGATATTAACAGAAACTGGAATTTTCTCTTTTTCTTTCGTCAAAAGAAAGGTATCAAATTCTTTGAAGCTTGTTTTTTCTTTAAAAACCCTCTGAATAATAGCGTTTATCCGCGGCCTTCCTTCCTCTAAAACCAAGGACTCTACCGGCTTGCCTATTATCTCTTTTAGCTGATAATTACTAAAAGCTCCTAATGCCTTATTCGCATATTCAATAATTCCTTTTTTATTAAATACTGCCATCGGGCTGACTGTATTGTTGAAAATATCCTTATAAAGTTTTGGCGTTTCTTTTATCATTTACTTTTAACGCAACCTATCAGATATTCCCAGCATAGTGATAGTAAGGTTTGTCCCTACTGTTCTGCCGGTTTTATAAAACGCCTGTTCTCCGGAAGTGCATAAGCCAAAAACAGGAATATCTTGGTTTAATGTTTTCTTTATTACTTCTACTTCTTTAAAATATTTGGTTCCTAAAACATAACCTCTGCCTCCACAAGAGAAAAAGAAGACAAAATGAAATTTTCTTTCTTGAGCATCATCTATCATTCTTTGCGTTGCTTTTTGAGTGGCTTTTTGAGCGTCTTCTGGGGAAACCCTCACTAAATTCAGACCCATTCCTGGCTTAATAGGGTCTAAAACTATAACTTTTTTATCTTTAGCTCCAACAATACATAAAGGCCATAAAAATTCTGCACTTGGGTCAGAAAAAGCCAATGCCCAACCCTTCATCCAGGTCTTAAATCCTGATTCCTGAAATTCTTGTTTTTTAATTCCAGCATATTTTTCAAATAACGGAGCTAAAACATCAAGAGCAGGTTGTTTATTTATTTCTTCAATAGTCCAGTCCTTTCCTTTGGTAATTATTCCTATGGGCTCAACAAGGTTAACTCCTGTGTCTACTCCATAACCAATTTTTAAGTCAGAATCAAAAACAACAGAAATTACCGCGTTTTTATAGACCTTGTCATTATAAAAATGAAAAGGAATCTCTATTATGCCCGGGCCTCTGGCTAGCCCTATTAATCCTCCTCCAGCTAATTTTACCATTCTTTTTGTGTAAGAATTTATTCCTTCAAGTATCTGAGCGTCAATAAATCCTTTTTCTGAAGTAACATCCATTACACCTGGAGTAAGCAATATGCCGTCTAAATATCTAATATTTTTCATTTCTCTTTCTCCTCTTTTAAGCAAAGCCAGATAAGCTAAAGCGGGATTATAAGGAAGAGATTCTAATGCCTGCTTTATACATTGAAGTCCTGCTTCTTTAGGATTTTTGTCTGCGTTTAAACCAATACCTGTTCCAACCTGCAAAAGAGGAGAACAAAGGGCAAGAACACACACTCCATTAAATTTTAAAGATTTAATTATTTTTCCTAATGGTTTTAATAAAGCCCCAGCTAATTTACTGGTGAGCTCTATATTAAAATAGTATTTGCCCTTAGCAAAAAAACCAGCAGTTGTGCCTCCAACTAAAGGAACATCTTTTTCTGGAAAAACCTCTCTTATTGCTGATAATGCTTTTTCATAATCAGTTTTTTCAGTATAGCGCACCACATAAGATAATTCCACAAAAAACATCAATAGCTTTGGCTTTTCTCCTTTTATCTCTTTTTTTGCCTTCTGCGCCGCCTCTCTTGCCGCTTCTATTAAATTGTCTTTTTGGGATATTCCTATTCCTACATTGACTGTTGTCATAGCTTTTTATAATTTTTTATTTGATTTTTGTTTTAATTCTTCTTCTAACTTTTTAATTCTTTGCTTTAGTTCTATCATCTTTAGCTCCCTGCCTACAGTAAGTTGGTAAAATTTTTCTAGTTCATCTGCTCTTTTTTGTATTTCTTCTTTGCTTTTTTCTAATTCTTTGGTTCTTTCTTTTACCTTTTGTTCCAGTGCCTGATTTAGTTCTTGCAACTCTTTGGTTCTAGCTCTCACCTTTATTTCTAATGATGCCTTTTCCTCCTCAAGTGCCTGTCTAGATTTTCTTAAATCCTCTACCATGGCATTAAATGAATTTGTAAGCTCTCCAATCTCATCGCCAGAGATAATTTTTAATTTTACATCTAAATTACCTCCTGACACCTTTCTTGTTGCCCTTACTAAGTTCTGTACGGGCCGAACAAGCTTTCTGCTTAAAACCACTACAGCAAATACGGTCAAAATTAATACCAAAAGAAAGGTCAATCCTGCTTGAATTTTTACATTCTGATAAGTAAGGGTTAGGTCCTGCTCAACAGAAGGAGATTTTTCGAGAAAGTATTTATCAATGACTTCTTGATAAGTAGAGATAATTAAAAAATTAGAAGCTATCAGAGGAATAAAAGAAACCACAATAATAGTTACTAAAAGTTTAGTAAAAATTCTCTGAGAGAAAGGAATTTTTTTGGGAAATCTTTTCATTATTATAAACTCTTAAATTTAGTCATCACTTCTTCGCTGGTATAAGAAAGATAATTAACTAACACAGCGATTAAAAATAGAATCCGAAAAAGAAACAACTGCCAGCCGGCCTGAAAAAGCCCTGTTGTTTCTAAAGCCATAATAGAACAAATCATAAACATTGTTAAGCTGGTAAACCATCTATAACTATCTATAATCTTTTTCTCTCTAATCCATGTTCCAGCTCGAGAAACCAAATCATAGATTATAATTGTATATTTTCCTAAAAATCCGATATTTAAAACCACTGCTCCAATACCAAAAAGAGAATATTGATTGCCCCAATCAGTAATTATAGGTCCTTTTATTCCATCTTTTAACATTAGTAAGAAAATAACCAGCATCATTACAAATCCTGCCAGACCTGCTATTTTAGCAAACCTCTCTTGAAACCCTATCTTTAAAACCAGATGATAAAGACAGGGAATCATAGCTATAGGAGCAACTACAAAAAGAGAGTAGAAAAGAATTCTATCAATCTGAAAATAACCAAAATAAGCAAATAAGAGCCGGAGCGCATCTAAGGCAAATATAACCAGCATTAAAAACAAGTACCAAGCAAAAGAAACTGACTCTTTGTCTCTTTTTGCCTTCTGGAAAATAGTAAAAACAGTAAAAAGCCCCACTGAAACACACAGAAAAAGAATAAATATATTGTAGAACACTAAAGGAATCATACTATTTATTATTTTATCTTAACATTTCCTAAATTCTTAAAAAAGTCTTCTGTTGTGGATATTATCATTGTCGTTGCTTTCTTTGTTCTGCCTGTTCTGTGTTAATAATCTCTTTATGATACTATGGAACTCAAAACGCTTAAGGGCATTTATGGCTTTTACCTTGTCAAGGCCTTTCCATTGGCAATCTTTTAAATTAAAGTCAATAGGTGCATTGCATTTAATGTCTGTTAGCATTTTGCTAAAAAACGCCTGCTCTCTATATTCAATTAATTTTTGCCTTAAAGACGGTTTAATTTTTTCTGCTCGCTCAGTTTTCTTGTCTAGCTCATTATAAAGATTTTCCAAAGAGCCGAATTCTTTAATCAAGGCAATGGCTGTCTTCTCGCCTATTCCTAAAACTCCAGGAATATTGTCAGAGGGGTCTCCTTTTAATCCTTTTAAGTCAGCAAGTTGTTCTGGCCTTATCCCCTGATATCTTTCTTTAACCTTTTCCTGGTCATACAAAATCGTGTCTTTAAGTCCTCGTCTAGGAATAAAAACCTTTGTATTTTTATTTACCAATTGAAGAGCGTCTAAATCTCCGGTAATAATAATAGTTTCTATGTCTGGATAAATCTGTTTCTGCGGCGCTTGAGAGCTGATTGTTCCAATTATATCATCTGCCTCAAACCCCTGCTTTTCAAAAATTGGCACATTAAAAGCCCGTAGAATTTGTTTTATTCGTGGAATCTGCTCATAAAGCTCATCAGGTGCCTTTGGCCTTTTTGCTTTATAATCCTTGAATTCTTTGTGCCTAAAGGTAGGACCGGGAAAATCAAAAACAGCCGCTACATAATCCGGCTGAAATTGTTTTAATGCTTTTAAAAAAACCAATAAGAAACCATACACAGCGTTTACCAATTCTCCCTTTTTTGTGGTCAAAGGAGGAAGGCCATGATAAGCCCGATGAATTAAGGCATTTCCGTCAATAACTAAAAACCGCTTCTTTTTCTTGTTCTCAAGTGATTTTTCTATTTCCATTGTTTCATTCTAACACGTCTTGTATTTTGAGCAATGGAATCAAATTTTATAATCAAAGTATTTTTAGGTAAAAGCCCTTGAACATAATCTGCCCATTCTATAGCTACAATGTTTTCTGGTTCGGAAATAATCTTTCTAAACCCTAAATCTAAAAGTTCTTTGGCTTTTTTAATTCTATAACAATCAATATGATAAAAGGCCTTGAATTTTGAACCCTGAACCTTGAATTTTTTTAAAATCACAAAGGTCGGGCTTAAAATTTTTTCTTTTATTTCTAATCCCTTAGCAAAGCCCTGCAAAAAGGTGGTCTTGCCACTACCTAAATCACCTATTAAGCCAATAACAAAAGCGCCTTTTTTCTGGCTATGGCTTAAAATATCTTTGGCCAATTTTTGTCCCAGTTTTTTTGTCTCAGAAGGGTTATTTGTAAAATAGGATTTGTATTGCATATATCTCCCAAAAAAAAATACTTTTTGTACTAAAACTTCCTCCAGATAATCTATACAGCAATTTGACTAATAACTCAATTTAAGTTAATTTAAGATAACCTATGCACTCTTTATCTTCAGCCAAAGAAATAATCCAGAAATCTGAAATTATTTTTATCGTCCCTAATCAAAAAATCCAGGCAGATATTCTAGGCGCAGGACTTGCTCTTTTCTCTGTGTTTAAAAAAATGGGAAAAAAGGCAAACCTATTTTTAAAGGATGTCCCAGAAGAGCTCCAATTCCTATATCCCTCTTGCATATCTAGTGATGCTAATTCCTTTTTTAAAGATTTTATCATTTCAATCAATAACCCACAAGCAGAAATCTCCCGAATTTATTATGAAAAAAACGAAAACAATCTAAAATTCTATCTAACTCTAAAGAAAGGGTCCTTAGAAAAACAGGACGTTTCTTTCAGTACCAAAAAAACAAAGCCAGACCTTTTAATCGCTTTAGGCATAAAAAACAAGCAGGACCTAGAAAAAACATTTGGACAAGATTTCAATATCTTCTATGAAAGTCCTGTTTTAAATATTGACAACCAAATTGTAAATGAAAGCTTTGGAGAGATAAATCTTGTAGAAATTACCAATATCTCACTATCTGAAATAGTGACTCTTCTTATAAAATCGCTTGGCCAAGGGCTGTTTGATAAAGACATCGCCACCTATTTATTAACCGGTATTATCTGGGCATCGCAAAACTTCCGGAACCAAAAAACCAAGCCAAAAACCCTAGAAACTGCTGCTTATTTGATTGAGCAAGGCGCAGAGCATCAAAAAATAATCCATTATCTTTACAAAACAAAACCAACATCTTATCTAAAGCTCTTAGGCAGAATTTTAAAAAGAATGAATGTGGACAAAAACAAAGAGCTTGCCTGGGCATTCCTAAGCTCTCAGGACCTTAAGGATTCTAAATTTAGTCCTTTTGATTTGAGTTTGGCCATCAAAGAATTAAAAACAGGACTTTTTAGATTGCCGGCCTTGTTGATTCTCTGGGAAGAAAGTTTTTCACCTGTTTTTATTAAAGGAATTCTCTATTCTAAAAATTTAGAGCTAAGAGAAAAATTTTTACAAAACTTTGAGGGAATCTCAAGAGGTCAAGGGGTGTTATTTTTAATCAGAACCTCTGACCCTGTGCTTGCTCAAAAAAAGGTTTTACAGGTACTAAGCCAATAAATTTATGAACGGAATTACAGGCGAAGTTGCAGTTTCTAAAAATAACTTCAATCAACTTCAAAAAAAGATAAAAGACGTCCCTGACTTCAAAAAAGAAATTGAAGACGCCTTGAAAAAAAGAACCAGTGAGCTTTTAGAAGTTGTTTTAACAGGAGCAACAATTCTTAATGCCTCTGATATTCATATTGAACCCCAAAAAGAACAAGCAAGAACAAGGATCAGGATTGATGGAATACTACAGGATGTTATAGCTCTTAATTCACAAACCTACAGCAACCTACTTTCCAGAATTAAAATGCTATCAGGAATTAAATTAAACATCACAGACAAAGCGCAAGACGGTCGTTTTTCTATAACAATAGACAAGACAAGTATTGAAGTTAGAGCATCCACTCTGCCCTCTGAGTATGGAGAATCAATAGTCCTTAGAATCCTAAACCCTAAAAACCTTATGGATTTAGAAAAATTAGGACTAAGAGATGACCTGCTGGTTGTATTTAATAAAGAAATTAAAAAACCAAACGGAATGATTGTGGTTACCGGGCCAACTGGAAGCGGAAAGACCACTACCTTATATGCCTTTTTAAAAAAAATCCAGAAGCCAGAAATTAAAATTATTACTATTGAAGACCCTATTGAATATCACTTAAAAGGAATATCTCAAACCCAGGTTGACCCTAAAAAAGGATATGATTTTGCCAATGGCTTGCGTTCAATAATGAGACAGGACCCAAATGTAATTTTGGTTGGAGAAATTAGAGATTTTGAAACAGCCCAGATTGCCCTTCAAGCCAGCTTAACCGGCCATTTGGTTTTAAGCACGCTTCACACTAATAACGCAGTAGGCACTATTTCTCGGCTTATTAATTTAGGAGTTGACCGTGATTCTATTGCCTCAGGAATAAATATGATTATAGCTCAAAGATTGGTAAGAAGGGTGTGTAAAAAATGTGTAAAACTTGAGGAAATTTCTAAAGAGAATTTAAAAAAAATAAAAAAATCGCTTAAAAATGCTTCTAAAAAAACAAAGGTTCCTTGTTTAGAAGGAAAAATAAAAATCCCAAAAGCAAGGGGATGTAAATACTGCAACTTTACAGGTTATAGGGGCAGAAGTGGTATTTTTGAAAGTTTTTTAGTTGACAACGAGATAAAAGAATTTATTTTAAACTCTTCATCTGCTTCTGGATTAGAACAGTTAGTTCTAAAAAAAGGAATGATTACTTTATATCAGGACGGGCTAATAAAGGTCCTTAAAGGAGAAACCACTTTAGAAGAGGTAGAAAGGGTAACTGGAGGAGAATAGACCCCCACACCATAATGAGCACAAATTTCATTTTTTGCGCAAAGCGCAGTGCTCATTTAGTGTGGGGTAAACCCCCACACCAGAACGAGGACAGAGCGCCGAAGGCGCCAAATTAACAAAGTTAGCCCTCGTTTGGTGTGGGGGTAAAAGGTCTTTGAACTGCAGACGTTCCCTCCGATTCTTCGGAAAGCAAGAGCTCCCCTGAGGAATGGCTTCGTTAAAAAACCAAGCCACCCATCAAAAGAAAGCCCCATTCTTGTCTGCAGTTCAAAGACCTTTTAAAACAGCGTATTATAACAGATTCAAAATCTATGTCAAGTCCTATTAGTAAAAATACAAAGGAAGAAAAAAATGAAGTTTTTGACCTTGCCCTTAGGCCAAGAACTTGGGAAGAATATGTGGGACAAGAAAAAATAAAAAAAAGCATCCAGATAATGATAGATGCTGCGAAAAAAAGACAAGATTGTCATTTTGAACACCTGCTTTTTTACGGAGGACCCGGACTGGGTAAAACTACACTTGCCTATCTAATTGCTAAAAAAATGCAAACAAATATCCGAATTGTCTCTGCTCCGGCTATTAAAAAAGCTGGAGACCTGGCTGCTATCTTAACCAATCTCTCTGATGGAGATATTCTTTTTTTAGATGAATGCCATCGCCTAAACAGCACATGTGAAGAGTACCTCTATTCAGCAATGGAAGAATTTAAACTAAACCTAATTTTGGGCAAGGGCCCAATGGCAAAAACCATGGAGCTTAACCTTCCCCATTTCACTTTAATTGGCGCCACAACCCGGTTGGCATTGCTTTCCTCTCCTTTAAGGTCTCGCTTTGGAGCAATTTTCCAGCTCGGCTTTTATACCGTTGAAGAAATTGAAAAAATTATTCAACGCTCTGCTAAAATTTTAAAAATAGAAATAGAACCAAAGGCAATCAAAATAATTGCCCAGCGTTCACGTTTTACTCCCAGAACCGCTAACCGACTATTAAAACGCGTGCGAGATTTTGTTCAGGTAGAAGAAAAAGAACTTATTACGCCCCAAATGGCAGAAAAAGCACTGAACTTTTTAGAAATTGACCAGGCCGGACTTGAACCAAGCGACAGAAAAATTTTAGAAACAATTATTAAAAAATTCAACGGAGGACCTGTAGGATTACAGGCATTAGCTGCAGCAAGCTCAGAAGAAGAAGATACTATCTTAGATATATATGAACCATATTTAATGCAGCTTGGATTTATTAAACGAACCCCTCGAGGCAGGGTAGCTACTGAATTGGCTTATAGACATTTGGGAATAAAATATAAAGGTATTGACAATCTTTTATAATTGATTATACTAAAACTAAAATTAGTATTGTTAAAAAAAGAAAAGGGAGGTGAAAAAATGGGATGGTTTTTTAAAAGTTTGATTGGCGCGGTCTGTGTATTTATAGGATTCCTGTTATCCCTTAGCATAGTGGGAGCAATAATAGGAATTCCTCTGATAGCCATTGGCGCCTACCTAGCCTATAAAGGCCAGGAAGCAAGGGAGAAAGGGGTTGTAAAAAAGGCCCTCCAAGAAATCGAAGAAGAAAGAAAAATAAAAAGCCCAGCATAAAATGCTGGCTTTTTTATTGTTGATCTGTTAAATTTGAATTAGAATTATGGTTTGTAAATTTTTAAAAATTATCTTTATCTCAATGTCTCTTCTTCTCCCCGCTTTTCCTGTTCAGTCCGCAGGTTCTTTTGATGTAGTAATTAATGAAATCGCGTGGATGGGAACAAAATCCTCTTATAATAATGAATGGATTGAGCTTTATAATAATACAAATTCTGCCATAAACCTTGATAATTGGGTTCTAAAAGCAGTTGATGGTTCTCCAGAAGTTCCCTTAACAGGAACTATTCCTGCTAAGGGATTTTATTTATTAGAAAGAAGTAGTGACAAGTCAGTTCCTGAAATCTCAGCAGACCAAATCTATAAAGGCACCTTAAGTAATAAAGGAGAAAACTTACAACTCTATGATAATCTAGGAAATTTGATAGATTCTGTAGATTGTAGTTCTGGTTGGATTGCCGGAGATAATAAAACCAAACAAACAATGGAAAGGACTTCTAATGGATGGCAAACAAGCCAAAATCCTGGCGGAACACCAAGAGCAAAAAACAGCATTGTAAGAAAAACGGGAACTCCGCCTCCGCCAAAAGTGGCGAAGGTCGATCCTCCGGAAACTACAGAAAATTTAGGCACTATAGGCGAACAAATTCCTAAATCGCCCCTTATTTCGTTATTTGTTCTTTTGGTTGCTTCTGGAACCGCTATCTTTTCAGGAATAATAATTTTAGCTCTAAAAACAAAATTAAAAAATTGATTTTAATAAATATTCAAGGTAAAATTAAAATAATATGGCAGGTCATAGTCATTTCTCCAGCATAAAACACAAAAAGGCAATTGCTGACCTTAAACGAGGAAAAATTTTTTCAAAGCTGGCTAGACAGATTTCAGTTGCTGCACGAGAAAAAGGAGGAGATATAGAAACCAATCCTTATTTACGAATGGCTGTAGAAAAAGCCAAAAGCTTTAATATGCCCAAAGAAAATATTGAACGGGCTATTAAAAGAGGAACAGGAGAAATTGAAGGAGAAAAGTTAGAAGAATTTATTTTTGAGGCCTATGGGCCTAAAGGAATAGCAATAATTATCCAAGGAATCACTGATAATAAAAACCGCACTCTAGGAGAAGTCAAACAGATATTAGCAAAATATAATGGCAAATTAGCCACTCCGGGTTCTGTAATGTGGTTGTTTGAAAAAAAGGGGTGTATAACAATAAAAAACTCAAAACTCAAAACTCAAAACTCAAAACTCAAAGAAGATTTAGAGCTTAAGGCAATTGAGGCAGGAGCTGAGGATATTTACTGGCATAATGACATATTAGATGTATATACAAAAATACAGGACCTGGAAAGAGTAAAGAAAAACTTAGAAAACCAAGGAATCAAAACTGAATCCGCTGACTTAGAATGGGTGGCTAAAGATGAAATCCAATTAGATAAAAAAAACAAACAAACAATAGAAAAACTCTTTGAAGAGTTGGATGAAAACAATGACATCCAGGAAATATACTCTAATTTGGCTTCTTAGAAAAAATAGTTTTTAGCTTTCTGTAATACTAGAAATGACCTGTTTGTCCAGTTTTATCACATTGTTCACAGTAAAAGCAATCCCCCTCTTTCCTTTATCCTTCTCTTAGGAAAGAGAATTAAGAAAGAGATTCTAGCTTTTAATAACTTAGCGAAACTCTACAATATTCCATGATTATACTTGGCATTGACCCTGGCACAGCTACAACTGGTTATGGGATAATTAAAAAAACCAAGCAAAAATTAAAATGCTTAGGATATGGCTGTATAAAAACAGACCCTTGCTGGACACCAGGAGAACGCTTAAAAAAAATAAACAACGAATTAAACAAATTGATCAGACAGTATAAGCCCACTGTCTTGGCTGTTGAAAATGTTTATTTTTTTAAAAATTTAAAAACAGCTATGCCTGTTTCACAGGCAAAAGGAGTTGTGTTACTTACTGCTGCTAAGAAAAAAATTCCGATTTATGAATTTACCCCTTTACAGATTAAAACTGCGGTGACCGGATATGGAAAAGCAGACAAAAAACAAATAAAAGAAATGATTAAAATCCTTCTTGAGTTAAAAAATGTACCAAGTCCTGACGATGCGGCAGACGCTTTGGGCGCAGCCATTTGTTATTCCCAGTTTTTTAACATCAGGGGTTGACAAGTTCAAGTAGGCCTTTATAATATCCTTATTAATAAAAACCAATATCCCGGACGCAATTAATACACATTTTTGTCAATATACAAGCAACAAAGAAAAGGTCGAAAAATATAATTAATTAACCATTGCCCTGTGGAATCAAGCTAACCAAACAATTTCCTGTATTTATCTGAATGCGGTTTCACAGGTCAATAATTCAAAATTATGAACATCAATACTATTGTCAACCAAGAGCCAGAAACACCTGAAGAGACCACTGAAGAAACCCAGGAAGAAGAATCCTCTGAAGAGGAAGAAGCTTCTGAAGAAAGTGAGCAAGCTACTGAAGAATACTCAGAAGGCGAAGAAGATAGTGAAGAAGCACAAGAGATCCCTGAATCTTCAGAGTTCTAACCAAAACCGCCCCGCCTGTCTATAAAGACAGGCGGGGCCTTAATAACCTAACAAAACTGTACGCCTATATAACTTTTACAAACCTCCTCTTTCCTATTTGAACTATCATCCCTTTTTTTATCTTAATTATTTTTTGCCAATCTTCCTGAACCTTGTTATCTATTCTCACTCCCTTTTGTAAAATTAATCTTTTTGCCTGTGCTTTTGAAGAAACCAGCTTGACCTTAACCAATAAATCTAAAATTTTCAAAGATTTTTCTTTAATTTTCACCCTTGGAACTTCCGAGGGTAATTTTTTTTCTCTAAAAACTCTATTAAACTCTTCTTCTGCTTTTAAAGCTGCCTGTTTGCCGTAATAAAGCCCAACAATCTCTCGCGCTAGTGCTGCCTTGACCTCTCGAGGATTTATCTTTTTTAGCCGTAGGGCTTTATCTATTTGTTCAATTTCTTTAAGGGGCATACGGGTAGTTAATCTGAGATAGTCAACAATCAGCTCGTCATGAAGCGACATAATCTTGCCGTATTGGTCTCTTGGAGAATCGTTTATATTAACCACATTACCCCAACTGGTGCTCATTTTTCGGCCATCTAAACCCAAAAGCATGTTCAAGGTTATAATATCTTGTGGTTTTTGACCATAGATTTCTTGAATTTTTCTGCCCACTTCGAGATTAAAAAGCTGATCAGACCCTCCAACCTCTACATCTGCCTTCACAGCCACAGAATCATACCCTTGCAACAAAGGATAATCCAGTTCATGTAAGCCAATTGGCTTCTGCTTCTCCCAGCGCTCTTTGAAATTCCTTCTTTGTATCATCTGTTGGGCTGTAAATTCCATAGAAATCCTAATTATATCCTTTGCACTGAGTTTATTCAGCCACTTAGAGTTATAACAAAATTCTGTTGTTTTTAGGTCTAAAATTTTGCCAATCTGCTTTTTGTAATTCTTCATATTCTCTTTTATTTCTTGTTCTGTTAAGGGTCGTCTCATTGCTTGTTTATCAGAAGCATCGCCAATCTGAGCTGTAAAATCACCAATAATAAGAACTATCTGATGGCCCAACTCTTGAAATTCTCTTAATTTCCAAAGACAAATAGCCCTGCCAATATGAATATTAGGCCCGGTAGGGTCTATCCCGTGCTTAATTCTTAATCTCTTACCAGAGGTCAGCTTTTTCAATAAGCTTTTCTTCTCAATTATCTTTTCCACTCCTCTTGTTAAAACCTCTTTTATTTTTCTAGGATCGGTATTTACCCCCACACCAGAACGAGGACGATCCCGACCAAGGTCGGGATAAATTGGCAAAGCCAGTCCTCGTTTGGTGTGGGGGTTAATTTCTACACCATAAAAAGCGCTGCGCTTTGCCCGTTTTTTTGAATATGCTTTTTTGGCGTGATAATTTATTGCCATTATTTCAAGCTTATCATAGTTTTAAAAAAATAAAAAGAATGCTATATTTAATTACAATGGTAAGAAGAAAATTTTATAGAAAAACTTATCAAAAAAATAAAAAAAAGAGAATACTTGTTCTTGCTCTAAAATTTTTTGGCTTCTGCTTTTTGTTTTTTATTTTTAGCTTCTTGTGCTTATTTATTTACTACATTAAGGATTTTCCTAATCCAGAAAAATTTACTGAAAGGCCTTATATTCAATCTACTAAAATTTATGACAGGACTGGAAAAATCCTTTTATACGATATCTATGGAGAAGAAAAAAGGACTGTTGTGCCCTTGAGTTCAATACCAGAACACCTAAAGCAAGCAGTTATTGCTACTGAAGACAGCAATTTTTATCACCACTTTGGAATTGATCCAAAAGCTATAGGCCGAGCCATTCTCATCAATCTTAAATTAAAAAAAGCGATTTATGGTGGTTCCACTATTTCACAACAACTCATAAGGTCTTCTTTTCTCACTAGGGAAAAAACTATTAAAAGGAAAATCAGAGAAATAATTTCCACCTTAGAGCTGGAAAGACGCTATTCAAAAGACCAAATTTTAGAGTTCTATCTAAACCAGATCCCCTTTGGCTCTAACTGTTACGGGGTTGAAGCTGCATCTCAAACCTTTTTTAAAAAACCAGTTTCGCAAATATCTCTACCTGAAGCTGCTGTCTTGGCTGCCCTAATTCGAGCGCCAAGCTATCTCTCGCCTTATGGCCCGCACAAAGAGGAGCTGCTAATGAGAAAAAACTATGTCTTAGATAGAATGGTACAATGCGGTTATATCAGTAAAAAACAGGCAGAATCCGCAAAAAAAGAACCGATAGAATTTTCAGAAATCCTTAGACCAATCAAGGCACCTCACTTTGTATTCTATGTAAAACAATACCTAGAACAAAAATATGGCAAAGAGCTTTTAAGAGAAAAAGGGTTCAAGGTTTACACTTCTTTAGATTGGGAACTCCAACAAATAGCTGAACAAGTAGTCAAACAAGGAGCAGAAACCAATAAGGCATATAGAGCATTTAATGCCGCCTTGGTTGCTCTTGATCCGAGAACCGGCGAAATTTTGGCTATGGTTGGCTCAAAAGATTGGCACGCCACGAATTATCCAAAGGACTGTATCCCTGGAAAAAACTGTTTATTTGAACCAAAATTTAATATTGTCACACAAGGCCTACGACAACCCGGCTCTGCTTTTAAACCCTTTGCTTATGCTGCTGCTTTTAAAAAGGGATATACTCCCAAAACCGTTTTATGGGATGTAGAAACCAATTTCGGAATAAAAGGAACAAAGCCCTATGTTCCCCAAAACTATACAGGAAGGTTCTCTGGCCCTGTGGATCTTCGCCACTCTTTGGCCCAATCTATAAACGTTCCTTCTGTAAAGGTTCTTTATTTAGCTGGTTTAGAAAACACCATTAATTTAGCAAAGAATTTAGGTATTACTACCTTAAATAAAAAACCCTCACATTATGGACTCTCTTTAGTGTTGGGCGGCGGCGAGGTAAAATTACTAGATATTACTTCTGCTTATGGCGTCTTTGCTACTCAAGGATTAAGGGTCCCTCCTGTAAGTGTATTAAAAATTGAAGACAGCAATGGCAATATTATTGAGGAAAATAAAAAAAGCCCTAAAAGAGTATTAAATAAACAAATCGCTGATCTTATTAATGATATCCTCTCTGATAACGAGGCCAGGGCGCCATTATTTGGCTTCCATTCTCCTTTATATATTGAAAATTATCAAACAGCTGTAAAAACAGGAACCACTCAGGAATACAAAGACGCCTGGACTATTGGTTATTCTCCTACACTAGTAGTAGGGGTTTGGGCAGGTAATAACGACAATAGTCCCACAGCAAAAGCGCCTGGGGTAATGTTATCCGGACCTATCTGGCATAAATTTATGGAACAAGCGCTTTTAAAAAGGCCAAAACAAGAATTTGAAAAACCAAAACGAATCATAACCAACAAGCCCGTCTTAAATGGAGAAATTGACAAAGAAAATCCCCATTCCATCCTATATTATGTAGTTAAAGACAACCCTCAAGGTCCTGCACCTTTAAACCCTGAACAAGACCCTCAATACAATAACTGGGAACAGGCAATTAAAAAATGGCTTAAAAGCCATAACTTCTCTCAAACAGATGTTGAACTGTAAGGACTTTTACCTAACTGTACTGTTTTTTAATCTGTTTTTATAGGCATTACTACATAGATATAACTCTCATCTCCTACTGGTTTTAAAACTGCTGGTCCGCTTTCTTTATTAAGCCCAAAAATTACTTCTGAACTTTGGATATTAGAAAGACCATCTGAAATAAATTTATGATTAAAAGAAACCTCTATTGGTTTACCCTCTGCTTTACCCAGAAGATAAGATCTATTCTCCCCTATTTCTGGTGTTTGTGTGAAAATTTCTATTTTTCCATCATTTGGGTCTATTCTAAATTTGACCTCATTTATCCTTCCAGTAAATAAACCAGCTGTTTTTATTTGATTGAGAAATTCTTTTTTGTCTAAAATAATCTGGGTTTCATATTCTTTAGGAATAATCTCTTGATAATTCGGGTATTCTCCTTCTATCAAGCGAGAAACGACCTGAACCTGGGGATGAGATAATTCCTCCATAGAAGATTCAAATAAAACCTGGGTGGGAGAAAAAAATATTTTTATTTTTTTCTTTGCCTGGTTGGCTCCTAATATATTAATCAATTCTCTAATTGTCTTTTGAGGAACTATAACAGAATATTCTTTTTCTATTTTACTCTCAAAAGGTAAGGTTTTTTCAGCCAACCTAAAACTATCAGTGCCTACTATCCTAATTCCATCTTTTTGGAAGGATAAAAAAACTCCTGAAATTTCTGGTCTAACCTGGGATGGAGATATAATTTCTACTACCTGTATTAATCCCTGACAAAATCTATTACCATCTATTTCTATAAATTCTTTATTTTCTATTTTAGGAATAATAGGAAATTCCTCTATATCCTGTCCTTTTATTTTTGTTTTATATTTTTCGCATTGAATAAATAAGGTTTTATTTTCCACCTCTAAGCTTATTTTTTCTTCTGGTAACAGGTTTACAAAATCTGATAATAATTTAGCAGGAACAGAGATTCCTCCCTGTTTTTCTATTTTTACTAATCCCCACCAATTTATCCCTATTTCTAAGTCAGTAGTAGATAAACGTAAAAAGTTTTTTTTATCAGTTGTAAGTAAAACATTATTTAAAACAGGTAGAGTGAGATTTCGTCCAGTTATTCTTTCTACAATATTTAGCCCTTGTTTAAGGTTTTCTTTTAAAATAGAAATTTTCATAGGTTTAAGATATTTTAATTGATTATTTTTAACTAAAAACGTGCTTTTTTTTATTACCCTAAAACTAGAATAAGAACTACTTTTTGTTTGTTAATAAATTTTTACTAAAAGGAGTAAAGTAGTAAAGTAAAGGAAAAAAGTAAAAGAAATAAATAATATTTTTATAATTAACTTTTATAACTCTTACAATTTTAATTTAATTATTTTAAATATTTAATATTATTAGATCTGTTAATTATTAAAAAGTTTTTTTTACTTTTTATATAAATTAAATTATTAAAACCTGTTAAAAAATAGTGGATTAAAAGATGGAATAAAAGAAGGATTATTTTTAAATAATTACTTATAAAATCATAATACCCTAGATATTACCTATTCATACACACCTTTTTAACAGGACTGACTATAAATTCTCTGCCTAATTAAATTAATCTCCTCTAATAATTTTTCATTATTTTCAATTTCTTTTTTAATTTTTTCACAAGCATAAATAGCTGTTGTGTGGTCTTTTCCATTAAATTTCCTACCAATAAAAGGAAAAGAGCTTTTTAGTTCTTCTCTTAATAAATACATCGCAATTTGGCGTGGCCTGACAATTTCTTTTTTCCTTGAAGATGTAAGAATTTCTTCTTTTTTAAGATCAAAGAATTCTGCCACTATTTGGATTATTGTATTAGGACTAACTACCTTTGGTGGTGGAGAGATGAGTTTTTTTAAGAGTTTACGGGCGGTCTTTATATCAGGTTGTTTATTGTATAGTTTTTGATGGGCAATTAGATTGTTTAAGGCGCCCTCCATTTCTCTGATATTTTTTTGGATATTAGAAGCAATATATTCTAATACCTCCTCAGAAAAGTTTACTTTTTTTTCTTGAAGTTTGGTTTTTAAAATAGCCAACCTGGTTTCATAATCTGGAAAACTGATATCAGCTATCATTCCTCCTTCAAATCGAGACCTTAGCCGTTCTTCTAAAGCTGGTATGGCTTTTGGAGAGCGGTCTGAAGAAAGAACTATTTGTTTGTTCTTTTCATATAAAGCGTTAAAGGTATGGAAGAACTCTTCTTGCGTTTTTTCTTTACCAGCTAAGAATTGAACATCATCAAGAACTAAGACATCAATTTTACGAAATTTTGTTTTAAGTTTTTCAATACTTTGATTTTTAATTGCGGTAATAACCTCTGAGGTAAATTTTTCTGCAGGTATATAAAGAACTCTTTTTGAAGAAAATTTTTCAATAATTTTATTACCAATTGCTTGTAAGAGGTGTGTTTTACCTAGACCTACCTTACCATAAATAAATAAAGGGTTATAAACCAGGCCTGGTTTTTTAGAAACTGCCCAGGCGGCTGCTTGCGCTAGTTCATTAAATGAACCCACTACAAAATTGTCAAAGGTATAACGAGGATTAAGATTAGTTTCTTTGTTAATTTTAAATTCTTGAAAGTTTAGTTGTTCTTCTAAATCTGTTTTAGGAATAGCTTTATGGGATGATTCCGATGACTTCAGTAAAGATAGAGAAGGTCTGACTTCATATTTTACCTCTTTGATTTTATTATCTAAACTGTAAAGTGTTTTTAAAATAAGTTTATTGTATTTATTTTCTAACCATTCTTTTGAAAAAGAATTGGGAACGGAGATTAAAATCCGGTTATTTTCTTTTGAGATTATTTTTGTATTGGCAAACCAGGTAGTAAAGTTTGCTCTAGAGATATGAAATTGAATTTCGGCTAGTACTGCCTGCCAGAGTTCTTCTTTGTTCATTTCTTTGTCTTTGTCTTTGGGTTTGGGTTTGGGTTTGGGTTTTTGGGACATTGTAGATAGGAAAGGAAAATTAGTGTTTTAAGAAAAAAAGAGGAGTTTGTTTTTATTATTATACAACAATGTCAAGTAAAAATAAAATACATATAAAATTTTTATTTTGTTAATTAAATGTGGACAAACTGGGGAATAATAAACCAAGACAAAAAGGCAGTTTGACTTTTTGAAAATTTTTTGTTAATGTTTAATAAAACAATTAATTGTAATTATGAGTATTACTTATCAACCTAAGAAGAAAAAAAGAAAAAAGACCCATGGATTTATGGCAAGGCAAAGGACAAAAGCTGGAAGGCGGATTTTGGCTTCGCGAAGAAAAAAGAAAAGGAAAAAATTAACTGTATAGGCAATATGTTGCCAAAGAAAAATCGGCTTAAAAGGAACAAAGATTTTGAGAGGGTTTTAAAGAAAGGAAAAGGATTCAAACAGGATTTTTTATTTTTAAGGTTGGTCAAGAACAATTTAGATGAAAACCGTTTTGGCTTTATAGTAAGTCAAAAGGTTTCCAAAAAAGCAGTGATTAGAAATAAAATAAAAAGACGACTCAGGGAATCTATAAGAGAAAAAATAAAGAGATTAAAGCAGGGTTATGACATAGTTTTATTGCCTAGCCCGGATATTAAAGAAAAAAGTTTTAAAGAAATAGACCAAGCTATAGACAAAATTTTAACAAAAGCAAAAATTTTACAATGATAGATTTTTTTATTAATATCTTTAATATCGTCTTGTATCAGCCCCTTTTCAATATTCTGATTTTGATTTATCAATATTTTCCAGGGCAAGATTTTGGAATAGCAGTGATTGTGTTGACTCTTTTTATTCGTTTACTGCTCTATCCTTCTTCAGTGCAAGCAATAAAATCTCAAAAAGCATTAGCAGAGCTTCAGCCGAAAATTCAAGATATCCAAAGAAAATACAAAGAGAATAAAGAATTAATGGCAAAAGAGGTAATAGAGCTTTATAAAAAAGAAAAAATCAATCCCCTTGCCGGATTTTTGCCTCTTTTGATCCAGTTGCCTGTTTTAATTGCCCTTTTTTTGGTTTTTAAAAGCTTTGAAAACGGGCTTAGTCCTACTGAATTACAGGTATTATATCCTTTTATTTCTTGTCCTGAAACCCTAAATCCTGTTTTCTTGGGGACAATAAACCTTGCTAGTAGTTCGCTTTTTTTAGCAGTACTAGCTGGCGTTGCTCAATTTTTTCAAAGCAAGATGCTTACCCCTCAATCACAACAGGCCTTTAAAAAAACTAATGATTTTACCCAAATACTGCAAAAACAAATGACCTATTTTTTTCCGATTTTTACTATCTTTATCTGCTGGCGTCTGCCTGCGGTTATTGCTCTTTATTGGCTTACAACAGTTTTGTTTTCTATTGTCCAGCAGTATATTGTGCTTAAAAAATAAATTATTTTTATTTTATGATTATTGAAAAAGATTTAGAAAAAATAAAAAAAGAAGCAGAAAGGTTTTTCAATAAAGCAGGGATTGAAGTAGATATCAAAGTTAAAGCTTCTTCTGAAAATGTTGTTGACATTGATTTGGACATAGACCAACCTCAGATTCTAATTGGAGAAAAAGGCCAGACATTGATAGATGTCCAACGACTTTTTAAAATACTTTTGAGAAAAAAAATTCAAAAACCATTTTTCATTAATCTTGATATTAATGATTATAAAAAGAAAAAGATTGAGTATTTAAAAGAAATGGCTAATTCAATAGCGGATAATGTGATTTTGACTAAAAAAGAAAAGATTTTAGAACCAATGCCTGCTTATGAAAGAAGAATAATTCATCTTGAATTAGCTGAGAGGTCTGGTGTTGTTACCACTAGTATAGGCCAAGAACCAGAAAGGAGAGTAGTAATAAAGCCCACTTAAAAAAACTTTAAAGAGGTTAGAGGCCATATAGAGTAAAAAGAATTGTTGACCCTATAGGTTATTAAGGTTTGAATAAAAACAAATTGCACATAATCCCACTACTCTTATGAAAAAGCTTTATTTTTTGTTTTTACTTAATTGCAGAGCAATTATAAAAAACAAAAGGACCGGCTGGTTAATTTTTTTCCTATTTTTATTAATTCCTGGCTTTGCTTTAGCTGATGGAGGAATGGTGGTGTGGCCACCGTTTGTGCATTTGGATCAATCTGCCCAAAACGCTATCGTGGCCTGGTCAGAAGGGCAAGAAATAATTATTCTTTCAAATGATATAAAAAGTGAAACGCAAGCTACTGTTTTAAGAATTGTTCCTTTACCTACTAATCCTACTGAGATTAAAGAAGGGAACTTTGAATCTTTTGAAAAGATAGTAGAAATTATGAATACAAAAATAGAGCAGATGAGAGATGAGTTTTTGGGGTTAGGAAAAGAGGCCGGAACACCCACTGCTGGTATTGAGGTTACCTTTCAGAAAAAAATCGGTGCTCACGATTTAACCGTAGTAAAAGTGAAAAAAATGAATGATTTTTTAAAATGGATTGAAGGATTTATTCAGGATAAAGAACTTCAGACAAAAGAAATTTCTCAGGAATTTAAATCAGGAATAGCCAATTACCTTAAAACAACAATAAATTATTTTGTCTTTGATGTTATTGATG
>CAYNVZ010000003.1:0-26543 GCA_964400775.1 uncultured Candidatus Saccharibacteria bacterium | reverse complement strand
GCAAAGCACACGGGCTGGAAGATAAAGGTGAGAGGTTTAGAAGCGGAAAAGACGGAAGAGAAAGAAACCCTAGAAAAAGAAGAGAAAAAATAATAAAAAATATAAAAACGCAAAGCACAAACGTCAAAGCACAAAAGCACAGCTTAAAACTAAAATCTAAATAGAAGATTTTAAGCTTTACGTTGTGATTTTGAGCTTTGAACTTTGGGCTTTGATTTATATGACTAATCTGTTCAAAGATATCCCTGCAGGTTCTAACCCGCCTGATGAAATTAATGTAGTAATAGACATACCAAAAGGCGCAGGCAATAAGTATGAGTACAATGAAGAAAAAGGTTATTTTGAATTAGATAGAGTTTTTTACTCTCCTGTGCGACCTCCTCATGAATATGGATTTATTCCTCAGACCGCTTCTGAGGATGGCGATTCATTGGATGTGGTGCTTTTAACCACCTTTCCTACTTTTCCTGGCTGTGTAATTAAGGCCAGACCGATTGGTGTTCTTTTAATGAGTGATGAAGCCGGGATTGACAATAAAATCATAGCTGTGCCTTTAGAAAAAGTAGACCCGCGGTTTAAGGAGATTCAGGACATACAAGATATGAATGAGCATCTCAGAAAAGAAATAGAGGTTTTCTTTGCTGATTATAAAAAATTGGAAAAGGATAAGTATAAATATGTAAAGGTTGAAGGATGGAGAGGCGCCCAGGAGGCAAGGCAAATAATTACAAAAGCAGTAGAAAAATATAAAAATGAAAACAACCATTAAAAAATTACCAAAATCTCAAATTGAGATTTTATTTGAGATTTCACAACAGGAGTTTAATAACTATTATCAAAAAGCCCTTGCTGAACTTTCTCAAAATCTTGAAATACCAGGTTTTCGTCAAGGCAAGGTTCCTATTGAAATTGCTGAAAGAGAGCTTGAGCAGAGTCAGGTTTTAAACAAGGCAGCAGAGATAGCTGTAACAGAAAGCTATATTCAGATAATTTCAGAAAAGAATATAGAAGCAATTAGCGAGCCCAAAATAGAAATTTTGAAATTGGCTTTTAATAATCCTTTTGAATTTAAAGCAAAAATTTCTGTTTTACCTGAAATTAATTTACCCGATTATAAGAAAATTGCTTCTCAGGTCAAAAAAAGACAGGTTTCTGTAGAAGAGAAGGAGCTTATAGACGCCTTGAAATGGCTCCAGAGATCAAGAGCTAAATTTACTCTAAAAAACCAACCTGCTCAAAAAGGTGATTGGGTAGAGATAAAATTTAGAGTAAAGAATAAGGAGCTTGGCCTTAGTGAGCCAGAAAGAAAGGATGCTTTTTTACTAGGTCAAGGTGGGTTTATTCCTGGTTTTGAAGAGAAACTACAAGGAATGTCAGCTGGTGAAGAGAAAGAGTTTTCTCTGATTTTTCCTGAAAATTATGTTCAAAAAGAATACGCTGGCAAAGAAGCAGATTTTTGGGTGAAGTTAGAGACAGTTCAAAAAATGGAATTGCCAGAGCTCAACGATGAGTTTGCTCAGAGTTTGGGCAGGTTTGAAAATATGGCTGATTTAGAAAGGAGCATAAAAGAAGGGTTAATTCAGGAAAAAGAGATAGCAGAAAGACAGAGGGTTCGCCAAGAGATATTAGATAAAATCAGCGGTCTAACAGATTTTGAAATTCCTGAAATCTTGATAGAAAGAGAAAAAGAACAAATGATTAAAAATCTAAAGAAAAGCATTTCTCAAGACCTTAAAATTTCTTTTGAGGAGTACTTAAAGAAAATTAATAAGTCAGAACAAGAGTTGGAAAAATCTTTTTCTGGTCAAGCAGAAAAAAGAATAAAAAACTTTTTAATTTTAAGAGAGATTGGGAAGGCAGAAAATATTAGTGTTTCTGAGAAAGAAATAGAGCAAGAAATAAATAAGGTCCTAAAGAAGTATCCTGATATTGAATCAGCCCAAAAAGGCATTGACTATAACAAGTTAAAGAGTTATTATGAAGATATAATCCGTACAGAGAAGATTTTTCAGTTATTAGAACAAAATTTATGAATTTGGTTCCAACTGTTGTAGAAAAATCCAGATTCGGGGAACGCGCTTATGATATTTATTCTCGGCTGTTGAAAGAGAGAATAATTTTTCTTGCTGGACCTATTGTTGATTCAGTGGCAAATTTGGTTATTGCCCAAATTTTGTTTTTGGCCTCAAAAGATCCTAAAAAAGACATTCAGCTTTATATTAACACTCCGGGTGGTTCAGTGACAGCTGGGATGGCTATTTATGACACGATGCAATATGTAAAATGTGACATATCTACAGTGTGTATTGGGTTAGCTGCTTCAATGGGTGCTACCATTTTAGCTGCCGGGGCTAAAGGCAAGAGATTTGCTCTCCCTAATTCTGAGATTCTGCTTCATCAGGTTGCTGGCGGGGTTACAGGAGAGGCGGTGGAGATTGAAATAACTGCCAAACAAATTATCAAAATCAAGGATAAACTTAATAGAATTTTAGCTAAACACACTGGTCAGCCCTTGGAAAAAATAGAAAAAGATACTGATAGAGACTTCTATCTTTCAGCTGATGAAGCCAAAGAGTATGGCATAATTGATAAGGTGATAAGGACTAAGAAATAATTAACTCTGCACTCTATGGCCTCCTGAATATTTTATCAGGGGGCTTTTTATGTTATAATAACAGAAATTTATGATTTCCTATCTTTCAGGAAAGATTATTTTAAAAAAAGACAGGTTTATTGTTTTAGATGTAAAGGGGGTTGGTTATAAGATTTTCTTGTCTAAAAAAAACCTGGAAAAGATATCAGAGAGGAATGATAGAATTGAAATTTTTTGTTATCTTTATGTACGAGAAAATATCTTGGATTTGTATGGTTTTTTTAGTTTTGAGGAACTTGAATTTTTTGAACTCGTGCTTGGAATTTCTGGCGTGGGACCTAAAATGGCTTTAGAGATTGCTTCTTTAGGGCCTTTAGAAAGGTTAAGAAAAGAAATTGAATATCAACACGAAGAGGTGTTTTCTGGAATTTTAGGCATTGGCAAAAAGAAGGCACGAGCAATTATCTTAGAGCTTTCAGAAAAACTAAAAGAGATTTCAAAGCAGAAAAGCAAAACAACAAAAGAAGTAGAGGATGCTTTGGTTAATCTTGGCTTTCCCCGTAAAAAAGCCAGACAGGCATTGTCTCAGATCCCAGGACCCTCTAAATCTCCTGAAGAAACAATTAAACACGCGCTCAAGATTTTAGGAAAGTAATTAAAACTAATGATTGGTATTTTAAGAAAAATTACCCCCCATTTTTTAATTAGTTTCTATCATCTATGTTGGGCTTTTTTAAGCGCTGTTTTTTACAGATTTCCCTCCCAGAAAATGATTGTTATCGGTATAACTGGTACTGGAGGCAAGTCGACTGTGGCAGAGATGGTTTATCAGATTTTAGAACAAGCAGGATATAAAACTGCCTGTTTTTCTTCAATAGCATTTAAGATACACAAAAGACAAGAGGTAAATCGTTTTAAAATGACAATGCCTGGTCGGGGCTATATCCAGAAGCTTTTAAAAAAAGCAGTAGATGCGGGATGCAGATACGCAATTATAGAAGTAACTTCAGAAGGAATACTTCAGCACCGCCATCGTTTTATTGATTTTGATGTAGCGGTTTTTACCAACCTATCGCCAGAGCACATTGAGAGACATAAGGGCTTTGACAAGTATCGAAAAGCAAAGGGGAAGTTTTTTCAAGCAGTAAAAAAAATACATATTGTTAATTTAGATGATGAAAATGTTGATTATTTTCTGCAGTTTCCAGCAGACAAAAAGTATGGATACAGAATTAAGGGACAGGAATCAGAGGTTGAGAGCCAAGAACTAGAAATCATTGAAGCAAAAGAAGTATTAACAAAACAAAATTATTCTTCATTCATAATTCATAATTTGCCATTCAAGCTTCATCTGTTGGGTAGGTTTAATATATATAACAGCTTAGCAGCGATTTGCGTTGGCTTATCACAGGGAGTTAATTTAGAAACCTGTAAGAAGGCATTAGAAAGGATAAAGATAATTTCCGGCAGAATGGAAATAGTTATCTCAGAACCCTTCAGGGTAGTTGTAGATTATGCCCACACGCCTGATGCCTTAGAGAAGGTTTATAAGGAAATTGAAAACTGGAAATTGAAAGCTAAAGGTTCTGCTATGATTTGTGTTTTAGGTGCCTGTGGAGGTGGCAGAGATAAGTGGAAAAGGCCTGTCCTTGGAAAAATCGCGGCAAAACATTGCGACAGAATAATTCTTACCAATGAAGACCCATATGATGAAAATCCCAACCAGATTTTATCTGAGATAAGGTCTGGAATTTCCAATTTCCAAATTCCAAATTCCAATTTATATGAAATTCTTGACAGGAGAGAAGCCATTAAAAAGGCATTAAGTTTGGCAAGGTCTAGAGACGTAGTGATTATCACTGGCAAAGGATGTGAGCCGTGGATGTGTGTAGCAGATGGCAAAAAAATACCTTGGGATGATCGTCAGGTAGTCAGAGAGGAATTTAATAAGTTAAAAAAATATGAAGCCAATAATTAGCGTTTTTATCCCGGTTTATAAAAAACCAAAACAGTTGCAATCAATCCTTGATGCTTTGATAAGAGATGGTTATAAAAGGAAGCAGATTTTTGTAATTTTTGATGGCCCCTGCACAGACCAAGAGAAAATTATCAAGAAATTTAAAAAACAGGTTATTTTTGTTATTAATAAACAAAACAAAGGAAAGGTTTATTCTATAAACAAGGCAGTAAAATTATCTTCAGGAGATATACTACTTTTTTTAGACAATGATGTAGAGATAGAACAAACAGGAGGGTTTCTTGAAAAGGTTATAACAGAAATAAAAGAAGCAGACATTCTGGATTTAAAGAAAGAAGTAGTTAAAAGTTCTTTTTTGGCTAAAATGACCTTTTATGAATATGCAGGGTTTAATATTGGTTCCTGGATATTGACTAAGTTTGTCCAAAGATGTCCTACCCTAAATGGTTCTGCTTGGGCAATAAAGAGAAAAAAATTTAAAGCTTTGGCTGGTTTAAAAAAAGTTGTTTGTGAGGATTTAGATATAGCTACTAGGGCTTTTTTAAAAAACTATAAATTTAAATATACAAAAGAAGCGGTAGTGCATAACTATGTTCCTTCCAATTGGAACCAGTGGTTTGCTCAAAGGAAGAGATGGACTATTGGGCAGGCCTTGTGGTTTAAAAAGTGGTACAAGTATTTATTAAAAAAATGCATAAAAGCTCCACAGATATTTATTCCGGTTTTATTCTTTCTTTTTCCTGCCCTAATATTTCTTATTTTGAGTTTTTCTTTGCCAGAGTTTTTATTCTATAAAGCTTTTTCCCTTATTGTTTTGTTCTTAACTATAAAGTTTAGCTTGGCTTTTCCCATTCTGATATTAACTACCTTGGGAGTGAATGTCTTTAAAAACTTGTTCCTTATGATACTTAGTTTTTTAATATATTCCTGCTTGTTCTTTATTTTTTCTAAAAAGCTTGAATTTGAGTTCAAAATTTATGAATTTTTACCTTATTATTTCTTTTATTCTTTTTTAACTCTCCTGCTTTCTGTAAGTGGTTTAATTCAAGTTTTTATATTCAACAAAAAATCAGTTCTGTATTGGAAGGTGTAAGATTCTTTGAATTACAAAATAGGTTTCCGGAGAATATTTAATCCATTTTGTAATTTCTTAATTTAAAGTAAAATTAATTATATGATTCCCAAACAAAATTTTAAAAAGATAAATGATTGGTTATGGGAGATACCTAAGGGTTTTCGGCCTGATATGCAGGTTCCTGCTCGGATTTATGCCTCAGAAAAGATATTAAAGGAGGTAGAAGAGCAGGCGTTGAACCAATTGATAAATATTACTACCTTGCCAGGTATTGTAAACTATTCTTTAGGAATGCCAGATATTCACTCCGGCTTTGGTCCGCCCATAGGCGGAGCAGGAGCGATAAAATATCCAGAGGGCGTTATCTCGCCTGGCTTTGTTGGTTTTGATGAGAATTGCTTGCCTTCTGATACAAAAGTTTTGTTGGAAAATGGTGCTTTTGTTTCAATTAAACAATTGGAAAGAAATTGGTTTTCCCAGAAGGTTCAATGCTTAGATTTTAAGAAAAAGAATTTAGAAGATGTTAAATTAATAAGATTTTTTAAGCAGTACAACAATCCTTTTATTTATAGAGTCATTACTTCTTCTCAAGAAAAAATCAAAGCCACAAAAGATCACCCAATTCAGACAAAAGAGGGAATGAAAGAAGTAAGGTTTTTAAAAGAAGGAGATTATGTATTGCTTTATCCATTTAAAGGGGTCAAATATCAAAAGCCCTCCTTTGAAATAATTTTGAAAGAAGAAGATTTTATAAAAGTTTTAAAGAAATTAGGAAAAACAAAAAGAGGAAATGCCATCATTCAGATTCTTAATAAAATAAAGTCCTGTAATTTACTTCCTTTAACTTACAACCATCCTTCTCTTCCTTATATTTTGAAACTAATGGGTTATATTTTTGGTGATGGCTGTATTAGTATTAGTAAAAATTCTGCCCAGATTCAGTTTTATGGTAAAAGAGAAGATTTAAAAGAGATTAAAAAAGATTTAGAAAAAATAGGGTTTAAGGGTTTTATCTATTCAAGAAAAAGAGACCATTCTTTTACAAATTCCTATAAAAAAACCTATAAGTTTTCTAGAGTTGAAAATTGTTTAAGAAGTAGCTCTTTTACCTTAGCTACACTTTTGATTGCCTTAGGAGCTCCTTATGGGTTAAAAACCTCTAAGTTTTATCAAGTTCCGAAATGGATTTTTAAAGCACCTTTATGGCAAAAAAGATTATTCTTAGCAGCTTTTTTTGGTGCTGAGTTATCCAAACCTAAAGCAATGAATAAATATAATTTTCATGCACCTCAATTAAGTGTAAGTAAAAAAATTAATCTAAAAGAAAACGGTAAATTATTTCTAAAAGACATCTTAGAACTTTTAAAGGAATTTGGAGTAGAGACCTCTTCCATTGTAGAAGTTCCAGGTTATCGATACCAGGGCAAAAAAGGCAAAACTACTGCCTTTAGGTTGCAAATTAAAGAAAATGCAAAAAATTTGATTAAGTTGTTTGAAAGAATCGCATATGAGTACAATCAGGAAAAAAAGAAAGAGGCCTGTTTAGCCGCCAATTATCTGCGACGAAAATTGAGAATTGTAGAAATACGAGAAAAAGCAAGAAAAGAAATTCAAAAATTATATAAAGGGAAAAATTGTAAAAAACTCGCTCAAAAAATAGCTAAAAAATATAATAACAAGTATGTTTCTGTTCAATTTCTTTTACATTCTTTATTTAAAGAAACTCGGTGGGGCGTCAAAAAGAAAAGAGGAAAACCGCGAGTAGCCTTTGATTTTCTTTCATTTGAAGAATTTAAAAAAAGGTATAGTTATGGCCATACTGGATTAGTTTTTGATGAAATTGAGAAGATAGAAAAGCTCCCCTATAGTAACTTTGTTTACGATTTTACAGTAAATCATTCTTCTCATAATTTTGTTGCTAATAGTTTTGTAGTTTCAAACTGCGGGGTAAGATTATTAAAATCAGAATATACGGAAAAAGAGATTAAACCCTATTTAGATAAATTAGCCAGGGAAATTCAAAAAGAAGTGCCTTCAGGTTTGGGCAGGGGAAGACAGATAAAACTTTCAATTGAGCAAATTAATAAAATTTTAGAAGGCGGAGTGCCTTATTTGGTTGAAAAGGGCTATGGGGAAAAGGAAGATGTTGAAAATTGTGAGCATCAAGGGAGAATGGAAATGGCAGATGCTTCTTGTATTTCTGAGAAAGCGAAAAATCGTGGAAGAGACCAGGTAGGCACTATCGGAAGCGGTAATCACTTCTGCGAGCTTCAAAGGGTGGATAAAATTTTTGACCAAAAAGTAGCTGAGGTCTTTGGATTATTCAAAGACCAAGTTGTAGTAATGATTCATACCGGCTCTCGCGGCCTTGGGCACCAAAACTGTAGTGATTACTTAAGAATAGTAAGCCGGGCAATGCCAAGGTATGGGATAAAATTACCAGATAAAGAGTTAGCTTGTGTTCCTTTTAATTCTCCTGAAGGACAAAGATTTTTCAAGGCAATGTGCGCGGCCTGTAATTATGCCTGGGCAAACAGACATATGATTTCTTTTTATGTTAGGAAGGCATGGAAAAATGTGTTGGGCAAAAAAGTGACACTGAAACTGCTTTATGATGTAGCTCACAATATTGCCAAAATTGAAGAGCATGAAGTAAAAGGCCAAAAGATGAAATTAATTGTTCATAGGAAAGGAGCAACACGGGCATTTCCTCCTGGTCATATAGAAATTCCTGTTAAGTATCGTCATATTGGCCAACCTGCCATTTTACCTGGTTCAATGGGGACTGCTTCTTATATTTTAGTAGGAACAGAGAAAGGAAAAGATGCCTTTTATACAACTGCTCATGGAAGCGGTAGAAGAATGTCTCGTCATGCAGCAGTGCGAGCAGTTTCTGGGCAAGAGGTAATAAATAGGTTGAAACAAAAAGGAATTGTTATAAAATGTTACTCTATGAAAGGAATTGCTGAAGAAGCACCTATTGCTTATAAAGACGTGGAAGAAGTGGTTGATGTTATTCATAATGCTGGTTTATCCAAAAAGGTGGCTAGATTAGTGCCTTTGGCAGTGATTAAAGGAGAATAAGGGATAAAAATACAAATTGCAGATAAATAAATTTAAAGCCCTAAGCTTATAAGAATATGCCAGAGCTTCCTGAGGTTGAAAATTTTAAGCTTTATTTTAATAAAAAGTGTTGCAATAAGACCATTTTAGATATTGAATGCTATGAAAAGAGATTAATAAAGAGAATTTCCTTCTCTGATTTTGTTAAAAAATTAAAGGGCAAAAAATTTACAAAAGCAGAAAGAAGGGGTAAGGTTTTGATTATAACCGCAGATGACTTGAAGCAAAAATTAATAATTCACTTTGGTATGACAGGAGGGTTGCATTGTGTAAAATCAGATGTTCCTAAAATAGGAGAAGATAGGTTTAGCAGGGTAATTTTTAAATTTAAAAATGGTTATGAGATGCGCTGGCTTAATAGAAGAAAGTTAGGAAAAATCTGGCTGGTTGAAAGCATTAAGGAAGTGGATTTGCTTAAAAAAATGGGCAAAGAACCATTAGAGATGAGTAAAAACGAATTTTTAGAAGCTCTTAACAATTGTTCTGGAAAAATAAAATCTGTGTTAATGAACCAGGAAATTATTGCTGGTATTGGGAACATTTATTCTGATGAAATTTTATTTCAGAGCAGGATTACTCCATTCAGAAAAATACAAGATTTAACTCTAAGAGAGAAGGATGCACTGTACAAAAATATGAAAAAAGTGCTTAAAAAAGCTATTGAGCTAGCAAAAGATACCTATTATTATGGTCAACCAATAGAGTTTCCCAAAACCTGGATTATTCCTTTCAGACACAAAGGCATTTGTCCAAATAATAAGAATCATAAGTTAAAAAGAGTTAGTATAGCCGGAAGGAATAGTTATTATTGTCCTGTTTGTCAGAAATAATGCGTCCCTATGAAAAAGAAAAAGAAGCTGCCAAAGGGCATAAGAAAATACATCAGAAAAGAAAAATCTCGGATTCGGCGAGAGGTTTTTGATTTAGAAAAACAACGAGAGTTAATTGAGAAGCTTTATCTCCATACCAACCGAGGGCAATCTTAGCCAAAGTCGAGATAGATTGGCAAAGTCAGTCCTTGTTTGGTGTGGGGGTTACCCCCACTACCTACAGTTAGGTGTGGAGGTTTACAAAAAATTTTTAGAAAGTAAAATAGAAAGATAAAGTTGTCCTTTAAAATGATAAATAATGATAAATAAAGAGAGGTGATGAAAATCTCGCAAATGAATTATTTAAGGGAGTTAGCGGGTGAGCAGTTGAAAGAAACTGCTGTTAAACTAGAAGACAAGCAAATTGCTTTGGAAGAGCCAAAAGAGATTAAAGTGATTCTTTGGAGAAACGATGAAGCAGTTGAAAAGAGGTTTGAAATTAAAATTCAAATGCCTTGGGGGAATATTTATTTTCTGGGTTCTTCTAAGACCAAAGAAAAGGCATTGAGAGCGTATAAAGAGATAGTTGAAGCGCTAAAAAGTGGTAAAGCAAAAATAAAGATAAAAAGCCCATCTTCTGTCACGGTAGGAGTAGAAGTAAAGCTCTGAAATTAAATCAGAGCTGTTTTATTTTGATATTATAATTTGACAATATAAGGTATGATACGCCTTTTACTTCTTTGCAAAATTTAATTTAAAAGAAGATATTACTTATGATATCCCAAAAACAAAAACAAGATTTGGAGCACTGGCTAGAATTAAGAAACCAATATTTTGGTAGTATTTGGAGACAGGGATAAATATTTAGGCGTTAGACCGGAGTTGGTTAATAATAAAAAATTTTCTAAGAAAAATCCAAAAGCTAAGAAATTTAATTCTGTTATAACCAAAGAAACTCCCCACGGTTATCAAGGAAGAGAAAAGAAACTAGTCGAGTTAATTGCTGATTAGATTGGAACTTTGCATATAAAAGAAAGATAATTTATAATACTTTAATGAATGCTTCTTTAAAAGTTAATAAAAGAAGAGGTAAGAGAATGAATATAATAAACAGAATTGTAAAAAAACTGTTTTGCAAGGATTCAGGTGAAAAAATTAGCACCTTTTTTAAAAGAAAAGAAATAAAGGAAGTTGAATTAAAGCCATTAATTAAAAGAGGTCCACAGTCAGGAGAATACAATATCTATTCTATGGTTAAGTTTTTAGTTGGGGGAAGAGAATTCGGCGAAGCAATTATCTGTTCCAGTAGAATTTTAGAATTATTAGAAAAAACACCCCTTTTAGAGGATGCGTTTTTGAGATATCTTAAGATAGAAATAGAATGGAGTAAGATTTTGGCTGTGGAAGCAGCAATAAGAATAGCTCAAGAATTGGAGGGGAATGGAATCAAAGTAAAAATTGATGGCCTATCTTTAAAACAAGCTAAGCAAGGGTTAGAAGAGCAATGCCGGCAATTTTGTTTGAGGACTGATATTAAGGGATCAGGTAAAGTGCTTAATAATATTTCAGGAGAAGGAGATTTTATTATTTTTAATTTTAATGTCCGCCCTAATTTTATTTTTAACACCATCAATACTTAGGGCATTTTTTGTTTTACATTGATAAGGAGGTGGATTATAATTAAAAAATAATGAAAAAATACTCGTCAAAACGAGCTAAGAAGGGAAAATTGGCCTATCGGACCCAAAGTAGATTTATCTATAAAAAATACATCCAGAGTTCTAAATGGAAAACCAAAAAGAAATAAGGCAGAATCAATTTATTTGTTCTTGGAAAATTTTCTTTTGGGAAGCAGTTCTGTTTTCTCTTACTTTAGGTTTAGGGATTATTAGTGCCTTTAAATTAAGCAGATTTTTGAAATTTCAAGAGATTGCCTTAAAACAGATTTCCTTTTGGGAATTTCTTTTATATTTTCTTTTAACTACTTTATTTATTTTAGCAGTTTCTTTTTTGGTAAGATTCAAGAAAGGAAAAAGAATGATATTTAAAGCTATTTTTGTTTTAGCAGTTATCCTTGGAGGACTAATTTCTTTGGACCTATGGATGCCCGACTTGTTGGGTTTGTTGTTTATGTTTATTTTAATTTTAGCTTGGTTAAAGAACCCCTTGGTTTTTTTGCACGATTTTATTATGGTTTTGGGATTAGCTGGCGTTGGAGCTAGTTTGGGATTGAGGGTTACTCCCCTATTAGCGGTTACTCTTTTGATGATTTTTTCTATTTATGATTATATTGCTGTTTATAAAACCAAGCATATGATAAAAATGGCAAAAGAAATGCTTGCAGAGCAGGCAATTTTAGGATTTGTTATTCCGCAAGGTATTTCCGGCTTTAAAGAGTCATTAAAAGAAATTAAACCTGGTAGCAGGTTTTTAATTTTAGGCGGAGGAGATGTTGCCTTTCCACTTGTTTTGTGCATTTCTTTATTGCCAGAAGGAATAATAAACTCTTTAATTGTTGCCTTATTTGCTTTAGTTGGTCTTTTTGCAAGTTTTTATTTTTTTATCAATCAACCCTACATCAGCACTAGTGGAAGCCGTAAGCCAATCCCTGCTTTGCCTCCAATTGCCTTTTTCTCAATAATTGGTTTTTTAATAACCCTATTTCTTTAGTTGTACAGTTTTATCACATTATTTGCAGTAAAACGAATTTTCTTTTTGTCCTTATTCCTCTTCTTTTATAAGGAAAGGAGAGAGAAATGGGGTTCTTTTTAATCCTTCCCCTAAAAAGGGAAGGATTCTTTCTTTAATTCTTTCCCTTAGAAAAGAGGAGTTAGAAAGGGGAGGATTTATAAAGGATGGATTTGTCTAATTGTTAATAACCTAATGAAGCTTATTTAGATATTTTGGCATATTGGGTAAAAATTTTGACAAGGTTTATTTTAGGCGATATAATATATTAAAATAATCTTTTAATAATCTTTTACAACTGAATAAGAGAATAGAAGGAGGTGAGAAAATGGTAGGAGTGGAGAAAAGAATCCTGAGCGTGGCTTTATTTTTGAAGCGTCAATGCCTTACAGGCATATTGAGGCGTAGAGAAACAGATGAAGTGCTTTTGGTGCGAAGAGCTTCAGGTCGTTCAAATCCTGGAGTTTATCAGGCCTCAGTTAACGGGAAGCTGGATGACAGTGAAGATTGGCTTAAAGCCCTTCGAAGAGAGGTTGGAGAGGAATTAGGAGAAAAACTGGCTGAAAGTTTAGATTTTTCTTCTTTGGAGCTTGTAGATATAAGTCCTTATATATTTAAAGGCAAACAGGCGTTAAGCCGGACTTATGTAGGGCAAATAACCAAAGAGCAGGTGGAGATGATTAAACTCTCAGAAGAGTCAGACAGAATTCTTTGGGTAGGACCAGAAGATATAGGAATGATTAAAACAACAGAAGAGGTTAAAAAAACAGGGTTTGACCCGGACAAAGAAATAGTGATGTTTCCTGACCAGCTTAGAGCACTTAAAAAAATATTTGAATTAGAGAAGAAGCAGAAAGCTTCTTCTTTTTTATTGAAACAATTCTTGCGATGGGGTATTATATATTAGGATATGTTAATTAAAGGAAAAATTTAAAATGAAAAAGATTAAAAAAATAGTTCATTTTTTCTTTGAATTGATGCACTTAAAAAGAATCCCAAGAAGCGGTTTGACATTGGTTGGAATTAGAGATATTGATTCAGTGGCTGAACATGTTTGCGCAGCTAGTCAGATTGCCTATATCTTAGGAAAAATGGAAAAAGTGAATGCAGAACGCGCTGCGCTTATTACGCTTTTTCATGACAATGGAGAGATTCGTATTGGTGATGCTAATTCCCTACAGAAGTGTTATTTGAATACCAACAAAGGAGAAAAACAGGCATTTTTTGAGCAGATAGAGGGCTTGCCAGGGAAAAGTGAGCTTGAAAAAATGTACAAGGAATTTGAGGAAAAAAATACTCCAGAATCAATAGTGGCTGGCGATGCTGATAAAATAGAATTAGCACTGCAAGCGAAATGTTATCTTGACAGAGAAAAAAATAAAGCAGTTCAGCTTTGGATTGATAGAATTAGGTGTTCACTTAAAACCAATTCAGCCAAAAAGTTGCTTAAAGTAATTGAAAAAACTAATATGAATGAATGGTGGCTGGCAGTAGAAGAAATCCAAAAAGAAGTAAAAAGAATCTCTCCTAAAGAAGAAGACATAAAAACAAGGCATCATTAAGAATAAGTTTGGGCGAGGGTATAAAGGAAAAAAGAACTTGTGTGTTCTTCCTTAATTAATTTAAAGAATTTTAATCATATAGGTATCTTGTAATCTGTACCCCAGCTTGCGGTAATAATCTCTTGCCCCTATTCCAGAAATGACACATACCTTGGATAGATTAAACTCCTTTTTGGCAATTTTTTCTGCTGTTTTTATTAATCCTTTGCCTAGTCCTTTATGCTGAGGAGACAGGCCCTTGGCGTCCAATGGCAGCATTTGCCCAAAGGTTTGAATCTCTCTTATTATGGCTGAGTTTTTTAAGACATTTATAAAAGGAGCAGAAGGAATCCTTAAGCGTAAGAAACTATAGAGCTTGGTTCTTTTTTTATTTTCATAGCTTAAAAATATTTCTTTTCCCTCTGATGCGGTGTAGTCCTCTCTAAATAAATAATTTTTTTCTTTGGGATTATATTTTTCTTTTACTTCTCGGCACCTTATACATTTGCAGGTCAATCCTCTTTTTTTCATTTGTTTTTGAATTACTTCTCTTAAATTTGAAATTTTACATCCTGCTTTGATTTTTTGGGCAGGAATATCGCGCAAAACCCGGGTTAATCTTACCCAAAAGGGTAGAATTTTTTTAATCTTAATCAAAAGCTCAATTAGTTGTTTATCAGAATAGGGCTTGAACCTGCCTTGTTTCCAGATTTGATAGAGCTTTGACCCGGCACAGACCATACAGGGATAAATTTTTAGCCAATCCGGCTTAAAATCAGGATTATTAAAAATCATTTCAAACGCCTCAAAATCTTTTTTTAAGTTAGACCCAAATAAGTTAGGCATCATTTGATACATTACCTTAAAACCCGCATCTTTCAAAAGTTTTGTTGCCTTTATTGTGTCCTTTACCAAGTGACCTCTTTTATTCTTTTTCAAGATATCGTCAAAAACTGTTTGAACCCCCAATTCAACCATTGTGACTCCTAATTTTCTTAGATTTAAAATTTCTTTTTCATTTATTAGGTCGGGCCGAGTTTCTATAGAAATACCTACAATTCTGCATTTTGCCTTTTCATTTCTTTTTTGTTCGTATTCTAATTTCTGAGAATTAAAAGTTGGAAATCGAGAGTTGGAAACTTTACCAGAACCAAATTCATTTGCCGCTTTAAAACATTCTTTCACAAACCAGGTTTGATACTGCCGGGGATAATAAGTAAAAGTGGCGCCGATTATTCTCAATTCAATTTTGTCAACAGGATGGCTTTGTTCTTTTAGCATCTTCAAGCGTTTTTGGACTTGAAGAAAGGGATGGTAATTTAATGCTTTTGCCCTTTCTACTGCCGGTTCTCCTGATAAATAGCTTTTGGGGATTCCTTTTTCAGAAGGACAGAAGATACATTTTCCTGGGCAGGAATAAGGTTTTGTTAATACAGAGACCACTACTACTCCGGATAAACTCCTGACCGGATGTTTTTGAAGAAGCTTTTCTAAAAGCTTATTTTGTTTAATCCTTTTTTGATTTAGCAATTTGTGGTATACTCTAACTAGAGCAATGTTTGAAGGAAGGCGTGCCTTATATTTTTTAGCTATTTTTCTTTTAACCTCAGCTAATTCAGCAGAAGTTTTAATTCTGCTTTTGGCTAATTCTTGAATTATTTTTTCATTTACATTCATTTTTTTACTATAACCTATTATTAATTAGTTTCCAATCAGCACTTTCTTAATAGCCCTCATAGTTTAATGGATAAAACGCAGACCTCCGGAGTCTGAGATCTGAGTTCGATTCTCGGTGAGGGCATATACTTATTATGAAGGTTTCTGTTTTGTTTAGCGGAGGCAAGGATTCTGCCCTATCAGCAGTTATGCTGTCAAGGTTTTTTAGAGTGGAATTGGTTACCTGTAGCTTTGAATTGCTTGACAATTGGAAACAGGCAGAAAAAGTAGCCCAAGAATTAGAGCTTCCATTTTATGTATTGACATTACATAGAGAGATTCTTGAGCAAGCCGCAGAGCAGACAATTAGAGATGGTTTTCCTAATAATGGGATAAAATATATTCACCAGAAGGCATTGGAGGAGATTGCCAAAAAAGAGCAGATAATTGCTGATGGTATTAGAAGGAATGATAGGGTTCCCAAGCTTTCTTTATCTGAGGTTATGCGGCTGGAAGACAAATTTAAGGTGCATTATATTCAGCCCCTATTGGGCTATAGTAGAAAGACAATCAATCTCTTAATAGAAAGGTATTTTATAATTAAAGAATATACTAGCGATTCTTTTATTGGCGCGGAATATGAATTTGAATTGAGAGAGTTAATTCAAAAAAAATATGGCATTAAAAAAGTGCAAGAAATATTTCCTCAAGACCACACTCATTCAATAGTAATTAAAGCAAAAATTTAGTATAATAAGTTATATGAATAAAGCATACAAAATTGCAGTTTCTGGCGCAGCAGATATTAGGGCATGCCCTTCTCAAGCGAAAAGATTAGCTGAAGAAGTGGGGAAAGAGATTGCCCGTCAAGGATGTATTTTGATTACCGGTGCTACTACAGGCATACCTTATTTTTCTGCCAAGGGAGCTAAAAAAGCCAAGGGAATGAGTATTGGCTTTTCTCCTGCTGCTTCAGAAAAGGCCCACCGAAGAGTGTATCATCTTCCATTGGATTATTTTGATGTAGTGGTATATACTGGCTTTGATTATTCTGGTAGAAACCTTTTGATGACCCGAGCGGCTGATGGTGTTATTATTATTTGCGGTAGATTAGGCACCCTGAACGAGTTTACTGTTGCCTTTGAGGATCAAAAACCCATTGGTGTGCTTGTGGGTTCTGGTGGCACTGCAGATAAAATAAAAGAATTAACAAAAGGACCTTTTCGCGGCCAAAAGAAGATTGTGTATGAAAAAGAGCCAAAAAAATTAGTTAAAAAACTAATCAATTTAATCAAAAAGGACAAAGATAATCTTTAAAGTAAAGGTCGCAAAATAAGTTAATTGGATATTTTAAATTATGGCCGAAGAACAAGGAAAATTAATTGGAAAAGTCACTCATTATTTTAACAACATTAAGGTAGCAGTTATTGAATTGTCCGCTCCTTTGAAGATAGGAGATACAATAAGGATTGTCGGCGGGCAAGACACTGATTTTGAACAGGAGGTAAAATCAATGGAAGTAGAGCATAAGAAAATTGAAAAGGCGAAAAAAGGCGACTCAGTTGGGCTGAAGGTAAAGGAGAAGGTCAGAGAAGGATATAAAGTTTATAAAGTGTAAAATTACAGATTCCAAATCATAAATCACAAATAAATTCCAAATTCCAATGACCAAATTCTAAAAGTTTTGTAGTTTGGAATTTGGCGCTTGTTATCTATTTGTTTTTTGGCGCTTGGTGCTTGTAACTTAAATTATTTATGGATTTTTCAACTCTTTTTCAATTAATCGGAGCTGTCTTGTTGGGCGGACTAATTGGGTTTGAGAGAGAATATAAGAGAAAAGAAGCAGGACTTCAGACCTATAGCTTAGTTGCTTTAGGTGCTTGTTTGTTTACTATTATTGCCTTTGAATTATTTAATGCCTTTACTGGAAGATTAGGAAGTAGCTTTGATCTTTCCAGGGTAATCCAGGCAATAGCAATCGGAATTGGCTTTTTAGGAGCAGGAGTAATTTTTCAACAAGAGCGTTCTATTGAGGGATTGACCACAGCAGCCGGGTTATGGGTAACGGCAGCTATTGGATTGTCAATTGGAGCAAAGCTTTATTTCTTGGCTGTTTTTACCACTCTTTTGGCTCTTGGAGTATTGGCTGGCTTTGGGTACTTAGAGTACAAAATTTTCAAAAAATAACAATATTATGTTAAGCAAGAATTTTGTTTTTGCCTTGGGCGTTTTGATTGGAACAACGATAGGAGCAGGGCTTTTTGGAATTCCCTATGTTATTTCCAAAAGCGGATTTTTGCCTGGCTTTTTTTATTTTTTGATTTTAGGGGGAATAGCTCTTTTACTGCATTTATTTTTTGGAGAAATCGTTCTACGTACAAAAGAAAATCACCGGCTTATCGGATATGCTCAAAAATACCTAGGTCAAAAAGCAAAGATCCTGGTTAGTATTTCCACTATCTTAGGTATGACCGGTTCTCTTTTGGCTTATCTTATTATTAGTGGTGATTTTTTAAAAATCATATTTTGGTTTTCAGGAATATCCTCTTTTTATTTTAGTTTAATTTTTTGGGCCATTTTGTCCTTTTTTGTTTTTCGCGGGATAAAGCTTATTGCTCCAGCTGAATTTTTAATGAATGTTTTTTTCTTTTGTATAATAATTATTGTTTTTTTCTTTGCTGTTCCTAAAGTTGATCCACAAAATTTTAGTTTGTTTAATTTGGAGCACATATTTTTGCCTTATGGTGTGATTTTATTCTCCTTGGCTGGTTGGATTGCTATTCCTGAGATTAGAGAAATTTTGAAAAATCATCAGGAGGCAAAAAATTACAAAAAGGTAATAATTTATTCAACAGTAATCGCTACTGTTTTATATTTACTTTTTGCATTAGTAGTGGTTGGAGTAAGCGGAAAAAGCACTTCTCCAGAAGCGCTTCAAGGATTAGTTCCTTTTTTAGGCAAAAAAATTGTTATTTTAGGAGCTTTATTCGGAGTGCTTTCTGTAGCTACTTCCTTTTTGGTTTTAGGTAATTATTTAAAAAACGCTTTGATTTATGATTATAATTGTCCTAAGGGTTTAGCGGTTTTTATTTCCTGCGGACTGCCTCTGACTCTTTTTTTAGTAGGTTTTCGTAAATTTATTGATGTAATAGGGTTTGTGGGCACCTTGCTTGGGATAGTTGAAGGAATAATGATTATTTTGATATTTAAAAGGGCAAAGATTTTAGGAGACAGAAAGCCGGAATACAGTTTAGAAATTCCTTTGGTTTTGTTATACTTTTTAATAGCGCTCTTTATTTTAGGAGCAGTTTCCCAAATTTATGAAGCAATATAAACCCTCTAAAAAACAGCAAAGTCAAGTGAAAGGTAAGTTTAAACCTCGCTATCCAAAATCCAAAAAAGAAGAACAGGAGTTTGGCTCTGGTAAAACTGATATAATGATTTGCAAAAGATGCGGAGCGTTTTATTGGTATAAATCCTGGCATCATCAACTTTCAGATTACCCAAAGCTAAAACAAGACAAAGATATAAAATTTGTTTTGTGTCCTGCCTGCCAGATGATCAAAGACAAAAAATACGAGGGAGAAATTATTTTAGAAAATGTGCCAAAAGAATATAAAAAAGGCATTAAATCCTTGATTGAAAATTTTGGCAAAAGAGCAGAACAAAAAGATCCAATGCACAGAATTATTTCTATTAAGGAAATAAGGGTTTCTCGGGTTTCTGCTCAAAGAAAAAGAGGGGCAAGCTCTAGAAAAGAATTTGAGACCTTAAAGATTTTGCAAGTTTTAACCACTGAAAATCAATTAGCTCAAAGATTGGCTAAGAAAATTAATGAAACCTATGGCAAAAAACTTAATCCCTTAATTACTCATTCTCATCAAGAAGATATAGTCAGGATAAGAATAACTTTTTAAACACAAGACATTATGCTATTATAAAAAAAGCACATTAATAAAAATATAGAGGTAGAAAAATGGGTGGAGTATTTGCTTTTTATGGAGAAAAAGAATGTTATCGGTTTTTAAGGACGGGTCTTTTTCATCTACAGCATAGAGGGCAAGAGTATTGCGGAATAGCTACTTCTAATAAGAAGAGAATTTTCTGGAGAAAGAAGCCAAATGAAGGATTGGTAAAGTCCAATTTTTCTCTAAAAGATGAGCGAAAGGAGTTCAAGGGAAAAATGGGCATAGGCCATGTTAGTTTACAGGAGCCACAGCCCCTTTTAGTAGAAAGCTCCAAATTAGGAAATTTTGCCTTTGCTTTTAGCGGTCGGCTTATAAACCAGAAAGAATTAGAGAAAGAGTATGAGATTTTTTCTTCAGAAAGACCAGCAACAAGAATTTTAGCAAATATAGTCAGAAAGAGTGATAGCTTTGCCCAGGGAATAAGCCAGATTACTGAAAAGGTAAAAGGTGGATGGTCAATAGTTATTTTAGCTCCAAAGAAAGGCATCTATGTAGCCAAAGACCCTTATGGTTTTAGACCTTTAGTTTTAGGAAGGATAATTGATGGAGTTGCGGTAGCATCTGAATCAGTAGCCTTAAAAGAGATAGGTATGGACATAGAAAGAGATGTAAAACAGGGAGAGATTATTCTATTAGAAAAAAATGGGTTTCAAGTGATTGAGCAACTGGACAGTCCTAGGGAGGCATTCTGTAGTTTTGAGTTTTCTTATACTGCGGATATTTCTTCTGAGCTTAAGGGAATTCCTATAAAGAAAGCAAGAGAAAATATGGGCAGAGCTTTAGCCAGAAACGATGAGATCGAGGCAGATATTGTAGCCGGGGTTCCAATGTCAGGGATAGGTGCAGCTTTAGGTTACGCTCAAGAATCAGGTATCCCCTATAATTTAGTTTTTGCTTACAACCGATATTCTGAGAGAAGTTTTATTCAGTCCGAGCAGAGAAACAGAGAAATAATAGCTAAAGAGAAATTAAGGGTAATAGATGCAACGGTAAAAGGAAATAGAATTGTTCTTTTAGATGATTCTATTGTTCGAGGCACCCAGATTAGAAGGTTAATTTTTAGGTTATTAAAAAGAGGAGCTAAAGAAGTCCATGTAAGGATTGCTTCGCCAAAAATAGTTGCTCCTTGCCCTTATACTGTTTCTACTAGAACAGGAGAATTAATTGGGACATGTCATTCAGAAGAAGAAATAGGAAAAATGATTGGAGCAAAAACTTTGAAATATAATACTATTGATGATTTTGTAAAAGCCATTGGCTTGCCCGAAAACAAGTTATGCTTGGCTTGCTTTACCGGAGAATATCCCACAGAGGAATATAAAGCTCACTAAATAATTAGTGAGCTGTTTTTTTATATGTTATAATGTAATTGTTATAACAAGCATTAATACAATCAACTTTATTCAGATAAGGATTTATTCTCATTTCTTGCTTAATTCATATGAAATTTATAGCGGACTTGCATATTCATTCAAAATATTCCCGAGCTACTTCTTCTCAAATGGATTTAGAAAATATGGCTTATTGGGCAGGGATTAAGGGTATTAAGGTTTTAACCCCGGGAGATTTTACTCATCCAGAATGGTTTAAAGAATTAAAAGAGAAATTAATGCCTGCTGAACCAGGACTGTACAGATTGAAATCCGAAACAAACCCAAAACCCAAAACCCAAAATCCAAAACAAGAATGTCGCTTTATTCTCACTACTGAGATTAGTTGTGTTTATTCTAAAGGAGGCAAGGTTCGGAAGATTCACATCGTGGTTTTCGCTCCCAGTTTAGAAATAGTTGAGAAAATCAATACCCAGTTGGCATGGATTGGTAATCTAAAAGCTGATGGGAGGCCAATTTTAGGTCTAGATGCCAAAGAATTAGCCAAGATTGTGTTGAACATTTCAGAGGACTGCTTGATTGTGCCGGCGCATGCAATGACACCTTGGTTTGGTATTTTTGGTTCCAAGTCAGGCTTTGATTCAATTGAAGAATGCTTTGGTAATTACTCAAGATATATTTATGCCTTAGAAACTGGTTTAAGCGCGGATCCATTAATGCTTTGGCGTCTCCCTGACGGGAGAACAAGGACATTAATTTCAAACAGCGACGCGCATAGTTTAGTTAAAATCGGCAGAGAGGCAAATGTTTTTGACACTGAACTTAGCTATTCGGCCATTGTTCAGGTCATAAAATCAAAAGACCCTCAAAGGTTTCTTTATACAATTGAGTTTTTTCCTCAAGAAGGTAAATATCATTATGATGGCCATAGAAGCTGTAATATTTGCCTTGCCCCTTATGAATCAAAAAAATATAATAACATCTGCCCGCGTTGCGGCAGGCCATTGACCATTGGTGTTTTAAGCAGGGTTGAGGAGTTGGCTGACAGACCTGAAGGGTTTAGGCCGGAATCAGCAATTCCTTTTAGAAGCTTAATTCCTTTGGAGGAAATAATTGCTGAGTGTTTGGGAGTTGGTGGGAGGACAAAACAAGTAGAGCAAGAATATAAAAACCTAATTGAAAAATTTGGAAGTGAGTTTGAGGTTTTACTTAATACACCAGAGACAGAATTAAAGAATGTCACTCTTCCAGAGATTACTGAGGGAATTATAAGAGTAAGACAGGGCAGGGTTAATGTTGAACCGGGCTATGATGGTGTATTTGGTAAAATCAGAATTTTTTCTAAAGCAGAAAAGAAAAGTTTTCTCACTCAGAAGACCTTGTTTTAAATTAAATATAATAATATGAGTATGATTTTTTCAGGCCATGAAAAAACCAGACCACCTGTACACGCCGGATTTTTTTATCCTGAAGCAAAAAAAGAGTTGGAGGAAATGATTGATGGTTTTTTAAAACTGGCTTCAATACCAGATACAAAAGCCAGGGTTTTAGGGCTGGTTTTACCTCATGCTGGTTATGTCTTTTCAGGACAGGTAGCTGCTTTTGGATTTAAGAGTTTAAGAAAAGAGAATATTGATACTGTAATTATCATTGGAGACAGCCATTACGAGTATTTTGACGGAGTTTCTATTTATCCTCAAGGAAAGTGGCTTACTCCTTTAGGAAGTGTAGAGGTGGACCAAGATTTAGCTCAAAAGATTATTTCTGAATCAGACAGATTTTTCTTTAGGAGTTCGGCCCATTTACAAGAGCATTCAATTGAGGTGCAACTTCCCTTTTTACAAAGGGTTCTAAAAAGCTTTAAAATTGTTCCTATAATTTTTGGCAGTGAGAATAAAGATTGGGAGAATTTGGGAAAAGCGATTTTAAAATATTGGCAGGAGAAAAGAATTCTAATAATTGCCTCCTCTGACCTTTCTCATTATCCCTGCCAAGAGGACGCCCAAAAAGTAGACAGGAAAACAATTGAAGGTATTTTATCCTGTAATCCTCGCAAATTAGCCCAAGTTTTAGCAGAATTAGAAAAGGAGAATATACCTGGAATACAAACCTTTCTTTGTGCCCAGGACTCAGTAAAAGCCTTGCTTTATATTATGGAAAATTTAGAAGCCAAGGCATTGCTTTTAAAATATGCTAATTCCGGCGACACTGCCGGAGAAAAAGATAAGGTAGTAGGATATACTGCCATAGAGTTTCTTGACATTAAAAATTAAATTATACTAAAAATAGATTATTAATTGTACAGTTTTATCACATTGTTTAAAGGAATTTTTACTTCCCTACCGCTTTTTGCAGAAAAGCGGGGAGGATAAGAAGAAAAGAGAGAAAAACTATTTGTTCATTTTGTTACCGAAGTGGCCAGACATTACACTTAAACCAAAAAGCAAAGAGGTGTGGAGTTTTCGTATAGATAGAGAATACCGCATCTTATTTAGATTTATTAATTCTAATAAAGCACTTTTCCTTACTGTTGGTCATCATAATTGGATTTATCGCTACAAATTTTAGAAATGAAAATTATTACTAAAAACAAAAGGGCATATTTTGATTATGAGATTTTAGAGAGATTTAAAGCGGGAATGGTATTAATGGGTACAGAAGTAAAGTCAATAAAAACCGGGCATATATCACTGAAGGGTTCTTATGTTGTTATTGATGAAAATCAAGAGGCCTGGCTGATTGGAGCCAAGATTCCGGCCTATCAACCAAAAAATGCGCCTAAGGATTATGTTCCTTCTCGTTCGCGTAAGCTTCTTTTAAAGAAGCCAGAGATTAGGTATCTGATTGGTAAATCAAAGCAAAAGGGCTTGACGTTAGTGCCTTTAATGGTTTATACTGAAAAAGGAAAAATAAAATTGGAGTTTGGTGTGGCTAAAGGGAAGAGGAAAATTGACAAGAGAGAAGCTATAAAAAAGCGGGAGTTTGAAAGAGAAAAAAGCAGAATTCTAAAAAATAATTTAAGTTCATAGAATTTTGAATTCTTGAGTTTGCATTAGAATGGAGTGCTTTTTGGCAAAACAAGAGTTTTGGGGGCGTGTAGCTTTGACAGGAATTTAACCTAAAATAAGCAGGTTCATCTTTTAAAATAAAAATAAGTGCCAACTTATTTGAAAAAGCTAAATCTGCTGTTGCTTCTGTTTTCAGCGGCGGCAGAACTTTAGCTCCTGTCTACGCTTAAAGCGTGGGCCATCTGCTTCATTGATTCTCAATAGATGAAGTCAGGTGTCATATTATTGAGATAGATAATTATCCTGGCCCGGGATAATTATCGAAAATTTAGGGCTAAGAATACTGAAATTTTGTTTGTTTTTTATTCAGTATTCTGAAAAATTTAAACAAACTATGCCTGTAGAATTATTTTAGGTTAATTCCTGGACGGGAGGTCGTTCCTCCTCGCCTCCACAGAATTTATTACCACTAATCAAAATTTATCAAGAATTTTAATATATTATTAAAATTAAAAGACCATATATTAATAACCAAATAAGGGCTTCTCGGGTGAGAGTAATTGACGAGAATGGAAAGCAGTTAGGGATTATGGATCTTACCAAGGCGCTTCGGATCAGCAGGGAGCGCAATTTAGATTTAGTGCAGATAACTGAAAAGGTTACTCCTCCGGTTTGTAAATTAATCGATTATGGAAAATATCTTTATCAGCAGGAAAAGAAAAAGAAAACGGGTTCTACAAAGAAGGCAGGCGAATTAAAGGCAATACGGCTAAGGTTTAATATCTCTTTGCATGATATGGAAACAAGAGTCAGGCAGGCAGAAAAGTTTTTAAAAAAGGGGAATAAGGTTAGAATAGATATGATTTTAAGAGGTAGAGAAAAGGCACTCCCTGAATTTGCTAAAGAGAAAATAAAACAATTTTTAGAGATTCTACAGAAATCGGTTCCAATAAAAATTGAGCGCGAGCTTAAGCAGGAACCACGCGGTTTTACAATGATTATATCAAAAGAATAATGAAGACACGCAAATCAATTACAAAAAGATTTAAAATTACTAAAACCGGAAAAGTTCTACGTCGGGCCATTGGTCAGGACCATTTTCGGGCGAAAAAAAGCGGTAAAAAAATAAGACAAACGCGAAAATGGGTTAGGGTCTCTGGTCCTCTGGCTAAAAAAATTAAACAACTTTTGAATAGGTAATTAGCTTATTAGTTTTTTTATTAGCAAAAATTTTAAGCGCTAATAAGCTGATAACAGATTCAATAAGTGAATTTATGGTTAGAGTAAAAAGAGGAACAACCGCCAATAAACGCCGGAAAAAGGTTTTAAAGCAGACAAAGGGTTTTCGTTGGGGTAGAAAATCAAAATATCGTTTGGCAAAAGAGGCATTAATGCATGCCTTAAGCTATGCTTATAGAGACAGAAGGACAAAAAAGAGGGAATTTCGTCGGCTGTGGCAGATTCAGATAAACGCTGCCTGTCGTAAGCTTGGAACTACTTATAGCAGATTTATTGCTGGTCTAAAGAAAAACAAAATTGAGTTGGACAGAAAAATTTTAGCTGAGTTAGCCAAAAATAAACCAGAAATTTTCCAAAAAATCGTAGAAAAGGTGAAGGTTGAAGCTAAATAGTAAACCAAAAAAAACCGCGTTAATCCATTATTTGCGGTTTTTTTATTTTTTATAAATTATGCCTTTTATTCTTGATACTTATTGCTTAAAGGCAGAAGGTCAATATTTTTTCCATCACCAGTTAAATCTAACGGCTCGTCGCAGAATCCATCGTGGTCTATATCATCACAAGTGTCTGAATAACCAGTCCCGCTTGGATTGGTCCAATAGTTCCCTCCTATTTCTGGGCCTTCGGAATATATTCTTACTCCTGGTTGTCTGTCAGTGTTCCAATAGTTCTCCTTATAATGTTCTCCGGGACTAACATTTGTTTCATTACTGAATAGGTTATTATAAACCCTGTTTGGTCCATCATAACCCATAAAACGACAGTAGACTCCTGCATAAATGTTATCTCGGATTATTGAATTAGTCATTATATTGCCTTGCCCTGTTTCGAATCTAAATCCATGGTCATTATTTTCAATAAGTAAATTGGAAAAAGTGTTAAAGCTGGAGTGACCAGTGATATACATTGCCTCTCTTATTAAGGAATCTCCTTCAGGTTTTTTAAAACCTTTTATTGTTCCATTAGTGACAGTATTATAATCGGAGTATCCCTCAAAATGCAGGCCGCAAAAATAAGGATAATAAGCTCCGCCAGTTATAGTGAAATCAGAGATATTGTTGTGGTTGCAGGATGTTAGATTAATTCCATAAAAAAGCGGTTCAGTGTTGAGATTAGTTAATATATTAGAGTCAGAGAACACTAAATAAATTCCATATGCTGCATTTTTTGAAGTGATATTGTCCAGAGTATTGTTGTTTGCATTTTTCAAATAAATTCCATGCCATCCATCTATAATGGTGCAGTTCTTAATAGTGATGTTTGTGTTTTCTTTTGAGGCCCTTTCTATGTGAATTCCATCGTCATTCTCTGCATATATTGTATGTCCTTGACAATCTAAAGTAATGTTGTTCGCTGTTATATTTAGACAAGGCGAATTCTCAGTGTTTGTGATATCATCTACTAAAAAATAATCGGGATAATTTTTTATTTTAGTAACAATTTTTTTTAATTTCGCTAATTCTTTTAATTCATTTTTTTGATGCTGTCTTTTCATTAATTTAGATACCCCATCTGCGTGTAATTTGGTCGGTTT
>CAYNVZ010000002.1:27585-28548 GCA_964400775.1 uncultured Candidatus Saccharibacteria bacterium | reverse complement strand
GTGATGGCTTGAGTAGCAGAATCGCTCGGTTGCTATTGGGCAGGAAACTGGGCATTGATGCAAACCTGGCACTAAAAATTGCTAGCAGAACCGCTGAGGGTTTTTGGAATCCAAGCTATGGCATAATCGGGGGTCGACCTTATGGCGGCAGCTGTTTGCCAAAAGATACCAAAGCACTACTGAAATTCGCGGATAAAATCGGTATTCATATGCCTCTGCTTTCAGCTGTCGACTCGGTTAATTCTCAAATGGAAAGGGAAGCAATTAAAAAAGAAAGAAAGGGGGTGATTTGAAATGGAATTTATAGAACTTTGGGACTATTTTTGGTTTTATTTTCCACTAGGAATAATTGGACTTTGGCGATGGGGAGTGTGGACATTTAAAAAGATATTGGCTTTATTTTATAAACCGATACCGGTAGAAAATTGCTGTAATGATTTGACTTTAAGTATAATTACGCCCGTTTATAATGAGGACCCCAAATTATTTAAACAAGCACTAAACTCCTGGCAGGGACAAGCTGATGAAATAATCGCTGTAATAGACGAAACAGACAAACCCTGTATTGAGATTTTTAGAGATTTTGCAAAGGACAAGCCATACGCGAAAATGATAGTTACCTCAACGCCGGGCAAAAGACCTGCTTTGGCTACTGGAATAAGAACAGCCAAAAGCGAAATCGTGGCTCTGGTAGACAGCGACACAGTTTGGGAAAAAAACATTAGAAGTAAATTATTGGCGCCATTCAGTAATCCAAAAATTGGAGGTGTAGTTACTAGACAAAACTGTATTGAGCATCGTTCTATTTGGCAAAAAATTACTGATATTTTCTGGGATCTGAGAAACGCTGACGAGTGGCCATCTCAAATAGCTGCAGGCAATGTCGTAACTTGTCTTTCCGGAAGAACAGCTCTTTATTACCGCAAAGTTCTTCTCCTAAAATTAGATGAGTTTCTAAATGAA
>CAYNVZ010000002.1:0-27575 GCA_964400775.1 uncultured Candidatus Saccharibacteria bacterium | reverse complement strand
CAGAAAACCAAGATGAAAAACTTGAACACTTTTGATGAGTTTCTAAATGAAACTATATTAGGAAAAAGAAAAGAGTCCGGAGACGACAAGTGTCTTACTCGGTTGATTCAAAAGGATGGATGGCATAGTTACTATCAGAGAAACGCCCAGGTATATTCTTCCGCTGCGCAGGACTTTAGAACCTTTATAAAACAAAGAGTGCGTTGGACAAGAAATAGCTATGGATCAGATATTACCTCCCTGTGGGAAGGATGGGCCTGGAAACATCCATTTCTTGCTTTTTATATGATTGATCGGTTTATTTCGCCATTTACCCTTCTGCTAGCGCCGATCTATTTCTGCGCTGCCATTTACCTCAATCATTGGACTATAGCTTTAGTTATTTTTTGCTGGTGGCTGTTAAGTAGAGGTGTAAAGATATTTCCTTATTTAAGACGACATCCAAGAGACATATGGATTCTGCCAATTTATACAGCAGTCAACTTCTTAACAGCAGTGACTAAAATTTATGCCTTAGTGACTATAAGAGAACAAGAGTGGATTAGAGGATCAGAAGAGAGACAAGATAAGAAAGGAATTTTTAATTTAGCACTTTCTGTCTTTTTTACAGGACTAATTATTTGTGGCTTGGCGGTTATAGTAATTTTCGGATTTTAGAAGCCAAAAAAAAGAATATAAGAGAAGCACTTGCTTCTCTCTTTTTTATTTTATTTTGAAAAACAAGCACCAAGGGTTGACTTTTCTTGAAATATATAGGAATATAAAATAATTACTTTTTATAATAAAATATAACTTAGTTGCAATCTATGAAATTTTCTAAATATAACTCTAAATATAGCTTATTATCTTGCTTAACATTGATTTTATTAAGCACTCTTTTGTTTCCAGGGAAAACCTTTGCCGTTCAAGGAACTCCTAATATATATTATATTGAGGAAGAAAATACAATTTATGTAAAAAATACTCAAGCTGCTACAGAAACAATTATAGAGTTACCAGATATCGCGACTGCTATTAATAATGAATCTTTACTTAAAGAAGAGACGCCAGGGGTTTGGATTTTAAAAGCCAATCTTTGGATAAAGGGATCGGAAAACGACGAGGAAAAAATAACACTTCAACTTACTAACGAAACAGTAAACTGGCTAAAACTAAAAAGTGATAGTCAGGGCTTTATTTGGATAAAGGGCTATAATGCCAACATTATTATACGAGACACAAAAATAACTTCTTGGGACGAGAATATTGAAAGCTATGATACTAATTATTCTGACGGACGCAGTTTTATTCTCGCTAAATATAATTCCAAAATGGACATTATCAATTCCGAACTTGCTTATTTAGGTTATCATTCCGGAGAATCTTATGGAGTTTCATGGAGGATTAAAAAAGGCAGCAAGGGTCAATACATTGTAACCGGAGAGGTAATTAATAGTAAGTTTCACCATAATTACTATGGCGTTTATAGTTACGGCGCTGAAGCAATGGTTTTCCGTAATAATGAATTTTATGAAAATATCCAATACGGATTTGACCCTCATGATGACTCTAATAATTTTTTAGTAGAAGGCAATATTGCTTATAACAACGGCAGTCATGGAATTATTTTTTCCAAGCGTTGTATTAATAATACAATCCGTAATAATATTTCTTATAACAATACCCTTTCCGGCATTATGTTGGACAAACAATCAAATAACAACATAGTTGAAAATAACATTACTTATGGAAATATCAACGGCATAGCCATTTATGGCTCTGAAGGCAACAATATTATAAATAATAAAGTTTATCAAAACCAGAGGGGAATTCTTTTGAAGGATTATTCCTCTGATAACACTGTTGAAGATAATCAAATCTATGAAAATACTCAATATGGCATTTATCTCTATAACGGCGCGACAGAGAATACAATTTTAAATAATGAAATTTATTCTAATGTCAAGGCAGGTGTTTATATAAAAAGTGATAAGAATATTATTGGTCCTAACAATAGCATTTATAGTAACGAAAAAGGAGTATCTCTCTATAAAGATAATGCTAATAATAATACTATTAAGGAGAATAATATCTTTGAAAATAAATATGGAATAGCTCTAAAGATAGCGAGTCAAAATAAAATTTATGGCAATGAAATCCATCATAATGATAAATATGGGGTCTATCTTTATAGTGTTAGCGAAGAAAACAAAATTTCTGAAAATAATATTTATAGCAACTATAGAGGAATTTATCTCAAAGAATCAAATAATAATGAGATAAATAGCAATATCGTAAAATCCAACGAGTCCTACGGGATTTATCTTTATAAGAGTAGTTTCAATACTATTTCTGATAACACTGTAGAAGAGAATGAAAGGGGAATTTACCTTAAAGAACAGACAAGTAATAATATTCTGGAGGGGAATTCTATTTGCCATAACATAAAGGAAGGTCTTTATCTTAATTGTTCTAATGAAAATAATATAAACAATAATATAATTGAATCTAATAATAGTTATGGAATTTATCTTTATAAAGCAAGTAATGGAAATGCAATTTCAGGTAATTCTTTAGAAAAAAACAAGAAAGGAATTTATATTAAACTTTCAAACGAAAATAAAATCAACCAAAATTCTATCAAGTTAAATGCTGATTATGCAATTTATCTTTACGACGCTCAAAATAATACATTTACGGGAAATATAGTTTTAGACAATGGCCGCAATTATTATTATGCTAAATTCCGAGCTAATAATACTATTCAAGACACCGACTCAATGGCTGTTAAAATCAGAGATAATGAAAGTAGTATGAATATTATTGATACTAAAAATTATATCTTTCAGAATAATAAAAAATTAGCCACAGTAGCTGAACCTGCGCAAACATCTATTCTTTTAACTCGGACAATAACCAGTGCGGTGGTTAGCTTTAAAAGATTAAACTTCAAGGTTATACCTGCCTTAAATCAAATTAGCGTCACGCCTCAAATATGGGAAATCTCATCTGATTATTATAAAAAATGGACAGAACTGCCTTTTGAATCGTCAGTAATTGTAGAACATATCATAGGAGACCTAAAACCAAATACTGATTATGATATTTTTGTAAATAATGAATTTTTAAATACTTACACCTCCGACCAGGAGGGATACATTGAGTTTATTTACAATAATGAAGATACATTAGAAAAAACATTTGAATTGCGAGAAAAGTAATATGGACGGGATTAGCTCAGCGGTTAGAACACTGCATTTTTACCTCGTTAGATTCTTAAGGACGGTTGGCTCAGTGGTAGAGCGCTTCGTTCACATCGAAGAGGTCGCAGGTTCGAGTCCTGCACCGTCCACATAAAAACTTTAAGTATTGAAAATACTTACAAGTTTTTATTTGGACAGATGTATGGCGAGAACCTGCCTCCTGATGCCTTCGGGCAATTCTTCGAGCCCTGTATCGTCCACAAAAATATCTAATAACAGAACAAACTGGCAGTAGTACAGAAAGTCACGGGCTCAAATCCACCAACACCCACGCCAAATCTAAACCTTTTCAAGTTTTCACAAACATTTTACTAAATTTGATAAGATAATAGTGCAGGTTTGAAAGAGATTAGTTGCTACAAGTTTAAAGTATTTGTCTTATTTTTAACAATACATATACTGAACCTTAAAAATTAAAAAAGAGAAGTTAAAAGATTAAAAGGGTGTTAAAGAAAAAAATGAAAAACAAAAAAATAGAAGAAGTTATGTTGGAAATTCTGCAAGCAAAAGCACTAGAAATCCGAGATGTTGAGCAAGGAGAAGAACCGTTTTACTATACTTCTGATAATAGGGGACCAGGTTATGTTTCAATCAAAAACCTAGTGGGTAGAAAGAAAATCATCAAATTTCTTTGTCAGGAGTTAGCAAAAAAAGTAGCTAATAGAGTTCCTCAATTAGAGTTTGTTGCTGGAAATGTTACTGGTGGCGTTATTCCAGGATGGCTCCTTAGCGAATATCTGGAACCACTTCTGGGCAAAACTGTGCCCTTCGTCTACATCAGAAAAACAAGAAAAAAAGGCGGTCAGGAGGAATTAATTACAGGAATAGCCAACAATCCTGAGATACAAACTGGTGCCAATGGCTTGGTAGTTGAAGAATTAGTGAACTATGGTCAGACAATTTACAACGGTGTTAAAGCTATAAGACAAGCAGGATATACTGCAAGCCACGGAGCTTGTATTCTGTTTTATAACAATCCTGATGCTATAAAACTGCTAAAAAGGGCTGGAATTAAAATGGTGTATCTGTTTACTTTGGCTCAACTTCTTGATATAGCAGAAAAATATCAAACCCACCCCCAGAAACTCATAGATGACTGCCGAGAATTTTTGAAAGAGCCGTTGGATTGGCAAAGAAAACTAAAACCGAAGGAAGAGAAGAAAAAGAAAAAATAGAAGGATTAGGAGGGTAAAAATGATAAAAGAAAAAGTAAAAAATATATTGATAAAAGTCTCTGGAGATTTAATAAAAAACCAAGAAGCTCTTGATTTTATAAAAAAACTCTCCAAAACAAACTATGTAGTAGTTCTCTGCGGAGGAGGAAGGCAAATCACCAAAGCGTTTGAAAGAAAAAATCTCAAGTTCAAATTTGGTCCAGCAGGAAGAGAAACAGATTTTAGTGGAAGGCGATTAACAAGAGAGGTTTTGGAACAAAACCAGAGGCAACTCCGAAATAAGTTTGTTGTTGAAAGGGGAATAAATGTAAATATAGAAATACCTATTATCTATCTGGGAGGAATTATGTGTCCAGTGAACGGGGACGAGCTTATAATAGCTGCTTACAATGGGTTTGATATAATCTATATAATTACAACAAAAGAAAGAGTAGCGCAAAAAGAAGAAAAATTCCGCAAATTTCCAAAAATAATAGTAAAAGGAGTATAAAACTCCTTTTATTTTTTATTTCCGCTATGATACGTACACCCGAATCATTGTATTTTATATTTTTCCACAGTTATTACTTGACATATAGACCTGATAAGATTATTCTGAAATAATTACTTACCGAGCGGTAAGTAAGCTCCATTTCAAATCAACACTATGAGGACGAAGACAACAAACGCAAAAAAAAGGATATTTGAGACAGCTGCAGAGCTTTTTTCTGAATTTGGTTTTTTAGGAATCTCAATGGAAAAAATCGCTAAGCGCTTAAATATCACCAAAGCTGCGCTTTATTACCATTTCAAAAGCAAAAAAGAATTATATCTGGCAGTTTTAGAAAACTCTTGCCAAAACCTATTTAAAACAATAAATAGGGGAATGGCACAGGCAGAGACATCAGAGCAAAAGCTTAGCCAATTAATCCAAAATTACCTTTATTTCGGATTAAAAGAAAAAAACCTCATTAAATCCTGTTTTCTAAAAAGTCCAGACATTGATTCTGAAATTACAGATTATATTGTCCAATTGAGAAGGAAAATTAATAATCAATTCCAAAATTTTTTGAAGGAGATATTTAAACAAAGCAAAAAAAATACAGAGATAAAGTCTATCACCTTGTTTCTTTTAGGCGCAATGGATAAATTAATATTGGAATCTGCCTTGTTTAATAAAAAATTAAATGTTAAAAAGAAAACCTCTCAGATTCTAAAAATTATTAGCTCTTAATAAATATAAAGGTCGGGTTCATAATAATTTATGTCATCATCCTGTTAAATATTTTCGCCAAAGGCAAAATTACCATAAAGCGAAGTTTAACAGGATAAAAAATTATGTCTCTCACAGACCCAATTGTTTTAGTAGTAGTGGCAGTTGTTGTCATCGGGGGCGCTCTTTATTACGCCAAGCAAAAAAATATGCTCCCATTTTAGGCGAAATTATTTTATCCCGCCAGTCCAACAACTGGCGGGTTTTTATTGTTTTAATTTAAAAAATATAATATAATAAAACTAATTATTACTCGGTTATAAGTTATTAGTTACCACTAAAATAGTATGAAAAACATAATAGATTTCTTAACTTTTATTATTGTCCTTGTTGTGTCCTGGTGGTGTTTGATTAAATTTTTATCTACCCACCCAGGAATAGCAGGAATAATAGGAGCTTATTAATATGTCTTTTAAGCAAATTTTTGGTTGGATTTTACTAACAGCCGGTGTTTGTATAATTATAGGAACGCTTTACTCTTCTTATAATATCTTTTCCGCAAAAACCCCTGTGCCGGAAATTTTTTCCATTCCTTCTAAAGACAGCTTTAATAAAAAAACAGGTCTTCCTAAAAGCAAGAGCTTGTTATCAAATCCTGAAGAAAAAATGCAGGAGATAATACAAGAACAAATAGAAAAACAATTAGAAAAGCTCTTGCCAAAAGACACACTGCCTAAACTTTTAAATCTTGTTGCCTGGTCAATTCTGGCCGGAATTTTAATTTTCGGCGGAAGTCAGATATCAAATATCGGCATTAAACTAATAAAGGCCTAATGAGACAATCTATATTGTTTCAATTTATTGTTTGGTATTTTTTTGAAATACCAAGGGAAATGATAAGAATCTGGCGGAATTTTCTTTTGTTTAATTTTAATTTTTTCTCTATTCCCTTGCTCTTTAAAACCCTTTTTTCTCATTGGCGAAGATATAAATACTCTTATGGCACAGGATTTGATCTACATAGATATCTTGATGCCTTTAGCTTTAATGCAGTTTCAAGAGCCATAGGCACAGTGGTAAGAAGTTTCACAATTCTTACTGGTTTATTCTGCGAAATTTTGATTTTAATTTTAGGACTATTTGTAATTATTGGGTGGTTAATACTGCCCATTTTTTTAATTTTCACGCTTCTTTATGGCTTTGGAATTTTATTTTAATCCAAAACAAGCAGTAATTTTCCAGGCAGTCAAATTAGAAAGATATTTTAGATTTATAGAGGTTTTGGAAAAGATTTTAATCTTTGTTTTTATCATTTCTCTGGCAACATCTGTATATAAGGCCTGCCTGATATGTTTGGTTTTTATTATAACCTTTCAAATACTGATTTGGTTTTTTAATCTCAAGCTAAAAAATCCTCAACCCCAGGAACTAAATCTTGCTTCCTTTTTAGATTATGATACAGCGGTAGCAGTTTCCAAGGCAATGGAATTTAGCAAAAAAAAGAAACTTTCTCAAATATCTTCAGAAGCACTGCTTTATTTTATTCTGGATGAAAAAAATCCTAAGATAAACTTTATATTCTCTCGAGCAGGTCTGGATCTAAAAAAAATTAAAAAACAACTAAAAGAGAAGATGGATTCTTTAAAGACCGCTTCTGGGAACTTTTTAAAGGTAATATCTGAATCTGCAGAAGAAGCCAAAAAAAGAAATAGACAAAAAATTGAAGTAGGGGACATCCTAATTACTCAAAGCAGAATTAGCCCTATTTTTAAAAAAGAACTTGTTGAGGCAGAACTAAATGTGGAAGATATTAAAAATCTGACCTGGTGGGCTGAATCATTAGAAAAACGAATAAAACAAAGAAAAAAATTTTGGGAATATGAAAATTTAATTAAACTGGGCTCTATTGGAACTGATTGGGCAGCTGGCTACACCTTGACCTTGGACCAATTTTCAATTGACTGGACAGAGATAATAAAAAAGCAGGGCTTTGGAGAAATTATTGGACACGAAGCAGAACTTGAACAAATAGAACGGGCACTGGCTTCTCCTGAAATTAATAATGTGCTTTTAGTAGGAAAACCAGGCACAGGAAGAAAAACCATAATCCAGGCCCTGGTAGCAAAAAGCTTTTTAGGAACAAGTTTGCCTGCCATTAACCGCAAGAGAATTGTAGAACTGGACCTTGCCTCTCTTATTGCTGAGACAGAATCCTTAGAACAAATGGAAAGCACTTTAGAGACCATATTTGAAGAAGCGGTTTCTGCAGGTAATGTGATTTTAATAATTGATAACTTTCATAACTTCATAGGACAAGAAGAACGGCCGGGAGCAATAGATATTTCTGGAATCCTGGAAAGATATCTCCATTTGCCTAGTTTTCAAATTATTGCCATTACCTCCTATAGCGGACTCCACCGTTTTATTGAATCAAATCCTTCTATTTTAAATCTGTTTGAAAAGATAGAAGTATCTGAACCTTCTAGACAAGAAGTAATTAGAATTTTAGAAAATAGAGCTATGGCTTTAGAGCAAAAATATAATAAATTCGTAACCTATCCTGTTTTAAGAGAAATTGTTTCCTTAAGCGCGCGCTATATTGCTGATATTCCCTTTCCTAGAAAAGCCATTGAGGTTTTAGACGATGTAATGGTTTATTCCAGCCGTTTTCCGGAAAAGCCAGTGGTTATACCTGAATATGTAAATAAGGTCATTTCAGAAAAAACCCAGATTCCTGTCGGAAAAGTAGAAATCCAAGAAAAAGAAGTCCTGCTCAACTTAGAAAAACTAATTCACCAAAGAATTATTAATCAAGACGAAGCAGTAGATGAAGTTGCCTCAGCTTTAAGAAGGGCGCGGACCGATATTACCATAAGAAAAGGTCCAATGGGTAGTTTTCTGTTTTTAGGACCAACCGGCGTAGGAAAAACCGAAACCTCAAAAGCAATAGCTGAAATTTATTTTAAAAGTGAAGAACGGATGGTGCGTCTTGATATGTCTGAATTTCAAAACATTGAAGATGTACATCGGCTTTTAGGCAGTATAACAGAGGAAGGTCTTTTAACCACGCCCATTCGAGAAAATCCTTTTTCCTTACTACTTTTAGACGAAATTGAAAAGGCACATCCCCATATCTTAAACCTGTTCTTGCAGGTTATAGACGAAGGACACATCACAGATGGCTTGGGCAGAAAAATTGATTTTTCCAATACTATTATAATTGCCACCTCAAACGCCGGCGCACAAATCATCTGGGAAAACATCCGACTAAATAAAGAATTGAATATTATAAAAGAAGAACTTTTATCTTATCTTTTCAGAGAAAAAATTTTCAGGCCAGAATTTATTAACCGCTTTGACGCTGTGGTAATTTTCAGACCTCTGAGTAAAAAGAATCTGTTAGATATTGCCGAACTTCTTTTGCAAAAATTAAGAAAAAATCTATCTGAGAGAGATATTGAATTTATAATCACCGAACCATTAAAAGAAAAAATAGCTGAATTAGGATATAAGCCGGCTTTCGGAGCCAGACCAATGAAAAGGGTAATTCAAGATAAAATTGAAGATAAGCTGGCTGAAGCGATTTTATCAGGAAAACTAAAAAGGGGATATAGGGTGCAAATCAACCCCGAAAATTTCTCGCTAATTATTAACAAATAACATAGAAAAATTTTTAGACCGCCAAACCAAAAAATAAAAAGGTTTTAAATGAACAAACTATTATCTTTCGACTGTAGATGAAAAATTAGAGAAAAGCAAATAAAGAATTAATGAAAAAATTGAGAAATTAATCACAACCATTGATGGATTTGTAAAACATCCTGCAGATAAAATTTTGTTTTAGAAAAAGAAAAAATTGTTGAACAAGGAACCCACAAACAGTTGATTGAAAAATGGAAAACAATTTTTCAAAAGCAATTTCATATACTGCCAAAATTATAGACATCTGGCTGCCCTATAAAATCAAATACGACCAAATACCAGGTTTATCGGTTGGAATAACCTATAAAGGGAAGCTTGTATATCAGGCAGGATTTGGATATGCAGGGCTTGACCCTAAAAGAAAAGCAACACCAAAAACATGTTATCGGATTGGCTCCATATCAAAAATGTTTACTACAATAGCAATTCTTCAACTCTGCGAACAAGGCAAGCTTAATTTAGATGACTCAGTAGAAAAGTATCTACCCTGGTTCAAAGCAAAAAACAAAAAAACAAACTCCAGTAATATTACCATTCGGCAAATTCTATCCCATACTGCAGGAATATTCAGAGATGGAACTACCCCGCACTGGATTACAGATAAATTTCCTAATGCAAAAGAATTAAAAGACCAAGTTTCTATCAAGACAATTGTTTTTGAAAATCTAACTCGGTTTAAATATTCAAATTATGGCTTTGCTCTACTTGGCGAAATTATAAAAAAAGCAAGCGGTCAAAACTATAACCAATATGTCAACGAACATATCATTAAAAAACTTAAACTAAAAAATACCGCTCCTGATCTAAGTGAAAAATTTTTCAATCGCCTTGCTACAGGATGGTCAAAAGTAATTCCAGATGAAAAAAGGCAGAAATTTAAACATATAAAAACTAAAGCATATAGCCCGGCAACTGGATTTATATCCAATGTAGTAGACCTTGCTAAATTTCTTTCAGCATTATCCTTTAACTGTAAAAACAAGGATGATTTATTTAACCGAGAATCAAAAAAAGAAATGTTCAGAAAATATTGGGAAACTGGAAGAGAAGATGAATTTTACGGTTTAGGAAATATAATTTATAAAATTCAGGGAAGAAAAATCATCGGACACAGTGGTGGATTCCCTGGCTTCACAAGCAGAATTGCCCTAGATATCAAAAATGATATTGGAGTAATTACTCTTTCTAACAGCAACAACTTGTCTGTTGGTTTTATCAATAGCAGTATTTTAGAAACGATTTATAATCTTTTTGATAAAAAAGATAAATATATTAAAGGTAACAAAAAGTTGCCAAACAAAAAAAGATATCAAGGTATATATCGATCTCGATGGGGGGATATTTGTGTGGTTGATACAGAAGAAAATCTTGTTGCTTTTAATCCAGCAACAAATTCACCAATAGAATATGGCACACTACTTAGACCAATTGGTAAACACAAATTTATAATAGAAACAAAATCTGGGTTTGACTCATTAGGAGAAATTGCAGAGTTTATTTTTTCAGATAAAAGCAAAAGGGTAAAAAAATTAATGTGGGGGCCTGCACCTATTGAAAAAATTGAATAATTAAAAAATGAACATTATAAAATAAAACTCCACTGAAAACCTTGACATAGGATTGCTTGGCTAAGCCAAGCAATAAAAAATTACCTTCTTTCTCTTTCTTAATAGCTAACTTTACTGTATTTTTGCTACAAGACCATGATCCTGCTGTTTGACTGATATTCTTGGTCTCTTTCAAGGTTCTTAACAAACATTCTCTAGCATATTCCGGATCCTTCGCATAAGATCAAAAACATTTTGGAAAACTTCAAGGTTCAAACCCCCACCTTAATCCTCCCCCTCCACTGTGTGGAGGGGGAGGATACAGGAGGGGGAGGTTTTTCCCTAACCTTGGATTTTCCAAAATGTTAGTATCCTATGCAATTTCTTGACAATCCAAGGCAAGTTTGAGAAAATAAGGTAATGAAAGCAATAAGAAAGGTCAGAATTCTGAAGAAAATGGAGGAAAACAAAGGTCTTAACAAAAAAGCCCAACCTTAGCAGAATCCAAATTAATACTGAAAAACCTTGACAGGGTTCTTTAAGCCGTGATATAAAGAAAACAGACAAACTAAAAAGAAAAGTCGAAATAAGAAATAATAAACTTAAAGAGATTTCATATGAAGGCAAAAAAGAATAAAAAAATAAAAATAAAAAAACCAGTAAGAATTAAAGTGAGAAAACCTTTATGGAATGCGTTAGGCCACACATGGTGTTCGGGTTGCTAGAATTGAAAGAAATAATAATAAGATGAAGAAAGATAAATATTCTCTAAGTAAGAATTTTAATTCAATAAGATATCGGGATTTCTGGTTTTGTTTTAATTCTTTAATGGGAAGATACGCAATTGTAAATAGGGATACCTACAACCTTTTTTTATTATTAAAAAACAACCAATACGATTTATATCAGCTTAAGGGTATAACCAAACAAAAGAATCTCCAAGAATTGTTAGAAGAATATATTAACTGCGGGCTTATAGTCAAAAATGGCAAAAACGAAAAAGAAGAGATTAAAAAACAAAGAAACAAGTATGAAAAAAGATTAAATAAAAATAAAAAAATATTTTTTATAGGATTTACTACAACTGATAAATGTAATTTCAAATGTAATTACTGCGTAAAACAAAAATGCGATTCTTTATCTGGGAAGAACAAAAAACATGTATTACAATGGCAGAATGCAAAAAAAGCATTAGACCAGTTTTTTGAAATTGTTTTAAATAACAAAAGGAAAAAAGTTACAATTGGATTTACAGGAGGAGAACCACTGCTGAATTTTGAAGTTATTAAAAAAATCGTAGATTACACAAAGAAAAATATAGGTCCATATAAAAAAATTGGTTTTACTATCACAACAAATGGAACACTTATTAATGAAAAAATCGCACAATTTATGGCTGACAATAAATTTGTGGTAGGGATAAGTTTAGACGGACTTAAAGAAGCAAATAACAAAGTTAGAATATATAAAAACGGTAAAGGGACATTTGATGATATTTTAAAAGGAATTAAAACTTTGGCGAAGTACAAAAATCTAAGAGATAGAGAGAAAATTGCCATAAGCACTTGTCTTTCTCGAAAGAACTTTGAATTAGTAAATACTGACTTTTTGGATTTTCTTAAAAATCTAGGAATAAAAAGAATAAACCTTGAAGCAGACCTAATAAATCCACCACATCATGATTATAAAAGAATTGTAAGAAAACTATTTGAACTCTATAAATATGGGAAATCGATTGGCTTAATTATTTATGGTTATTGGTCAAAACCTTTTTCTACACTTATAAAAAATCAAAAATCACCCATTGCTTTTTGTGCTCCTATAAGAGGTGAAGCAATAGCCGTAACTTCAGAGGGAAAGATCCAACCCTGCGTTTATATTAATGAATTAGTGCTTCCATTAGACAAGTTGAAAAAGATAAATACTTTTTCTAAATATAGAAAATTTCTAATTAGTAAGTGGAAAGGTAATCTACAAGAATGTAAAGGATGTGAATTGGAAGGCATTTGTATAGGAGGATGTTACGTAAGTAGAACTATACCGAACAAAGAAGTTTTTAAGTATAGGTGTATTTTAAATAAACAATTAACTCCATTATTAATACGCCATTTTCTTAAAGAAAATTACAAGAAAATCCAAACACAACTTTCAAAGCTATGAGAAAATTTGATTCACAATTACAATCTATTAAAACGAATGCTCTTAATGAAATTAAAAAATCTCAAGACTTAATTTTACTTGATAAAATTTACCGAAAATATTTAGGAAAAAGGGGAGAAATTAGAAAAATTTTTAAATCATTAAAAAACTTAAAAACAGCCGAAAAAAGGGAAATAGGAAGAGAAGTAAATTTGCTAAAACTTAATCTTGAAAAAGAAATAGAAAAAAAATCCGCAGAACTAAAAAAGAAACTTATTGAATTAGAATCCCAAAAGGACAAAATTGATATTACTATACCGGGGAAAAAAATAGAAACAGGATGTTTACACCCCTTAACTTTAATTCAGAGAAAAATTATTGAGATCTTTCAAACGATGGGTTTCTCAGTGGTTGAAGGTCCTGAGATTGAAACAGAATGGTATAATTTCGATGGATTAGGTATGTTAAAAGACCACCCGGCAAGAGATATGCAAGATACCCTTTGGTTAAAACCAGAAAAAAATAAGAATAAGAAAGAAACTATCAATAAAAAAAATAACAAAAGTGAAAAGAAATTAATGCGGACACAGACCTCGGCTGTACAAATCCGCTTTATGGAAAAAAACAACCCTCCATTTAGGATTGTGATCCCTGGCAGAGTTTTTAGACATGAAGCGACCGATGCATCTCATGAAATTCAATTTTATCAACTAGAAGCATTGATGGTAGACAAAAATATTTCATTAACAAACTTGAAAGGTGTTTTAGAAGTTTTTATAAAACAATTTTTCGGTGAAGATACTAAATTTCGATGGCGACCAGGTTATTTTCCTTATGTAGAACCGGGCCTGGAAATTGATATTGAGTGCAATTTATGCAAGGGAAAGGGTTGTTCGGCCTGTAAGTACACTGGATGGGTAGAAGTATTAGGCTCAGGAATGATTCACCCTAATGTTTTTAAGGCAGCTGGCTATAATCCAGAAAATTGGCAGGGCTTTGCCCTTGGAATGGGGGTAGATAGGTTAGCGATGTTAAAATATAAAATTAACGACATTAGATTGTTTTACTCAGGAGACCTGAGATTTTTAAAGCAATTTAAAAAATAGGCTACCCTTAAACTTAACATCTAAGACATCATAGAAGATTATACTAATTATTATAATAAATTGATTAATCGCAGATTTAGTTTTGAGATTTTATATATTTCTTGACAACCCAAGGCAAGTTTGAGAAAATAAGGTAATGAAAGCAATAAGAAAGGTCAGAATTCTGAAGAAAATGGAGGAAAACAAAGGTCTTAACAAAAAGCCCAACATTTAATGTTGGGCTTTTTGTTCTAATTGAAGGCGTTTTGTTATTTTAAGACCTAACAGAGGAAAACGCTTAAAATAAAAAACTGTCTTTATAATTCTCCTACCTATGGCGAAGTCATCTTATCAGAAGGATAATTGTCCTGTTGGATATTTGTATAAAGAGTTTAATAAAGAGTATCTAAATTATTACAAAAAACAAGTAGAGAAGTTTCAAAAAAGATTTCCCAATATTACTAACAGAAACAGGAGGACAGGGAAATCCTTGAAAAATATTTGTTTTTTTATTTGGAATTATACTAATAGACAAAAGGGTAAGGCGTTTGATTTGGTTTTTGCTGCTTCAGTATTACTTTCGGCCCAAGACGACTTTTTAGATAACTCTCGGATCGATTATCAAAATAAGGAGAAGCTTTATTCTATCTGTAAGGATTTACTTAACGGTAAGAATTACAATTTAGCTAAAATTGATACAGCCCAACTTCGAGAATTAATATCACTTTGGAAAATAATAATTAAAAAAATCAAGAATTCTTGCTCTCAAGAACTTTATCTTTATTGGAAAAATACTGCCGAACAAATGAATGAAGCAATGAGAAAAGAAGTTTATTTATCTAAAAAACAAACAGTTACCTTTGATAGCTATATGGAAAAGGCAATATATAGCATAGGAGCTATTTTTATTTGGACTACTTATCTCGCAATAAAAAAAGTATCTATTAGTACTTTAGAAAAATTAGAACCTGTCTTTTTAAAAGGAGCTACAATAGCTCGGTTCAGTAATGATATATCAAGTTACCGAAAAAATAAAAATAAAATTAATGCTGTAAGTATAACTAAAAATCAAAAAAACCCTGAAAAATACATCTTAAACCTAATTAAAAAAGAAAAACAAAAATTAAATAAGAGTTTAAATAAACTAAAGATAGAAACATGGATTAAGGAGGTAATCCAATCTTCTATCAGTTTTTTAATTGAATTCTATAAAAAATCGGATTTTACAAAAATTTTATTTTAAATATATTTATATTTACTTCTCTTTTTCAAATTAAAGAATTATATTAATATGAATTACAAAAAGATTAAAAAAAATAAATCTAATCTAATTAGAAATATAAACTTTTAATAAAAAATTCAAAATTATGGACTTGGTTTTGATTCACAAAATAATTGTTATATTAATTGATCTCGTTGGATTATGGCTGGCTTTTTGGGTTTTGTCTGCTAATTGGAAATCGAGAGTTAATCAAATGTTCTCTCTAATGACAATTTTTATTCTCTTATGGATAACTCTTTGTTATTTTAGTGGAACTTCAATACATAATCTAGAGCTATCTTTATTCCTGGGTAGATTAGCGTATGGTGCAACTATCCTTTTTTTTATCCCGTTTTATTTTTTCTCTCTTAGTTTTGTGGGAAGAAAAGAAAAGTTTTCATTTCTAAAAGTACTTATTCCAGTTGGCAGCTTAATACTTTTTTTATTCTCTGTCTTTACAGATTTTATGGCTGTACGTATGGTACCTATAAAATTTGGAGTTGCGCCCGTATTAGGACAGGGGAAATTTATTTACTTTGGATTTGTATTGTTTGTAACTTTATTAGTTATAACCCGAATTTTTAAAAAATACTTTAGATCATCGAAGAAAGAAAAACTTAAGATCCAATATCTTTTAGTCGGACTTTTCATTTTTATAATAATGAATCTTATTTTTAATGTCATTCTTCCTTTTGGACAAAAAACCCCTCGATATTATTCTATCGGTAACTATTCCGCCATTTTTCTTCTCCTCTTTACTGCTTATGCTATTGTTAAACGGCAGTTGTTTGGAATAAAAATTGTTTTGACCTCTGTTTATGTAGTGGTGATTGCTATTTTGCTTTTGATAAATGCCTTGGTTTCTAAAACAGCTTTTGATTATTTTTGGAAAGGAGCTATTTTTGTTTTGTTTTTATTCTTTGGCCAGATGCTTATTAAAAGTGTGATAGAAGAGGTAAAAAGGAGAGAGGAAATAGAAAAAATATCTGAAGCCAAATCAGAGTTTATTTCTATTGCCTCGCATCAATTGAGAGCGCCGTTAACCGCTGTTAAGGGATATATCTCAATGCTTATTGAAGGAGATTATGGCAAACTGCCAAAACCCGCCCTTTCTACAATAAAAAATATTTATCAATCAAACGAAAGATTACTAAATCTTGTTGAGAATCTTTTAAATATCTCGCGAATTGAATCAGGTAAAATTGAGATGAATTACCAGAAAACATCTTTAGAGGATTTAATTTCCTCAGTCGTTAAGGAAATGAGAGTTAAGGCGCGGAAAAAAAAGATTTATTTAAGATTTGAAAAAGACATTAAGCAAAATATCACGGCAGGGCAGACAAAACAAGCTCTACCAAAAATTAACATTGACCCGGAAAAAATAAGACAGGTTATTTTAAATCTAATTGATAATGCTATTCATTATACAAACAAAGGAGGAATAACCATAAAACTACAAACTTCAAAATCCAGATTCCAAACAAATTCTAAAGTCCAAATACAAATATCAGATACAGGAGAAGGAATGAGTAAACAAGATTTGGAAAAAATTTTTGAAAGTTTTTCCCGAGGAGCGGCAGGCAGACAGCTTTGGACAAGAGGAGCAGGTCTGGGATTATACATCGCCCGTCGGTTTGTAGAAATGCACAATGGCAGAATATGGGCAGAATCAAAAGGCAAGGGCAAGGGAAGCACCTTTTATGTAGAACTGCCAATGAAAAAATAATTTATTTTTATGAACGAAAAATTATTTAAAAAATTAGTTAAAAAATATTATTCTATTGAGAGTCAAAATGAATGGAAAAGATTGGTCCGGAGTCCTTACTATAGATTAGAATTGGATACCACAATTTTTTTTCTGAAAAAATATTTACCATCCAAAGGATTAATTTTAGATGCTGGAGGAGGCCCGGGAAGATATACTATTGAATTGGCAAAATTAGGATATGATATTATTTTATTAGATGTTACTCCCGCTATGTTAAAAATTGCTAAAAAAAAGATTAAAAAGGAGAAAGTCCAGAATAGGGTAAAACAAATTATAGAGGGTTCTAAAGATTTATTCAATCAGTCCTCAAACTACCCTTTATATGGGAAACAAAAGCATTTCCAAGAATAGATAATCAAATTTGTCCTTAAAACTTCAATATGAAACAATTAATCAAGCCAAGATATTTGCGAAAAGGAGATACTATAGGAATTGTCAGTCCTTCTGCTCCATTGGCAGGATTATTTCCTCATAGGACGAAAAGAGCTATAGAGGCAATTAAAGCCCTGGGGTTTAGGGTGAAATTAGGCAGATACGCCTTAAAAGTGACAGGATATACTGCAGGCGATCCTAAAGAACGAGCAGAAGATATAAATAGTTTTTTCAAAGACAAAAAAATAAAAGCAATAATTTCATTTATCGGCGGAAATCATTCAAATCAAATCTTAAGATATTTGAAGTTTGATTTAATTAAAAAAAATCCAAAGATATTTCTAGGATATTCAGATATTAGCGTCCTACATTTTGCTCTTTATACCCAAGCTAGGTTAGTAAGTTTTTATGGCCCAGCAGCTTTGACACAATTTGCTGAATATCCAAAAATTTTTTCATATACCCAAGATTATTTTGAAAAAGCTATAATGATCCCAAGTCCCATAGGAAAAATTGAACCTTCCTCTCATTGGACGGATGAAATTTTAGATTGGAAAAAAAGGGAAAGTTCAAAAAGAACAAGAAAATTAAAGAAAAATACAGGATGGCAATGGATAAAGCCAGGTAAAGCAGAGGGGCCTATCTTGGGTGGATGTTTGCCTTCAATAGTTCATCTGCGAGGCACAAAATACTGGCCTGACTTTACTAATAGTATTTTTTTCTGGGAAATTCCAGAAAGTGAGTGTAATTTTAAAAAAGGTGAAAGTATAGAAGAGGTAGATGCTTATTTAACTGACTTAGAGCTTTCAGGAGTTTTTAATAAAATCAAAGGGATGCTCATTGGAAGGCCTTTCAGGTATACAAAAAAACAAACCCACCAACTTATTCACCTGATTGAAAAAAAGATGAAATATTACGACTTTCCTATTCTTTTCAATGTTGATATTGGACATACTGATCCAATGATTACAATTCCCTTAGGGGTAAAAATTAAAATAGATTCCAATAAAAATATATTTGAGTTTATTGAAAAAGGAGTGGTATGAGCAAAAATATAACGAAAAAGAAAAAATTCATAACAGGGTTTCATATATTAGGAGAAATTTATACTCAAGATACTTCTACTTTTACATCTCCTTGACTTTTTATTTTTATCATCCTAAAATTAAATTAGAATATAAAAATTAAAAAAATTATGGCAGTAAAATTATCTCCAAAAGTCAAAAGAATAGTAAAAGAATTTGGTTATACGGATGAACAAGAATTTATCCAAGAAGCTATAGAAAAAAGATTAATGGAATTAAAAAAACTCCACTTTTTTTCTATTTCTGAAAAGATAAGAAAAGGTTTAGAAAAAAAGGGAATAAAGCCGGAAAGTGTTTTAAAAGAAATTAAATCTTAAATTAATGAAGATTAGAATTGTAACTGATGCCAATATTATAATCTCAGCTCTTCTTGGCGGAAAGCCAAGATTTATTTTATTTGATACTAAATTTGAGTTTATTACTTCTGATTTCACTTTAAAAGAAGTGAAAAGATATATTCCTTTAATTTCTCGCAAATCTGGCGTTTCCAAGAAAAAAATCAAAGAAGGAATATCTTTTTTACCTTTAAAAATTGTATCTCGGAATTATTATAAAGATTATTTAAAACAAGCAGAAGAATTAATTAAAGAAATTGACAAAGATGATATTGATATTTTAGCTCTTTATTTAAAAGAAAAAACCTTTCTGTGGAGCGAAGATAAAGATTTTGAAAAAGTGGAGTTTAAAATAAACCTACTTAAAACAAAAGATATTGTTTTATAATCTTCTTTTATCACCCGAAAGTTCATAGAGAATGCATAAGGACAAATCAGGCCAAAGTCAGAAAGGAAGGAAATAGCGAATACATAGTAGTATTTATTTTTATTAGATTGATAAGTATCCTTGTTTCTAATATTATAGAAATGAGGATATTTATTTTATCCTTTTAAAACAAAAACAAATTATGACTAAAAAAGAAATAATTTGGCGAGAGATTTATTTCAAGCCATAGAAAATAAAAAACTAAATTTATTTCAAACAAACACAGTCACTTTTATCTTAAATCGCCAGTGAAATAAAATTTGAGTTTTGTTTTTAAGAAGTTATAATTAAAATATAACAAGCTATAAATTAAAATATGAAAAAACATTATCCGAAAAATCTTGAAGAAAAGTGGCAGAAATTTTGGGAGAAAGAAAAAATTTACAAATTTGATCCTAAAAAAAGTGCTAAAATTTTTTCCATTGACACGCCTCCACCTACTGTTAGTGGAAAAATGCATTTGGGTCATGCTTTTTCTTATACCCATATGGATATTATTGCGCGCTACCATAGAATGAAAGGAGAAAATATTTTTTATCCTTTTGGAACTGATGACAATGGCCTGCCCACAGAAAAACTGGTAGAGAAAGAAAATAAAGTAAAAATCTTTGATATGGAAAGAAATGCTTTTGTTAAGCTATGCCAAAAAACTATTAAAAAAATCAGACCAGGATTTATTCAGGACTGGAAAGATATTGGACTGTCTTCTGATTTTACTCTTGATTATTCCACTATCAGTAATTATGTCCAAAAATTAAGCCAGAAATTCTTTATTGAGCTATACAAAAACAAAAGAATTTATAGAAAAGAAACACCCACGCTTTGGTGCCCGCATTGTCAAACAGCAATTGCCCAGGCAGAACTTGAAGATAAAGAAAAACAAACTACATTTAATAACATTATCTTTAAATTAAAAAATGGGGGAGAAATAACTATTGCCACTACCCGGCCGGAGCTTTTGCCCAGTTGTGTGGCAATTTTTGTTCATCCTAAAGACAAGAGATATAAAAATATAATCAACAAAAAGGCCATTGTTCCTCTCTTTGGACAAACAGTGCCTATTTTAGAAGACAGCAAGGTGGATCCTAAAAAAGGAACAGGCATTGTAATGTGTTGTACTTTTGGAGACACTACTGACGTTGAATGGTATTACCAACACAATCTTCCTCTTAAAATCTCAATTAACAAAATGGGAATAATGCAGGAAAGGGCAAAGAAATATCAGGGCCTGAAAATAAAAAAAGCTCGTCAAGAAATCATTAATGACCTCAAAAAACAAGGATTGCTTTCCAGCCAAAAAGAAATAAAACACACAGTCAATGTTCATGAAAGATGCGGGACTGAAATTGAAATTATTAATACTACTCAATGGTTTATTAGATATTTAGACCTTAAAGACGAGTTTTTAAAGATGGCAAAAAAAATAAAATGGTATCCCCAGCATATGTATAAACGGTATGAGAATTGGGTAAAGGGTTTAAAATGGGATTGGTGTATCTCTCGTCAAAGATATTTTGGGGTGCCCATTCCTGTTTGGTACTGTCAAAAATGCAAAAGAGTAAAAATTGCCCAAATTTCTCAATTGCCTCTTGACCCATTAAATTCTAAACCAAAAACACCTTGCTCCTGCGGTAATACCAAGTTCATCCCTGAAAAAGATGTTTTGGACACCTGGGCAACCAGTTCTTTAACCCCTCAAATAGCTATTGAATTAGTGAAAAATAAGAGAATAAAAAAGAAATTATTCCCAATGTCGCTTAGGGCTCAAGCTCATGATATTATTAATTTCTGGCTGTTTTACACAATTGTTCGTTCAAAGCTTCACTTTAATAAAATTCCTTGGAAAACAATAATGATTTCTGGTTTTGTCTTGGATCCCAAAGGAGAAAAGATGTCAAAAAGCAAAGGAAATGTTGTTGAACCCCAAGAAGTAATTAAAAAATATGGGGCTGATGCTATAAGATACTGGACCGCAAAAGCAAATTTAGGAGAAGACCTGCGCTGGAACGAAGAAGAGGTAAGAATAGGAAAAAGAACCTGCACCAAGCTCTGGAACGCAGCCAGATTTTGTTTCCTGCACTTAGAAAATTTTCAAAAAAAGCAAAACATAAATTTGAAAAAGTTAGAACCAGAGGATAAATGGATACTGCACCTTTTGCAAATAACAATTAGAAGTTGTGATAGTTTGCTTTCAAAATACGAATTTAAAAAAGCAAGAGAAGTGATTGATAAATTTTTCTGGAGAAGTTTTTGTGATAATTACTTAGAAATTGTAAAACCACGGCTCTACAGCAAAAATAATCTAGAATCCAAAAAAACAGCAAGGTTTACTCTTTACACATCTTTGCTTTCTATATTAAAGCTTTATGCTCCTTTTATGCCTTTTATAACCGAAGAGCTTTTTCAGCTCTATTTTAGAGGAAGAGAAAAAGAAAAAAGTATTCACCAAGCTCTATTTCCAAAAGTCAATTCCAGATTATTAAATCCTAAAGCAAAACAAAGCTTTGATAATGTTATAGATATTATTTCTTTTGTAAGAAAATATAGAGGCAGGAAAAAAATATCTCAAAAAAAGGAGCTCAGTAAGGTATTAATTAAGACCAAAAACAAAGAAATAGAAAAATATTCTAAACTCTTAAAAGAGGTTTTAAATATAAAATCGCTTGAATTTGAGTTTAAAAATAAAGGAAAAACCTCTATAAAAATAGAATAATTTGTTTGTTTTTTGGCTCACATTTTACTCTATAGAAATCACAAGAAAAAAATTACGTAATATATTACGTAATATATTACGTAATTTATTACGTAATTTATTACGTAATTTCCGTGTACAGTTTCACCGCAATAGTTTTTACAATAAAAGAATATCCTCCACCTATACCCCCCCTCTTTGAGTGGCAAGGATTAAGAAGGAGGATATAAGTGAAAAATTAAAAAAGGAAAGAAAATAAGAATCAAACCGTGGCTAAAGCCAGTTAGCAATTATAAATAATAACAGAAAACAGGGAAAAGCCCTGTTTTTTGTTATGGAACAAGAAATGTGGAAAAAATGTGGAAAAATTAGTGCTTGACGAATGTTTTAAAGTGGGATACACTACTAATGGAGTGGAAAACTGTGGATAAAAATGTTAATAACTCTGTTAATCTGTGAATAACTAATGTGCTTATAGGAGAATACAAACATACTATTGATGCTAAAAAACGGCTGTCTATTCCAGCTAAACTTCGCAGAGAACTAGGAAAGGGTGCAGTAATTACTCGTGGTATTGATAATTGTCTGGTCATTTATCCTTTAAAAGAATGGAAGGTTATGTCTGACAAATTAGCCAAACTCCCAGCTAGTCAAACCGAAGCCAGGGGGTTTGCCAGAATTATGTTAGCTGGAGCAGTAGCAGTCCGCTTTGACAGCTTAGGCCGAATCCTTATCCCGGAATATCTAAAAAAATATGCTCTATTAAAAAAAACAGTCATTATTATTGGCCTGCACAACCGGTTAGAAATTTGGGATGCTAAAAGATGGGATGCTTATAAAAAGAAAATGGAAAAAGATGTAGGGGATATTGCCGGTAAACTAGGAGAATTAGGAATATAATGATACATATTCCAGTATTAAAAAAAGAGGTACTGAAATCTCTGGATCCAAAACCAAATGAAAATTTTATTGACGCAACATTTGGAAGCGGTGGACATACTCTCCTTATCCTTGAAAAAAACGGACCAAAGGGCAAGGTATTAGGAATTGAATGGGACCCGGAACTATTAAAAATCACCAAATCCAAAATAAAGAATAAAGAATTTAAAAAAAGATTGATTTTAGCGCAGGGTAATTTTGCAGATTTAAAAGAAATCGCAAGAAAAAATAATTTTAAGGATGTGTCTGGCGTTCTAATTGACCTTGGCTTTTCGTCCTGGCATATTGAAAAATCAAATAGAGGATTTACCTTTCAAAAAAATGAAGAGCTTGATATGCGGTTTGACCCAGGTTCAGGTATAACTGCAAAACAAATTCTTAATCAGTGGCAGGAAAAAAAGATTGAAAACATTTTAAAAAAATACGGCGAAGAAAGATTTGCCAAAAGAATTGCCAGAAACATCTGTCAAAAAAGAAAAACAAAACCAATAAACACCACATTTGAATTGGTCAAAATAATCAAAGAATCAGTTCCTTTATGGTATCAGCGTCAGCGGATTAATCCTGCTACCAGAACCTTTCAAGCCCTAAGAATTGCAGTAAACGACGAGCTTAACAACTTAAAAAAATGCCTACCTCAAGCATTAGAAGTTCTAAAACCAAACGGAAGGTTGGCAGTAATTTCTTTTCATTCCTTAGAAGATAGAATTGTTAAAAATTTCTTTAAAGAAAAAAGCAAGCAAAAGTTAGTGAAAATTTTATTTAAAAAACCAATTGTACCCAGTAGGGAAGAAATTAAAAAGAATCCCCGTTCTAGGTCGGCGAAACTAAGAGCGGTTCAAAAAATCATTTAAACCTTAAAATTTATGAGAAGTAGAAAGCTGAGACAAAATTTCTTAATAACCCGTGTTTTTAGTTCAAAACCAAAAATCTGCCTAATTTCATTGTGTATTTTAGCAACTCTCCTTTTAATATCTTATGTATTTCAGGTCAATGAAATCACCAAGGCAGGTTATCTAATAAAAACCTATGAGAAACAAATAAAGGAGCTTTCTGAAAAAAATAAAGCTCTGGAGATTGATTATTCCCAAATTAGTGCTTTAGAAAATATTGAAACATTGGTGCAAAATTCTAATTTTGAGAAGGTAAACAATGTAAGGTATATCCGGGTATTAGAAACTACAGTAGCGGCAAAGTAAAAACCACTTAAATATCCTAAACACTTAACAGTTAACAAAAAATCAAGTTGAATGTAAATGAAGACCTGGCGGATTAATCTAATTTTGGCTTTTATATTATTATTTGGAGCGGTTATTATTTACCGCTTGTTTTATATCCAAGTAATAAACCATAACTACTACCTTGCCTTAGCTAAAGGACAGCAGAAGCTCTTGGAAGAAATCAAAGGTCAACGGGGAGAGGTCTTTTTCCAAAACAAAACGCAGGCACTGGCAATTAATAGGCAAGAGGCCTTGGTTTTTATTTGCCCAAAAGAAATCAAGCAACAAGAACAAACAGCAGACAAATTGGCTCGGACTCTTGGCTTGGATAAAGATTTTATCTTAGAAAAAATTAAAAAACAGACGCTTTATGAACTAATAAAAAAAAGATTGACCCAAAAAGAAGTAGAGAATTTAAAAAAATTAAATCTCACAGGGGTCTATCTAGAGCAGGTTCCGGGAAGATATTATCCTCAACAATCTCTGGCTGCGCATATAATAGGATTTTTAGATGAAAATAATCAAGGACAATATGGAATAGAAGGATATTACAATGACTTGTTAAAGGGGGAACAGCGCCTGCAAGAAAAAGAAAAAAATCCCTGGGGATTTTCTCTTTTTCAGGAAGGCCTCTCTTCAGTTAAAAAGGGAAAGGATATTATTCTCACTGTTGACTACAATATTCAATTTATGGCTGAAAAATTGCTAAAACAGGCAAAAGAAAATCTGGATATTGAATCAGGAACAATTATAGTTATAGAGCCAAATACAGGAAAAATTCTTGCCCTTGCCAACCTTCCCAGTTTTAATCCTAACGAATATTCAAAGATTGAAGATTTTAGTATTTTTCAAAACTCAGCTATTCAAAAACTCTTTGAACCAGGGTCGGTTATGAAGCCCTTTACTATGGCAGCTGGTCTAAATGAAAACAAGATAACTCCTAAAACCACTTATATTGACAAAGGAAAGGTAACAATTACAGATACTACTATTTATAATTATGACAAAAAAATCTGGGGTAAAAGGACAATGACTGAGGTATTAGAAAAATCAATTAATACTGGAGCTGTTTTTGCCGAAAGCCAAATTGGACATAACATTTTTTTAGATTATTTGGAAAAATTTGGCTTTTTTAAGCCCACTGGCATTGACCTGCAAGGAGAAATCTATTCCCAAAACAAAGAACTAAAAAGAGGATATGACATAAACTTTGCCACTGCTTCTTTTGGTCAAGGAATTGAAATAACGCCCATTCAATTAGTGCGCGCCTTTTGTAGTATTGCCAACGGAGGCAAATTGATAAGACCTTATATAGCAGAAAATCAAAATCAACCCGAGGTCATCACTACGCCTATTTCTAAAAAAACTGCCTCTGAGCTTACTGCTATGCTGGTAAGCGTAACAGAAAACGGATTTGCCAAAGGGGCCAGAATCCCTGGATATTATATTGCCGGCAAAACCGGCACTGCCCAGGTTTCTTGGACTGCCTTAGGTATTAATAAAAAGGGATATTCTAATAAAACAATTCAAAGCTTTATTGGGTTTGCACCTGCCTTTAGTCCCAGATTTTTAATCTTGGTAAAATTAGACAACCCTAAAACAAGAACAGCTGAATATTCAGCTGTGCCTTGTTTTCAAAAATTAGCAAAATACATTATTGACTATTGGCAAATCCCGCCTGATTATGAATAATTTTTGCTTTTGTATTTATTTATGTTAAAATGAAAAATATGGGTGTCACTTTTAAATACAAAAAATCAATTAATTAAAGCTCTTGATTTTTATAAAATTCTTAAATGAAAAAAAAATCTCATAAAAATTAAAAAAGATTCTTAATTTTCAGAGATGAAGCGAAAAAAATTAAAAAAGCAAGCCGGGCGTATTTGACTCAAAATAAATTAAAGCTTGTTGAACTTGATTTTGCTCAAGTAGATTTTTTCTCCCGAAGTTTTGCTGATGAACTACTAAAAGTAATTTATTCTTTAAATAAAGAAAAAATACAAGTTAAAATCATTAATTTAAAACCCGAGCTTAAAAAAATTCTCAATATAGTGAAAAAAACAAGGATAAAACCTTGACTCCCGCACCAATCAAGCACAAAGCTTTGCTTAATTGCCGCCAAAGGCGACAAGTGCTTGATATGGTGTAGGAATAAAAAAAATAAGATACATTTTTGACACCCTTTATTATACATTTTCTTGCCAACAGTTTTTCTAAATGATAAAATAAATGCAGAAAGCAATATCAAAAAATACAGAAAAGATAATTAAAGAAATTATTTCCAATTCCTTAATCCACAAGAGAATATGAAGCTTTTGTTTTTGGCGTTTGGCGTGCATGCAATATAAACAAAGCAAAGAAATTCAAAAAACAAAGATGCTACAATTCAGAAATTTGAATTTACCCTTGAGCTGGCATGGAAAACAATTAAGCCCTATGTTGAGGACCAAGGATATGAAGATAAAAGTCCTAAAAACTGTTTTAGAAAAAAGCTGGACAGGAGCTATTACTAGAAAACCTCGAAGCTTGGTTTGAATATCTTAAACACAGAAATTTTATTGCTCATACTTATTAATGAAAAATAGTATATCACTCAGTCCGTGGGATAACTAAGGCCCCTAAACATTAATTTATGAAATATTTAAATTATCTAATTATTTTCTTAATAGTTTTTGGCTTATTCACGATTGGAGGAGTAAAGGCAAGCGTCTCTGATAATGTTACCGGCTGGGCTTGGTCAGAGAATATTGGCTGGATTAGTTTTAATTGCTATAACGATTATGATGGTGATGGAACACCAGAGGGTCGCTGTATAGCTGATGGATATGCTTCTGATTATGGCGTAGATATTGATAAGCCCACCGGTTTGTTTTCTGGTTATGCCTGGTCAGAAAATATAGGTTGGATTAGTTTTGGAGATTATGATGGCGATGGAGATATTGACGCAGATGATAAAAATATTGCCGGTTCTCCATGTGCTCCAAACTGCGAAGCAAGAATTTCTACTACTACTGGAGAGGTTTCCGGCTGGGCAAGAGCGTTGGCTTATGGCGATGGTTGGGACGGCTGGATAAAATTAAAAGGAATAGCCCTAGACGCAAGCCCTTACGGAGTTTCTTTAAATACCGTTCCTAGTCCAAACGAGTTTGAGGGTTGGGCATTTGGAGGAGACGATACTGATGAAGAAGCAGTGATTGGTTGGATTAGTTTTAATTGTAATAATGAAAGCTGGTGTGCTACCTCTTCCTATAAGGTATTCACCCTTGCATCTCTTAACCAACCGCCGACAGTTACTGATATGAATGATCCTGATAACTCTCAGATTCATTGCGGGATTGGACCGGGGATAACTCATATAAACTTTGAATGGAAATATAATGATGCTGATGGAGAT
>CAYNVZ010000001.1:0-36980 GCA_964400775.1 uncultured Candidatus Saccharibacteria bacterium | reverse complement strand
AAATAATAAAAGATGTTGAAGATATAACAGGAGATAAAAGACAGAGATGTACCTTACCAATGAAAATAGGAAAAGAAAATTCAGTAATTATAGCTGATTTTTGTTTAGCAGGAGCGGTTTTTTTATCTTTTTTACCCTTATTAAAGAATGTCTTAGGAAAGGCATATTTAATGATAACAGCAGTTGACATAATGTTTATTTATTCAATGTTTATTGCTTTTAAAAATCCGGGATTCGCCCAAAGAACTATTAAATTAGGAATGATTTTGGCCTTGGTTTCCTTTTTATTAGCAAGCATTACTTCTTTGTTCAATAGATCTCTGTTTTAGTGTAAAAAGTGTATAATTCACTGCAAAAATTGACAAATTTCTTGTTTGGTGCTGTACTATATAAAAAATAGTTCTTTGAAAAGAAAAAAGAAAATGATTAGAAGATTTAGATATCCGGACATTGCTTTGCTTGTTTTATTGTTTTACAGCAAAGAAGAAGATATAGAAACATTCTTTCCTTTCCTAAAAGAGAAAAAAAATGATTTTTCTTTTGTAATGAGCTTGATAGGTGGAATGAATGCTTTAGCTAAGCTTCTCGGGGCATCTTTTTATTTCCAACAGGAACAAAGCGGAATTGTGCAAAATCTTATGGAGCTGGGATATTCTAAGAAGGAGATATGTTTTACTATAGACGAACTGTTGAGAAAGCAGTTTATTAAAAAAGCAATAATCACGGAATATAAACTTACGCCACAAGGAGAGCAGTTTTTAAAGAATCTTTCTGCTCTTGCTAGAAAAAGAGGAAGAGATATAATCAAAGAGGTTATGTATCATTAACTTGTAACCTAACTTAAGGTTAGGTTTTTTTGTTTTTTTCTGCTATAATAAATTGTGAGAAATTCGGGTATTGTTTACTCTTTTGTAAAGTTTCACCAGGTTGTGTTAACAATATTTTCTCCACCCCTTCCTTTTTCCACCCCCTCCCAAAGGGAGGGGGTGGAGCACCCCCACCTTAATCCTCCCCCTCTTTGAGGGGGAGGATATAGGAGGGAGTGGTGAAACTGTACGCCTACTAACAAATGTTCATATGGAAGAATATAATCCTCAGAAAATTGAAAAAAAATGGCAGAAAAAATGGGAAGAGCAAGAGCTTTATAAAGCAGAGGATTTTTCCAAAAAGCCCAAGTTTTATAGTTTAGATATGTTTCCTTATCCCTCTGCCCAAGGACTGCATGTTGGACATCCTGCAGGATATACTGCCAATGATATTGTTGCCCGCTATATGAAAATGAGAGGGTATAATGTACTTCGGCCTATGGGGTGGGATGCCTTTGGTTTGCCAGCTGAAAATTATGCTCTTAAAACCGGCATTCATCCTAAAATCAGCACCAAGAAAAATATTGATAATATGAGAAAGCAGATTAAGAGCTTGGGCTTTGCTTATGACTGGTCCCGGGAAATAAATACTACTGACCCAGGTTATTATAAATACACTCAGTGGATTTTTTTGCAGTTTTTTAAAAAGGGCTTGGCTTATGAGGCAACAGTGCCTATAAATTGGTGTCCTTCTTGCAAGACCGGTTTGGCAAATGAAGAGGTTGTTAATGGCTGTTGCGAGCGTTGTAAAACCCAGGTGGTAAGAAAAGATATGAGGCAGTGGCTTTTAAAAATTACTGCTTATGCGGAGCGACTTCTAAAAGATTTAGATGATTTAGATTGGCCAGAGAAGATAAAAGAGATGCAGAGAAACTGGATTGGAAAAAGCGAGGGAACTGATATTGATTTTAAAGTAGAAGGTTCAGATAAAATAATAAGGGTTTATACTACTCGTCCAGACACCCTACCTGGAGCCACATTTTTAGTTCTTTCACCTGAGCATCCTTTGGTACAAGAGTTGACCACTGATGCCCAAAGGTCTGAGGTAGAAAAATATCAACAAGAGGCGCGAAAAAAGAGCGATTTGGAAAGGACTGACCTGGCAAAGGAAAAAACAGGAGTGTTTGTTGGTTCATATGCGATTAATCCTATAAATAATAAAAAAATTCCTATTTGGATTGCTGATTATGTGTTAATTTCTTATGGATATGGAGCTATTATGGCAGTACCTTCCCATGATGAAAGAGATTTTGAATTTGCTAAAAAGTTTAAACTGCCTATTATTGAAATTGATTTAGAAGATAAAGAGAAGATAATTAAGTGGCTGGAAAAAAATAAAATTGGCAAAAGAGCAGTAAATTATAAATTGCGGGATTGGGTGTTTTCTCGCCAGAGATATTGGGGAGAACCGATACCAATTATTAAATGCGAAAATTGTGGAAATGTACCAGTGCCAGAAGAAGAGCTTCCATTAAAACTGCCGGAAGTAGAACGATATGAGCCCACAGGAACAGGCGAGTCGCCTCTGGCAAACATTCCTGAATGGGTGAATACCTTTTGTCCTAAATGCGGGAGAAAAGCAAAAAGAGAGACAAACACAATGCCTCAATGGGCAGGGAGCTGTTGGTATTATTTAAGATACATTGACCCTCATAACAGCAAAGAATTTGCTGGCTTTGAGAAATTAAAATACTGGCTACCGGTTGATCTTTATGTTGGCGGAGCAGAACATGCTGTGCTTCATTTGCTTTATGCGCGCTTTTGGCACAAGTTCTTATACGATTTAGGATATGTTCCCACAAAAGAGCCCTTTTTGAAATTAAGGAGCCAGGGCCTTGTTTTGGCTGAGGATGGAAGAAAAATGTCAAAATCCTTAGGCAATGTGATTAATCCTACTGAGATAGTTAATAAATATGGAGCTGATGCTATGAGGTTGTATGAGATGTTTATGGGGCCTTTTGATCAGCCAAAGCCCTGGAGCACAAAAGGAATTGTAGGGATTAGAAGATTTCTTCAAAGGGTTTGGCATCTCCAAGAACGAGTAAGAAATAAAGAAATGAAAATAAAAAATAAAAAATTAGAGCGGTTAATACATCAGACCATTAAAAAGGTAACAGAGGATATTGAAGGTTTCAAGTTTAATACAGCCATCTCACAGATGATGATTTTGACTAATGAATTTGAAAAACAAAAGGAATTGTCAGTTGATGATTATCAGGTATTAATTATTCTTTTATCCCCTTTTGCCCCGCATATTTCAGAAGAGATTTGGCATAAGCTTGGCAATGATAAAAGTATTTTTTTGCAAAAATGGCCTGAATACAATCCTAAGCTTATTAAAGAGAAAGTGTTTGAGTTGGTGATCCAGATAAATGGAAAAATGCGGGATAGAGTAAAAGTAGAAATGGATATTTCAGAAGATAAGGCAAAAGAGCTGGCTTTGTCTCAAGCAAGGGTGAGAAAATATATAAAAGGAAAAAAAATCAAGAGAGTTGTGTTTGTGAAGAATAAATTAATAAATATAGTGCTAAATTAAAAGAACCTGTGGAAGAAATAAGAACTGTTAGCATTAAGGACAAAGAATATCCCCATTTGCTTAAAAAAATTCCTGACCCGCCAAAAACCCTTTATATTAGAGGAGTTCTCCAGCCCAGTGAGATTTATTTTGCTGTGGTAGGAACCAGGAGGTTTTCTCCTTATGGAAAGCAGACCGCTTTGAAAATAACTGGAGATTTGGCTCAAGCAGGATTAACAATTGTCAGCGGTTTAGCTCAAGGAATTGACACATTTGCTCACTTGGCTGCTTTAGAACAAGGTGCCAGGACCATAGCAGTATTAGGCACTGGAATAGATGACAAAAGTATTTATCCTAAAGAGAATCTAAAATTGGCTAAAAGGATTGTTAAAAATGGAGCTTTAATCTCTGAATATCCGGTTGGCACTCCTGGCTTTAAACAAAATTTTCCGCAAAGAAATCGGCTTATTTCTGGGATGTCAAAAGGTGTTTTGGTTGTTGAGGCAAAACAAAAATCAGGCGCTTTAATTACTGCTGATCATGCTTTTTTACAGAATAGAAAGGTCTTTGCGGTCCCTGGTTCAATTTTTTCTTCAAATTCAAAAGGACCTCATAATCTAATTAAAAAAGGAGCGCGATTAGCTGATTCAGCTGATGATATACTAAAAGAGTTAGGGATTGTTCGTCCAGTTTCTAAAAACAAACAAATAATTGGGAAAAATAGAGAAGAGCAATTGATTATAAATAGTTTAAAAGAACAACCACTCCATATTGATAAAATTATTGAAATAACAAGATTAACTCCGGCTATAGTAAACTCTACTCTTGCTGTTTTGGAAATAGATGGAAAGGTAAGAAATTTAGGCGGGAATGTATATGGGCTATGCTAAATTGTAAGCAAAAATTCAAAAACCATTTCTGTGGAAAACAATTCAGCAAATATTGTGATATAATAAAGAAAAATCCCAAATCAGAATTCTAATAAGAAAAACCTTTTTGGAATTCTGAAAGTTGAAGTTTGCAATTTATTTGGGATTTAAATCTATTATGCCTATAGCACCAAAAAGATATTTGGTTAAAACAGGGATAGGTGTGTCTAAAACTCAAGACCTGATAAAGGCGGCAGAAGAGGCAGCTCAAAGAGCAAAGCAAGAGTTTTTCCAAAAATCAAAAGGAGAAAAGCCCCAGCTGTTGATGTTTTATTGTGTTTATACCTATAAGGGTGATTATAAAAAAGCATTGGAAAAAATATACGAGGTATTTGAAGATAAAAACATACCTTTAGTAGGAGGAACTGTTTTAGGTTTTTTTGCCCAGGATAAGTACTTTTTTGATATAGAATCAATAAACGCGATTACTGCTAAGATAACCAAGCCATTAGGAAAAGTAATAAAGGCATTAGAATTTTCTGGGGTTTGTGTAATTGCTTTACAATCTCCATTTTTAAAATTTGGAACAGGAATAGGTCTTAAAACAGATAAAGACCCAGTAAAAGCAGGAAGAGATTGCATTGAAATGGCTTTAAAGGACCTTCCTTATGCCACAATGACTGCCTATATGGGTTTAATGAGAAAAGGACCTCAAGAGATAAGGAAAATAAGGCCTTTGAGCGGAATAATTCTTACTCCAGGAGGAGCAGAAGCAAAAAATAATTCTTATCAAGGTTATGTAGACAATCAAATCCTTGAAGGAATGACCTCATACAGCAGAGATTGGGTTAAGCTTACTGGAGGTGGGTTGGCAGGGAGGTTTATTTCTAGCCGGACAGGAGCGGGAATTGAACAGCCGTATATTTTTTTTAATGACAAGGTCTATCAGAATGCAGTGATATCTATTGTTTTTAGCTCTGATTTAGAAATTGGCTATGGCACAGAAACAGGAGCAGAGCTTGTAGCGCCAGTAGGTGTTGTGACTAAGACCCAGGGCTGGGAGATTGAACAAATAAATCAAAAACCAGCTCTAGATGTTTTTTTAGAAGTAATGGAAAAATATGCAGGAGTAAAAAGAGAGCCATTTTTTGTTGATTCTCTAAATGCTATTGTAAGAAAAGGATATTATTTAGGTCTTTCTGAGCCGAATGTAAACTTTTACTGGCCCCTTGCTATTATGGGAGCTTCAGAATCAGAAAAAAAGTTATTTGTTCTTGATCCGGTAAAAACAGGAATGGGTTTAAGTGTGGTAAAGATAACTAAAGAATCTGCCCAAAAAGCTACACAAACAGCAGTAAAAATGATGCAGGAAAGTGCTGGAGAAAAGTTTTTCCATTTTGTTATGTTTTTTTCCTGTGGCGCCAGAGGATGGATATTAGGCACACAATATGCCAAAGAAATAGAAGTAATTAAGAATACCTTAGGCCAAAGAGATGTTCCTGTTTTTGGATTATGTTCAGCAGGCGAAACTGCTTTTTTCAAAACAGGATTTGCCCGCGGTTCAAATGTTACTATCACTATGCTTGGAGCAAGCGACAGATTTTTAATGGCAGAATATCCAGAAGAAAACAGATAGAGCTTTAGATTCACGCAAAGCCAAAGAAACGCCTTTTGATAAAACAGGCGTTCTTTTTATTTGTAATTTTTAAAAAAAATGCTAAATTGAAGTTATGAGATTATTAATAGTAGAAAGTCCTACCAAGGCAAAAACCATCTTAAAGTTTTTAGGTCCTAACTATCAGGTTTTATCTTCTTACGGACATATTCGTGATTTGCCTAAAGCTGAACTAGGGATTGATATTGACAATGACTTTAAGCCCAGATATGTAATTCCAGCTGGAGCTAAAAAAGTAGTTAGCTTTTTAAAAAAACAAACAGAAAAAACAGACCTGGTTATACTTGCTACAGACGAAGATAGAGAAGGAGAAGCTATTGCTTGGCACTTAAGTCAGGTTTTAGATTTAAATGGCAAAAAGCCATACCAGAGAATTGTTTTTCATGAGATTACCAAGCCAGCAATTGAACAGGCATTAAAAAACCCTAGAAAGATAGATATGAATTTGGTTAATGCCCAGCAAGCCAGACGCATACTAGATCGGCTGGTTGGTTATAAGCTTTCTCCATTTTTATGGAAAAAGGTAATGGGAGGGCTTTCAGCCGGAAGGGTTCAGTCAGTGGCAGTACGGTTGGTTTGTGAAAGAGAAGAAGAAATAAAAAATTTTAAGCCAGAGGAATATTGGACAATCGTCGCTTCGCTCCTCAAGATCAAAAATCAAAATGCAAAAATCAAAAACACAAATCAGAATTCAAAAATTAAAAAATTTGAAGCTCTGTTAATAAAAAAGGATAATAAAACTATTCCTAAATTAGGAATTAAAACAAAAAAAGAGGCGGAAAAAATTGTTAAAGAATTAGATAAGGCAGAATATAAGGTGGTAGCTGTTGAAAGAAAAGAAATAAAAAGAAATCCCTTGCCTGCTTTTACTACCAGTTCTTTACAGCAAGAGGCATGGAAAAAGTTACATTGGCCAGCAAAAAAGACAATGATGTTTGCCCAAGCGCTTTATGAAAAGGGTTTGACCACTTACCACAGGACTGATTCTTTGAATCTTAGCGATTTGTCTCTTTTTGCAGCTAAAAAATTTATTATAGCAAATTATGGCAGGAATTATTGGCCTGGATTTTTAAGAAGGTATAAAACAAAAGCAAAAACAGCCCAAGAGGCGCATGAGGCAATCAGACCCACCTATCCGGAAAAGACCCCTGAGTTGTTAAAAAGCAGATTAAACCCTGAAGAGAATCGTCTTTATGACCTTATTTGGCGGAGGTTTATTGCTTGCCAAATGAGTCAGGCAGTTTTTGATTCAACTACTGTTGATATACAAGCCAAGAATTATACTTTTAGAGCTACTGGACAAATTTTGAAATTTGATGGCTTTTTAAGGGTTTATCCTATTGGATACAAAGAAAATGAACTGCCATATTTAAATGAAAAAGAGCTCTTAAAACTTATAAAATTAATCCCCTCTCAACATTTTACCCAGCCACCTTCTAGATATACAGAGGCAAGTTTGATTAAGGTTTTAGAACAAAACGGGATTGGGCGTCCTTCTACCTATGCTCCTATTATTTCTCTAATTCAGGAAAGAAATTATGTACAAAAAAATCAGGACAGGAGGTTTCAGCCAACAGAAATAGGGCTAAAGGTGAATGATATCTTAATGAAGCATTTTTCACAGATTGTAGATATTAAATTTACAGCCAAGATGGAAGAGGACTTGGATAAAATTGCTCAAGGAAAAAAGAAGTGGATTTCTACTATAAAAGAATTTTACGAGCCATTTGAGAAAAACCTGCAACAAAAATATAAAGAGGTAACTGGCAAAGAAGCTATTGTTGAAAAGACAAATAAAAAATGCCCTAAATGTAAAGCACCTCTTGTTATTCGATTAGGTAGATATGGTAGATTTTATGCCTGTTCTAAGTTTCCTCAGTGTAGATATACTCAGCCCTTGGAAAAATCAGGCCTGGGAATAAAATGTCCTAAATGCCAAAAAGGAGAAATAATTGAGAAAAGAACAAAAAATGGAAAACTCTTTTATGGCTGTAGTCGCTTTCCTGAGTGTGATTTTGCTCTGTGGGATAAACCTACAGGAGAAATCTGTCCAAAATGCGGTTCGTTAATAGTGGAGACAAAAAAAGGCAAAAAATGCTCTAAATGCAAGATTTCGTTAGAGGATAACAGGATATTCTAAATAAAAAAGTTTTTTATTCAAAAATTTTATAAAAATAAATTAAGGGAACAATCCTCTAACAGGGCAAATAGTTATGACAATAAATGTTCTTCTCAAAAAAATAAAAAGCTATAATCCTAAGGCAGATTTTGAATTGATAAAAAAAGCATATTATTTTGCAGAAAAAGCTCATCACGGTCAGAAAAGAAAATCAGGAGAGGATTATATTATTCATCCTCTATATGTGGCCTATTATTTAGCTGAAATGAAATTAGGTTCAATAACCATTGCTGCTGGGCTTTTACATGATGTAGTAGATGATACTGAAGTTACTAATGAAGAAATTCAAAAAGAGTTTGGTAAAGAAATTGCTTTTTTGGTTGAAGGGGTTAGTAAATTAGGCAAGATTAAATATCGCGGAATTCAGCGCTATGTAGAAAACCTGAGAAAGATATTTTTAGCTATGGCTGAAGATATTAGAGTAATTTTAATTAAATTCTGCGACCGGCTTCACAATCTTAAGACACTAAGCTATCTACCGCCAGAAAAGCAAAAGAGAATTGCTTTAGAGACATTAGAGATTTATGCTCCTTTGTGTCATAGATTAGGAATAGGAGACCTAAAGGGTCGTTTAGAAGATATTGCCTTTTCTTATGCTTATCCAAAAGAATACAAGAAATTAATAAATCAAGTAAAAGAGCGATACGAACAGCGGGAGAAGTACCTAAAAAAGGTTAGACGGGTTATTGAGAAAGAACTGAAAAAGGCAGGTGTGGATATAATAGAAATTCATTCTAGGAGCAAGCGGTATTATAGTTTGTATCAAAAGCTTTTACGTTATGACAATAATTTGGATAAAATTTATGATTTAGTGGCTCTGCGTATTATTGTAAAAAATGTTAAGGACTGCTACAGGGCATTGGGTATTATTCATAAGCTTTGGAAGCCCTTGCCTGGCCGGATTAAGGATTATATTGCTGTGCCAAAACCCAATAATTATCGCTCTTTGCATACAACGGTTTTTTGCTTAGATGGCAAGATTACTGAGTTTCAAATTAGAACTCCTCAGATGCATAAAGAGGCAGAGTTTGGAATTGCTGCACACTGGTATTATACAGAACAAAAAGGACTTGTTTCGCAGATTAAAAGATTTGTGACAAAACCGCCAGAAAAAAAATTAAAATGGGTAAGACAACTTCAAGAATGGCAAAGGGAAACCAAAGAGCTTTCTCCTGATGAATATCTAAAATCATTGAAGATTGATTTTTTTAAAGACAGAATTTTTGTTTTCACTCCTAAAGGAGATGTTATTGATCTGCCTGAAGGCGCAACTCCGGTTGATTTTGCTTATGCTGTTCACACTGAAATTGGCAACAAATGTGCTGGCGCCAAGGTAAATGAGAAGATGGTTGCCTTGTCTTATTCATTAAAAAATGGAGATTTAGTAGAAATTATTACAGACAAAAAAAGAGAGCCCTCTCAGGACTGGCTTAAGTTTGTTAAAACAAATATGGCCCGTTCCCGAATTAAAAGTTGGTTTAGAAAAAAAACCCAGCCCAATCACTTGGTTAAAGGAAAACAAATACTGGACCAGGCCATTCAGGGATTAAAGCAAAAAAAATTTATTAAAACATTAAAGGAATCTCTCAAACCAAAACACTTAGAAAGAAAGCAGGCAAAGGTTTTTATTGGAGGAGAAACTGGATATTTGATAAATTTGGCTAAATGTTGTTCTCCTAAACCAGGAGATAAAATTCAGGCCTATATTACCAAAAACCAGGGAGCTTCAGTTCATAAAATTGATTGTGGAAATTTAAAACGGCTTCAAAAAAAATGGCCCCAAAAAGTGATAATGGCCTCTTGGAAAAAACAATAATTTTTGCTATTATGTTATAATGCCGCGGTGGCGGAATTGGTTTACGCGTACGACTCAAAATCGTATGAGGGCAACCTCGTGTGGGTTCGAATCCCACCCGCGGCACCATTTAAGATGATTTAATTCGGTAACAAAATGAACAAATCCCCCACCACTTTTCGCAGAAAAGTGGTGGGGGATAAATCATTACCAAGTTAGCAATTACAAAATACAATTTAATTTTTCAAGTTTACAACCTATTAGTGATAGCGGTCAGTAAGGCATTTACTTTTTATTGTTTTAAATTTGTTCAATAGCTAATTTTACTGCTCCTAAAACTGGTTCGGCTTTTGGTCTAATAAATTTTACTTTTGGAGCAGTTTTTTTGATTTGTTTTTTTACTGTATTCAAGACGATTTTTGATTTAAACATACTACCTACCAATACCAAGGGAAAGGATTGTTTTTGAAAATTAAGTTTTTTTATAGCTGTATTTGCTGTTAAAGCTAACTCTTGACCTGCCTGCTTTAGTATAGAACAGGCAGGTTTGTCCTTTTTAGCGCAGGCCTTGTCTGTGAAAATTGAAAGTAAGGGAATAAATTTTATTGGGTTTGAGTATATTTTTTTAACAAGGCCTTGTTTATTTTTAATGTTCCATTTTTTAAAGGTCCATTTTGTAATAAGAGTTTTTGGTCCTCGTCCATCTAAATTTTTCAGGATAATTTGATATGCCTTGTGGCCTGTCCAGAAAGCTGATCCTTCATCAGCCAAATAACCCCAGCCACTTATTTTGGCTTGTTTATTTCCTTTCCAGCCATGGGCAACACAGCCAGTGCCAGCAATTAAGACCAGGCCATTTTTTTCATCAGTGCCTGCCCTAAAAGCAGCCAGCTGGTCACTGCCTACTGATATTTTATTTTGAGCAATTTTTAAAGCAGAACTTAACTCTACTTTAATTTCTTTCTTTTTAGATTTATATTCTTCTTCAATAGCTGGTAGAGCAACAAAAATAGAAACAATTTTTTGTTTTTTAATACCTTTTATTACTTTTTCAATTCCTTGTATGACATTAGAGATTGATTTTTCTACTCCTATATTTCTAGGGTTAGAAGGCCCTGTTTTTGCTTTTCTTAAAATTTTTCCATTTAGGTCAGCTAAGGCAGTTAAGGTTTTTGTTCCTCCGCCATCTATTCCGATTACATATTTATTTTGAATAGATTTTGAATTCCACATTTTTTTTATTTCTGGCTTTAGTGGAATAGTGCTGGGTTAATTTTTTTGCTTTTTCTAAAGTTGTTTTAGGAATTTTGGTTTTGGCATAATATCTGACCAATGTTAAAGGACCGGGATAGTTTTTCATTTCAATTAAAATATCTTTGGATCTTGCCAGTTTTTTGATTTTTTTATTTTCTTTGTCATCTCGGCCCACGATTATCTTGGCTTTGCCATCCCAGAAGTGCCGTCCTGTTTTTAATAATTCAATATCATTGCCTTGACATTGGGGATAAATTTTTAATAGTTTTTTCAGACGTTTGCCAAATTCAAGGTCAGTCAAAAGACAGCCGCCGGCAGGGCTGGGATATTCTTTAATCTTCCATTTTTTAGCCAAGACGATTTGTCTTTTTCTTGAACGGCCGGAAATATCTAAAAGTTCTTTTCTATTTATTAAACCTTTTTTTTCAGGAATAGTAGGTTTAAGTAGTTTCGCTGAAAGGGGCCGTAAAAGATATCCGGTTAGGCCTGATTTTTTTTCAATTAGTTCCAAGGTTTTTTTGTTTTGTGTCATTGGTCTTTGACCCAGAACCTCACCTGTAGCAACAAAATCAAATTTTTCTTTTTTCATATACTCTTTGGCTTTTTTTAACATTAAAATACGACAATCAATGCAAGGGTTCATTGCCTTTCCATAGCCATATTTTGGCGATTTAACTATTTTTAAATGTTCTTTAGATATATCAACTATTTTTAATTTTACCCTCAAATTCTTTGCTGTTTTTTCTGCTTGGTTACTATTAAAAAAATAACTTTTAAAGGTTATTCCTGTTATTTTTATGTTCTGGGCTTGTAAAATTTTTACAGCTAAAATAGAGTCCAGCCCGCCAGAGAACAACACAAGGGCTTTTTTATTTTTATTTATTATTTGTAAAATTTTATTAAATTCTTTTAAATTTTTTACACAATAATCAATTTCTTTGTTAGAAGGTTCTTGGGCGCATTTTCTTTTGGTTCGGTTTATCCTTACAATTATTAGGTTAGGAAAGTATTTTTTAATTTTAAGCAGGGAGTGAAGGTTGTCATCTATAAATATAGCTCTTTCCTGTTTTTTCAGAATTTTTTTCATTCCATCTATTTTTGTGATATCAGTGGTAAGAATTATTTTCTTAAAATAATCAACTATTCCAGATTTTTTTATTTTTTGCTTCTGGAATTTGTCTCCTCCGAAAGAGAGAATAAAAAGGTCAACGTCAAAGTTTTTATTTGAGTTAAAACACTGCCCTGCTTTTTCTGTTTTAAAAGAGGGTTTTATCAGATGAATTTTTTTTAAAAAGGGTATAACATCCGGATATAGAAATCGGTCTACTTGATTTAGGGCATTCTCTAACAGATTTTTTAGCTCTTTAAGTGTAAATCCTGGATTTTTTTTAATAATAAGACGGAATTGCTGGAATGGTTTGTATACAATATGCCTTATCTTGGTTTCTTTATAGGTTTGCAGGAATAATTTTTTGTCTATGCCTATTTTTTTAAAATCTGTCTGAAGCGTTCTGTAAAAATCTTTTGTTCTAAAAAGGGTATGGTCAAAATCAAAAATGATTTTCATTTTAGCTCTGCTCAAATAGTATTTTCATTATAGTTTTGGCTAATTTTTCAGGACAATGCCGGATAAATCCTCTAGTCCTTAAAAAGTTGCCTTCAATAATCTGAAAGTTTTGTTTTTGAGGGCTAGAGAAATCCTTTTTATTATACTCTACAAAATTAGCTTTTTCTTTTTCGTATTTTGCTATACGTGCCTTAGAGGGTTTTTTATTATTGAAGACAACATAGTTTAAAACATTTTTCCCTAAGTATTTTTCAATTGTTTCTACAAAATCTTTTCCTTTGAAATTATTGGTCTCACCGAATTTTGTCATTAAATTACAGATATAGATTTTCTTTGCCTTGCTTTTTCGAATTGCTTGGGGAATCCCTTTAACTAATAAATTGGGAATAATGCTAGTGTATAGATCGCCAGGGCCAATAATAATAAGGTCTGCTTTTGATATTGCTTTAAGCGCTTGTTTGTTCGCCTTGCACCTTGGTTTAAGATAAACCTTTTTTATTTTTAATCTGCCGTTATGTTTAGGAATATCAATATTGGTTTCTCCTTTAATAATTTGTCCATTTTCCAATTGAGCAAATAAACGAGCGTTGTCCAGGGTTGAAGGAATGACTCTTCCTTTAATGTTAAGTAATTTGCCGGCTTCTGTGATTGCTTTTTCAAAATCACCATACATTTCAGTTAAAGCAGTAATAAGGATATTGCCAAAGTTATGGTTTTTCAGACTACCCTGAGTAAAGCGATAATTAAACAAATTAGCAATTTTTTCTTCAGAATCAGAAAGAGCAACCAGCGCTGGCCTTACACTTCCAGGAGGAAGGATTCCGAATTCTTCTCGTAATACCTTGGTAGAACCACCGTCATCTGCCATAGAAACAACTGCCGATAGCTTTACCGGATATTTTTTTAAGCCGGACAAAACCGTGAAGATACCTGTCCCCCCTCCAATAACAACGATATTTTTATCCTTCATAGAAAATTTTCATCCAACAAGACGATTTCCTTTTATTCTTCTATTTCCCTGCCGAGTTGCTTAGACGTATACTTTTAGTTTTTTATGTTTTGTTTAGCCAAAAGCCAGGTTTTTTCATTTAGTTCAAGGTATTTTTCAGGAATTATTTGCTTGAGGGCTTGTAAAATTGAGTTTGGTTTTAAGGGAATTAAATTTTTAAAACAAGCCAAAGAGATTAGAAAAACTCCTGCTGTTACAGAAGTGCTCACTTGTTTTTTGCAGATAGCTGAGGCCGGGAATAAAATTATTTCCTGAGAGAATTTTTTCAAATTTTTCAAGATACTGTCCTTTTTCAATAACCTTTTCCCAGGGATTGGAACAAAGAAATCGTTTATTAAAAATATTGTCTTTGTTTCTTTTGAGGCATAATAGCAGGCCCTTAATGCTTCTTGGGCTTCCAGAGCAATTATTAAATCAGCTCCTCCTTGTTTTACCAAAGGAGAAAAAATGTTTTTGCCTAGTCGCAGGTGGACCTCCACAGAACCACCTCGCTGAGATAATCCGTGAAGCTCAGAGGTTTTCACCTCTTTTCCTTCTAACAAAGCGGACAAGCTAATAATTCTAAGCAGGGTGAGCACCCCCTGTCCTCCAGTTCCTACGATGACCATATTAAATTGTTTGTTTTTATTAAGCATATTTATATACAGGATGGCTATTTTTTTAGCCGGGCGCAGGACCGTCGAGCAATAATTACTGAGACATCTTTTTTGTTTAAAAATTCTTTGATTGTTTTTTCCATTTCTTTTATGTTTATCGGGTCAATAACTTTTAGGTTTTTCACTCCGCAGGCGCGAACAATATCTTCAATTTTTATTAGCTGTGCGTGGTTTTCTTGTTTAGGTCTTTTGCTTCCAGGGTGGGGCTGGTGTCCTGTCATTGCTGTAGTGCTATTGTTCATAATAATTATTAAAGGATTTGATTTATTAAAAACAGTGTTAATTAAAGCAGGAATGCCGGCGTGGAAAAAAGATGAGTCACCAACAAAGGTAATGAGTTTTTGTTTACTTGCTTTTTTAATTCCATGAGCGATTCCAGCAGAGGAACCCATACAATAAAGATAGTCCTGGAGGTGGTGGGGAGGAAATGCTGCTAACATATAACAACCAATTCCTCCGCCAAAGATTGTTCCTTTCGGAGCTGCCCTTTTTACAGCTGAGAATACAAACCAATAAGGACAACCAGGACAAAGTACAGGAAAGCGTTTTGCCCATTTTATTTTTTTAATTTCTTTTAGATGTTTTTGAAAATTAAATCTGCTTTTTTTACCTGTAAGTTGAGAAACAGCTGAGATTACATATTCTGGCTTTAATTCTCTGACTTCTGGCAAGAGATTTTTTCCAAAAATTTTTAATCCAGGGTTTACCTCTCTTGCCAGAATTTCGGTTTCTCTTTCCAAATATGGATCAAGTTCTTCAACTATGAGAACCTTTTTTAGGTTTTTAATAAATCTCTTTATTTTTTTATTAGGCAAGGGATGAAAAAAGCCAAGCTTTAAAACAGGCAAAGATATATCTAATTCTTTTAAGGCCTCTCTTACATACAAATAAGAAACTCCAGAAGTAATTATCCCAAGATTAGAAACAGGAAGGGCCCGGTCCTGTTTTCTTTGGGACGAGGTTGGGGTTCGTACAACTTTATTAAGAGGGCTTTTTTCAGAGAATTTCCTTATTTGTTCAATTTTTTCCAAAAGTTCTTGGTGCATTTCTAAGACCCTGGGAGGCATTGTTGAAAACTGATGAACATTTTTGACAAATTTGGCTTTGTTTTTTCTTTTTGTAATTTTTCCCAGAACTACCGGAGCGCTTTGATGAGAGACCCTTGTTGTTTCTCGTATCATAATAGGTATTTTAAATCTTTCTGAGAATTCAAAAGCAAGCTTGGTAAACTCTTTGCATTCTTGGGGCGTAGCAGGTTCTAAAATTGGAATGTGAGATAAATAAGCAAATCCGCGGGTATTTTCTTCTGATTGAGCTGAACTCCAACAGCCAGGGTCATCAGCTACTAAAATTACCATACCTCCTTTTATTCCTGAATAAACCAAAGGAAGCAGAAAATCAGAGGCCACATTCAAGCCGAAGTGCTTCATTGCCACTAAAGACCTTAAACCGCAGAAAGAAGCGCCAGCTGCTGCCTCCATTGCTGTTTTTTCATTGACAGAGAACTCAAAAATCACCCCTGCTTTTTTGGCAATTTTATAAAAAACATTTCCAATTTCTGAAGCAGGAGTACCAGGATAGGTAGAAACAAACTGCACCCCTGCTTCTAAAGCTCCTCTGACTACTGCTTCATTGCCCAGAAGTATTATTTTCTTTTTTGGCTTGTTTTCTAAAATTTCTTGCATGTTATACTAATTTTACCTTATACTTGACAAATTGGCAAATTTTTATATTATTATATTTGATTGTTCTTTTGCAAGAAAATATATCCCATCTTTTTCAGAAAAAAATAAAGGAAGGTGACGAAAATGGGTGTACCTCATATAATAGGGCCCGGCGTAGGCCCGGCTAAAGAGCTGAAAAACAAAGAAGAAGAAAGAGAAGCTAGAGAATTATTGAAATCATTAAGAATAGATTTTTCCTTGGGAAGGGATCTGCTGAGTAAAGCAAGCGATAGAGCTCTGGAGAAGATTTTACAGGCAGGCGTGGAGGCCCCAGTAGGAAAAATAGTGCTTAGAGAATATTTACAAAGAGACCCAAAAAGGGCAGAGGAGTGGTTAAAAAGCATGACGTATCTTTCAGAGGTTTACAGAGAGATAGCAGTAGAGGTTATAAGCAAGAAAGAGAAGGAGGTCTAACGTAAATCAGGATTTAAAATGGCCTAAGAAAGTGAATCTTAGGTCTTTTATTTTTACGAAAGCCACTTGACAAAATCTACACGCCTCGGCATTGTGCTTAACTTAGTTAAGCACACTCAAACTTAGTTAAGCACACTCAAAATCGGTAGGGAGTTGAAAAATCAATGGGCTTTATTTATTGTGGTTTTAATTACTATTTCAAGCTTTTCAATTGCTTGTTTTATAACCTGCTTGATAATTTTTTCTTCTTCTTTGGTAAATTTTTCCAAGACAAATTTGGCAGTATCTTTGGGCTTGCCGGTTTTTGGTTGGATGCCTATTCTAAATCTAATAAAGTTTTTTGCCTGGCCTGTATTATAATCTTGAAAAGATTTGTTATTTAGAGTGTTAAGTTTGTCAATTATTGACTGCACTCCTTTATGGCCTGCAGGGCCGCGGTTTTTGGAAATTTTTATTCTTCCTAAAACCAGATCTAAATCATCATGCACCACTATAAGACGAGAACCTCTAATTTTATAAAAAGCAACCAGGGACTTTACTGATTTCCCAGACTCATTCATAAACGTCTGTGGTTTGGCCAAAATAATTCTTCTGCTTGAAGGGATCGGCGTCTTGTTGAAATCAACTGAATATTTTTTTTCAGAAATGAGGGCATTAAACCTTTTTGATGATTTGAATTTAGGGAATTTATTTTCTTTTGAAAATTTGTCAATAACCTGGAAGCCAACATTATGTCGGGTTTTTTGATATTTCTTTCCTGGATTTCCCAGGCCTACGATTAAAATTGATGAATTTGCCATTAGTTTTATTATAATATAATCTATTTGTAAAATAAAAAAAATCTGGTATAATAAGAGCTTGTAAGAACCAAAGACGATCCTTGGTTGCTGAAAAAACGGTTTAAACAGGATATTTTCCAGCTTTTTAGAGAAATTTTAACAGAAAAATGTAAAAAGAGGTATTAGTTCTTATATAACAGCGTATTTATTTACGTAATATATTACGTAATTAGGAAAGCTTTGGTAGATTGTTAAAATTAAAAGACCCCCTTTCCTTAAGTTGCTTTTTGAAGGAGTAAAAATAGGAGGAGGTAAAAACAGAAGGAAGCGAAAAATGACAGGTGGCTGTGTTTTCTTTAAAGAAAATTCCTTTACGCAAGTATATTATGAAGACAATAAAAAACATAATAAAAGAGACATTGTTATTTGTCTGGGAAGTTCTCAAGATAGCTCTTATAGCTGTAGCAATAGTCATTCCTATTCGCTATTTTATATTTCAGCCCTTTGTGGTAAAAGGCGCTTCTATGGAGCCGAACTTTTTTAATAGCGATTATTTAATTGTAGATGAAATCTCTTATCGTTTTCGTCCGCCTGAAAGAGGAGAGGTAGTAGTTTTTAGATATCCCGGAAATCCATCTCAACGTTTTATTAAAAGAATTATTGGTTTGCCCGGAGAAACAATAAAGATAAATCAAGGTAGAATACTAATTTCTAAAAATGGCCAATCTTGGATTTTAGACGAAACAAGTTATCTTTCAGAGACCTTTTTACCTCTAAAGAATCTTGAACTGTCTTTAAAACAAGATGAGTATTTTGTTTTAGGTGACAATAGAGCCCACTCTTTTGATTCAGAGGACTGGGGTCCTCTACCAAGAAATTATATTATTGGTAGGGTAGTTTTCAGGGCATTACCCTTTACTTCTTTGGCAAAGATTGAAATTCCTCGCTATTCCTTAATAAGAGTAATAAATAATTGAAAGCTCGCATTAGATTATTAAAAGTTAAAAGAATCTCTCCTTCACCCCCCACCACTTTTCTGCGAAAAGTGGTGGGGGGTGAATATAAAAATGAAAAAACCCAAGTTTCAAACCCTTACTGGAATGCACGATATTTTAGGAGATGACCAAAGATATTTTCAGAAGATCTATACTCTTGTTGAGGATATTGCCGAGTTTTACGGATTTCAGAGAATTGATACCCCTATTTTAGAGCAAACCGAGCTTTTTTCAAAAGGCACTGGTTCAAGCACTGATATTGTTCAGAAAGAAATGTACAGCTTTAGGACAAAGGGTGGGGATTATGTGAGTTTAAGGCCAGAAGCTACACCTTCTATTGCTCGGGCATATATCCAACATGGAATGATTAGTCAGCCCCAACCAGTGAAACTTTGTCATAATATTGCTCCCTTTTTCCGTTATGAACGGCCTCAAGCCGGTCGGTATCGCGAGTTTCATCAGTTTGGCTTTGAGGTTATAGGAGAGAAAGATCCAATAATTGACGCTCAGGTGATTCAAATAGCTTATACCATATTGGAAGAACTTGGCCTTAAGGATTTAATTATAGAGATAAACAGCATTGGCGATAACCAATGCAGGCCTTATTACAAGAAGTCCTTAGTAAGCTATCTTAAAAAGCACCAAAATGCTTTATGTGCTGATTGTAGGAGACGGCTAAAAGAGAATCCTTTAAGGGTTTTGGACTGTAAAAAGGAAAAATGTAAGGAAGTGGTAAGCGGAGCGCCTCAGATAATTGACTATCTCTGCGAAGAATGTCATAATCATTTTAAAGAGGTTTTAGAGATTTTAGACGAAATTGAGCTGCCCTATCGATTGAATCCCTTTTTAGTGCGAGGCCTGGATTATTACACAAAAACAGTTTTTGAAATTCTTGAGGAAAATGAAAAAGAAAAGAACCAAGGCACATTGACAGCAGGAGGCAGATACGATACCTTAATCAAACTTTTAGGAGGCAGAGATACTCCTGCATGCGGAGGAGCTGGAGGCGTGGAACGGATTATAGAAGCGATGAAGAGAAAAGAGGTAAAAATGAGTCAACCTGTTTTGCCAAGAGTGTTTTTGGCCCAATTGGGAGGTTTAGCCAAAAGAAAATCGTTAAAGCTTCTGGAAAGATTCAGGAAAGCCAAAATTCCTGTTGCCGAATCTCTAAGCAAAGGTAGTTTAAAGGCACAGTTAAGAATAGCTGATAAGTTGAAGGTAAAATATACTTTGATTCTGGGGCAGAAAGAAGCGCTTGAGGAATCAGTAATTATAAGAGAAATGGAAACCCGAAAGCAAAAGACAGTAAAGTTAGATAAGATAATAACAGAAATAAGAAAACGGCTCAAAAAATCCTGAATCTTAAATACAAAGCGCTAAATCCAAAATTCAAAATAAATCCAAAACATCAAACCCAGAGCCAAAGCGGTTTTGAATTTTGATATTATTTTGGATTTTTCAATTTGGATTTAGGGTTTAATTCTATGGATTGTATTTTTTGCAAAATTATAAACAAAGAGCTTCCCTCGGATATTGTCTATGAAGACGATAAGGTTTTGGTATTCAAAGATATAAATCCTAAGGCGCCAATCCATTTTTTAATTGTGCCTAAAAAACATATTGAATCAATTAATCATTTGCAGGAATCTGATAGAGAGATTATTAGTAATTTAATTTTTACAGCCAAAAAGCTAGCCAAAGAAAAGCATATTGATGGTTATAAGCTGGTTTTTAATGTAGGCAGAAAAGGAGGACAAATGATTGACCATATTCATCTACATTTCTTGGCTGGCAAAATAGCTCAAATACCATAATATGGCTTTAGAAGTTAAGAAAAAACCAAAAGAAACCTCTCAGAGTTTAGTTCGCCGCTTTTTACAAAGGATACGAAAAAGCGGGATTTTGTATAGGGCGCAAAAAATAAAATTTTACCAACGGCCTTTAAGTCGTCAGTTAAAAAAAAGAGCAGCGTTGAGAAGAGAAGAGCTTAGAAAAGAATACGAAAAAATGAAAAAACTTGGTAAGGTCAGCTAAAATTCATTTCCGGTGTTTTATTTTTATAATTTGCAGGAATTAGACGTGTTATTTACAGTATTTATTTACTCAGCCCCACCACTTTTCTGTGAAAAGTGGTGGGGGCTGAGATCTTAAAAGATTTTGGCAAAAAAGTGTAAACAACGCTTGGGTTTTTACATATATAAAGAGATTATGAGCTTGAGGCAACAAATTCAAGAGGACATAAATAAAGCCATCAAAGCCGGCCGGGAAACTGAATGTTCTGTTTTAAGGATGTTGTCTGCATCTATAGCAAATAGAGAAAAAGAAAAAAGATATAAATTGAGCAAGACAGAACAGAACCTAAAGCCAGAAGAGTTAGAAGAGAAAAGCCACTTAAGTGATGAGGAGGTAATCCAGTTAATACAATCTGAAATTAAAAAAAGAAAAGAAGCTGTTTCGGGCTTTGAGAAGGCAGATAGAGTTGATTTAGTAGAAAAGGAGAGAAAGGAAATAGAAATTTTAGAAAGCTATTTGCCAGAACAACTTTCAGAACAAGAGATTGAGAGATTGGCAAAAGCAGTTATTGAAAGAATCGGTGCAAAAGAACCCAAAGATATTGGAAGAGTGATGAAAGAATTGATGCCTGAAATAAAAGGAAAAGCGCCAGGAGGTGAAGTGAGCAGAATAGTTAAAAAAATGTTGGGCAAATAAGATCAAGATTAAGATAAATAAAATTAAGATAATAATGAGAAATAAAAACAAAGGATTTACTTTAATTGAACTATTAATAGTTGTTGCTATTATTGGGGTATTGGCAAATTTAATTTTAATTAATTTCAAAAACGCTAAAGAAAAAGCCAGGATTGCTAAGGTTTTACAATGGACCAACAGCAGTATTTATCATATGTTGGGTGCTAGCTCTATAGGAATTTGGAGTTTTAATGGGAATACTGATGATAGTTCAGGTAATGGAAATAATTGTACAATTAACGGAGGAGTTAATTATGTGCATGGAGTATCAGGAGATGCCTTGGAGTTTGATGGTTCTACTGGTTATCTTGACTGCGGGAACGATGATAGTTTAAATCCTATTCACGAGGTTACAATTGAGGCCTGGGTTTATCGCAAAGGAGATGGCACTGGGACTGAACAAGGAATAGTTCAAAAATCTTCCGGAGGTACTAATTATTTTCTTAAATATAATTCTAGTACAGGAAAAATTGAATTTGAATTGCAATGTAATACAATTGAATCTGATTCAACCGTGCCTTTAAATGTTTGGACACATATTGCTGCCATAAAGGGTTCTGATAATAAAATGAGGTTATATATTAACGGAGAGAAACAAGCAGATGAGGCCAGTTGCAGTGCGCCACTTAGTTCAGGAGTAAACCTTTATATTGGTCGATATGAGGGCAATTATTTTGAAGGTATTATTGATGAAGTCAGAATTTATAACGAGGGCTTTTCAGAGCAAATAGTTCAACAACATTATTTAAAAGGAAAATTAGTCCATCGATGAATTAAATCTCAGGTTCCAGGTTACAACTCTCAAACAGACAAACAGGACTAAACTCTGATAGCTAAATTCTAAACAGGGTTGAATTTTTGGGTTTGATACTTTGAATTTGTTTGTCATTTGGCGCCTGGTACCTGGTATCTATAATGGCCAAAAGCCATATAATTACTGGCATAGATATAGGTACTGATACTATTAAGGCATTGGTGGCTCAAAAAAATCAAGGAGAGCCAGATGTTATTGAGCTTTTAGATATTGTCAGTGGCCCTTCTTCAGGCGTAAGAAAGGGAGTTGTTATTAATCCAGAATTGGTTTCAGAAAGTCTACAGAGCTTAATAGCTCAGATTGCAGAGCCATTGAAAAAAGAGCTTAGAGATATTTATGTCAATATTGGAGGCAATCACCTTTTTGTTGCTTCTAGCCATGGATTGATCTCTGTTTCTCGCGCTGACCAAAGAATTTCTCAAGAGGACATTGACAGGGTAATTCAATCCGCAGAGGCGGTAGTAAATAAACCTCTTAATAACGAAATTTTAGAGACCTTTCCTAAGGAATTTATTATAGATGGCCAGACCAGGGTAAAAGAGCCATTAGATATGAGGGGACTGCGTTTAGAGGTGGAGATACTTACCCTTTGTGTTTTTTCGCCTTATCTTAAGAATTTAACCCAGGCAGTTTTAGATTCTGGTCTTCAGATAAATGATATTATTTTTTCATCTTTAGCTGCAGCCGAGGCAGTACTTAGTCCTCAACAAAAAGAGTTAGGAGTGGCCTTGATAGATATTGGAGCAGGTACTACCAGCTTGGTGGTATTTGAGGAAGGAGATTTAATTCATACGGCTGTGTTTCCTTTGGGCTCTGCCAATATTACAAATGATATTGCTATTTGCTTAAGAACTGAAATTGATATTGCCGAGAGAATAAAAAGAGAATTTGGTTCTTGTATGGTCCCAAAAAATAATAAGAAAGAGAAGATAAAAATTTTTCAGTTGAAGGAACCTTTAATTTTTTCTAAAAAGATGTTAGCAGAAATTATTGAGGCCAGGGTGGAAGAAATTCTTGACTTAGTAAACAAAGAATTGAAAAAAATTTCTCGTCAGGGATTATTGCCTGCTGGCGTGGTTTTAACCGGAGGCGGCGCAAAGTTGCCAAAGATTGTTGAGTTAGCAAAAAGAGAATTGAAGCTTCCAGCCAAGATTGGAATTCCTAAAGGAATTGTTGGTATAGAACAAGATCCAGCTTTAGCCACGGTTTGCGGGCTTGTTTTAAGGGGGGCTGAATCAAAAGACGGTGGATATTTTTCTGATATAGGAAGGGGAATTATAGCTAAAATAAAAAAAATATTTAAGGTCTTTATTCCCTGAAAATGAATAACCAAGCCCAACCTAAATTACCTTCATTTTTTAATAAACAAATTTCTGTGCGCGCGGGTATTACAGTCATTATGCTCGCGTTTTCTATTTATTCAGGAATTTTAATCTGGCAAGCGCAGTTATTAAGAGAAAAAATGAAGACATTGGAAACAGTACCAGAAATAACAATTGAGCCAGAAACAACAGTCAAAGATGAAACTGCTGACCTGCTTCCTGATGAGATTTTATAGGATTGGAAAATCTATAGAAATGAGGAGTATGGATTTGAGATAAGGTATCCAAAGGACTGGATAGTTCTTGAGCATTCTCCGGTAGATTGGATGTATTTATTTGGTTATTCTGTCGCGGGCACTGATGAATGTGTTCAATTGGTAATAAACAAAGATTATGGATTAGGAAGTGAAGCGAAATGTGAAAAAATATTTTTATCTGGCTATGAAGCGGAAAGATGCGAGTTAGAAAAAGAAAAGACGTTCTATCACGGAGTAAAAATTGATTGTGTAGTAAAATATATAAGAGTTAAAATAAACCACAAAGAGAATCTTTATTATTTAGGTGTATTTGGAATGAAGGATACGGAGAAATTTAAAGAATTAGAAAAGGCCTTCAACCAAATGCTTTCCACTTTTCGGTTTTTGGAGTGAGGTGATTTTAATAATTTTTAGGAATAAGTAAAAAGAGCTGAAAAGCTCTTTTTTGTTGATTTATGGTTTTTAATTTGGTAGGATGAAGTAAATATGGAATTAAAGAAATATCAAAAAGAATTAAATAAGATTTTTAAACAAAACAAAGTGGTTTTGGCTTATTTGTTTGGGTCTGAGGCAAAAGGGACCTCTCATAAAGAGAGCGATATTGATATTGCGGTTTTGTTTGACAAAAAGGTAAAGGAAAAAGATTATTTAAAAATAGAAGGAAAGTTGATTGAGGTCTTCTCAGGAATTTATCCTAAAAAAGAAATAAACATTGTTAACCTGAATGTTTCTTCTCCTCTCTTAAAGCAAACAGTGGTTTTAGAAGGAAAACCACTTTTTATTAGAAGCAATGCAGATAGAATTTTATTTCAAATCCAAACCCTTCGTGAATATGAAGAATATCTGCATTTAAGTAATATCTATAATCAATTTTTAGATTTGAGGATAAAGGCCTTATGACAAAAATAATAAAAGAACAACTTCAGGATAAAATAAATAATTTATTTAAAATCTACCAAGGACTGAAAAAACTCCAAAGGCTTAGCTTAGATGATTTAAAAAACAATATTGAAAATGTCTGGGCGACAACATTTGGTTTGGTGGCAGGGATTGAGGCAATTTTAGATATTGGACAATATATTTTGGCAGACAAAGGGATAAAAGTTGAAAGTTATGGAAAAATTCCTGTAAAATTATTTGAGGCAAAGATAATAAATAAAGAATTTTCAGAAAAAATTCAAAAAATGATTGGTTTTAGAAATAGAGCTATTCATAATTATCCCTCTTTAGACGAGAAACAGGTTTATGAAATTTTACAGAATGATACAGAGGATTTTAAAGAATTTTTAGAAATCGCAAATAAGTACACAAAAAATTTATGAAGAAAAATGTAAAAATTAAAGTAATAGGCGTGGGTGGTTCTGGCTGTAATGCTATAACCCGGATGATGAAATGCCATATTCAGGGCGTGGATTTGATTGCCTTGAATACTGATGTCCAAGACCTTAAAAATACCCGCGCGCATTATCGGCTTCAGATTGGTAGAGAACTAACCAAAGGATTAGGCACAGGAATGGATCCAGACATTGGCAGACGAGCAGCTGAAGAGCAAAGGAAAGAGATTCAAGATATTTTAAAAGATTCAGATATGATATTTGTCACTTATGGAGCAGGTGGAGGGACAGGCACAGGAGCCGGGCCTGTTGTGGCTGAGATTGCTAAAAAATTAGGAATTTTAACTGTGGCTGTAGTTACCAAGCCGTTTAGCTTTGAAGGTATGTGGCGTATGAAGCTTGCTGAGCAAGGAATAGATAATTTAAAAAATAGAGTGGACACTTTATTAGTTATTCCAAATAATAAATTGCTTGGCTTGATTGACCAAGAGACCTCGCTTTTACAGAGTTTTTGGATTTGTGACGAAGTGTTAAGACAGGCGGTTCAGGGAATTTCTGATTTGATTGTTTTGCCAGGCATTATTAATGTTGATTTTGCTGACCTTAAAGCCATTATGAAAAATTCTGGTCAGGCATTGTTTGGAATGGGAAGAGCCAAAGGAGAAAAAAGAGCAATTGAGGCAGCTAATAAGGCCATCAGTTGTCCTTTGGTTGATTTTTCTATTCAAGGAGCAAAAGGAGTTTTATTTAACGTAAGCGGAGGAGCAGATCTTTCTTTAATAGAAGTAAATGAAATAGCCAAACTAATTACCCAGCATATTCATCCAAAGGCAAAGGTAATTTTTGGAGCAGTCCAAGACAAAAAGTTAAAAAAAGGAGAAATAAAGGTAACTATTATTGCCACAGGTTTTACCCAATAGCGAAACTCCGTCAAATTTCTGCTATTGAGCTTGAAAATCCTTAGTTATCCACATCTTGCTAAATTTGACAGGTATTTACTAAAGAGGTAAGCTGTAATAACCTCTTTTATTTTTGTCTTGATAAGTGCTTAATATACCCTCTTAGTTAGTGGAAATGAGGACAAATGCTCATTTCTTCTTCGTTTTGATTATAGATAGTTATGGAGATAAAAAACAAAATTTCTAAGATAAAAAAAAGAGATGGCTCTATTGTTGACTTTAACCAGTCAAAGATTACTGAAGCAATTTTTAAGGCATTAACTGCCTGTAATCAAGGCGATGGACAAAAAGCAAAAAGAATTTCTGATAAGGTAGTTGAAATTTTAAATAGAAGATTTAAACAAGAGGAAGTCCCAGGTGTTGAGCAGATCCAGGACATTATTGAAGAAATTCTGATTTTAGAGGGCTTGGTTGAGACAGCCAAGGCCTTTATTTTATACCGGGAACAGAGAAGGAAAATAAGAGAATCAACAGTGGTTTCTGAAGAGGCAGTGGAGAGGATAGATCAGTATTTAGAAAAACTAGATTGGGAGGTTCAGGAAAACGCTAATATGGCATTTTCTTTGCAAGGTTTGAATCGCTATGGGGTTTCCTATATTGTTAAAAAATACTGGCTGAATAAAATTTATCCAAAAGAAATAAGAGAGGCAAACGAATCTGGAGATTTTCACCTTCATAACCTGGATACCTTAGGCCCGTACTGCGTGGGTTGGGATCTTTACGACCTTTTGGTGAAAGGTTTTGGCGGTGTTCCGGGCAAGGTAGAATCAAAACCGGCTAAACACTTTAGAGCTGCTCTGGGTCAGGTGGTTAATTTCATCTTTACACTTCAAGGCGAGGCAGCAGGTGCTATCGCTTTTTCTAATTTTGACACCCTGCTTGCTCCTTTTATTCGTTATGACAATTTAAATTATCAGCAGGTCAAACAAGCGCTTCAGGAGTTTTTATTCAATATGGCGGTGCCCACAAGAACAGGATTTCAGAGCTTGGCCTGGGACGAGTTGGTGGTTATTAAAGATAAAGGAAGGATTAAATTTATTGAAATCGGAAAACTAATTGATAAACAATTTGAAACAAACCCGCATCGAATCATTGAGAAACATCCTCAAAGTTTTGCTATAGAAAATTACGATGATTATTATGCTCTTTCTTTTAATTCAAAAGGAAAAGCGGTTTGGGCAAGGATTAAAGCATTTATTCGTCATAGGGTTCCTAAAAATTCAAAATTTGTAAAAGTAAGGACAAACAGGGGCGAAGCAAAGATTTCTTCAGGTCATTCTTTATTTTCATTTAAAGATTTTAAAGGCAAATTTAATCCTCAGGCAGTTTCTGTTTCAGATGTTAAAACCGCATCTGATTATAGGCATCTAAATTCAAAAAATCATTTTTTGGCTTTGTCTAAGATAGAAGCTCCAAAAGGCAAAGGAGAGATAGATTTAATTGAATTGATTGATGCATTTCCTCAACTTCAAAAAAATGTTTTTGTAAAAATAAATCCTACCCACACTCTTTCTGTCATAAGAAGCAATATTTTAAACCAATATCAAGCTATACATCCTTTTTATATTGATTTTGGCATAAGAGATAAAGGAATTTGGAGGGATTGGCTTCGAAAAAAAACTATTAGATATGATATTTGGAGAAAGTTTGCTCGTCTTGACCATAGAGCTGAATTTAAATTAAAAAATAGCAATATTTGGCATAAAAGATTTTTGAAAGGAGAGGTATTAGAGAATTTTGTGAAGCTTTGTGCCTGGTATCTAAGTGAAGGGCACAAGGGATTGTCTGTGCCTGTTTATATCTCTCAGGCAGATTTAAAAAATAAGAAAGAAATAATTGAGGTTTTAAAAGAATTAAACTCCTTAGGATATATTCAAGAAAATAAAGGTTATTCCCAAAAAAAGAACAAAACTAAAAAAGTTTATAAGGTTGCGGGAAAAGGATTATTAGCTGAGATTATTGGACTAAGCTGTGGCACGTTATCTTTTAATAAGGTCATTCCCTGGTATATTTTTGAACTTTCAAAGAAATATCAGCGACTCTTTATTAAAACCTTATTTAAAGGAGATGCTAGCGAGTATAATAAATATTATGATTTTTCTACTACCTCTAAGAAACTTTCTTTGAGCTTATGTCTACTTTTAGCTCAAAATGATATTCGATTTAGTGTTTATACTGAGAAGGTCAGCAAGGTTAATAAGAAGTGGAGAGACCAGTATATTGTTCGGGCTTTCAAAAAAAATAGTCAATACGGCAGAAAACAATATAGAGTTGGCGATTTTGAGGCGCGGGTATGTTTAAATAAAGAAGAATTTATTTATGACAGAGAGTTTGAGTATGATATTTCAGTTGATGTTCCTCAAGAGAATTTTGTTGGCGGAGCAGGGCTGTTGGTTTTTCACAATAGTCCTTTCAGCAATATTACCCTTGATCTTAAGCCTTCTCCGGTTTTTGCTAACCAACCGGTAATTATAGGAGGTAAGCCCCAAAAAGAGTCCTACAAAGAATTTGAAGAAGAAATGAAGGTATTTGATAAGGCGCTTTACGAGGTGTATTTAGAAGGAGATAAATCAGGTAGGCCCTTTCATTTTCCCATTCCTACCATAAACATCACTAAAGATTTTCCTTGGAATGAGCCAGCTTTTGATGGAGTTTTTGAGGCCTCGGCAAAATACGGAATAAATTATTTCAGCAATTACATTAATTCGGATATGAAACCGGAGGATGTGAGAAGTATGTGTATAGATGGAAAAGAAGAGTTATTGATTAGGAATTCTAAAAATATAAAAAGGGCCTCAATTAAAGAAATAGCCGAGAAGTATAAAATAGGGGACTTTGATAAAGAGGGATGGGCAGAATGTAAAAAAGAAGGAAGTTTAGAGATATTATCGCTCAATCCCCAAAATTTGAAACTGGAATGGTCGCCGGTAAAAAGGTTTTTAAAAATCATAGACAAAAAGGGGTTAGAGATTATTACTAGAGATGGAAAGAAATGCATTTTCTCTTTAAAACATCCGATGGCTATTTATACACCTGAAGGAATCAAAATGAAGTTTGCAAAGGATATAAAAATTGGAGAAAAAATTCTAGTTGTAGATTCAATTAAAAAGCTTCAGAAAATAGGAAATATAGAGGAACGGTTAAGAAAAGAAAAAGTTTCTCCTATTGCCATCGTTAAAATCGAGGAAAAAAATTTTAAAACTCCTCAGGAATTTTATGATATTGAATTAGAGAAGAATCATCTTTTTGTCCATTCTTTAGGTCAAATTTCTTTCAATTGTTGCAGGCTTCGTCTTGAGCTAAACGAACTTCATAATCGCGGCGGAGGAGGATTGTTCGGTAGTGGGAGCTTAACAGGGAGTGTGGGGGTAGTTACGATTAATTTACCAAGAATTGGCTATCTTTCAAAAACCAAAAAAGAATTTTTTGAACGGTTGGGAAGATTAATGGATTTAGCCAAAGAAAGTTTGGAAATAAAAAGAAAGGCAATAGAGGATTTTTCTGAAAAAGGATTATATCCTTATTCAAAATTTTATCTATCAGGGATTAAGAAGGCCCGAGGTACTTATTTTGCTAACCATTTTTCAACTATTGGCTTGGTAGGAATGAATGAAGCTCTCCTTAATTTTCTTGGTGAAAATATTGCCTCTAAAGAAGGAATAAAGTTTACCTTGGAAGTAATGGACTTTATGAGAGATAGATTGGTAAAATATCAAAAAGAGACCAATAATATCTATAATTTAGAGGCTACTCCGGCTGAGAGTACTGCCTTCAGATTGAGTTTAAAGGATAAAGAAAGATATCCTGATATTATCACTGCTGGCACCAAAGAAAGACCCTATTACACAAACTCTACCCAACTGCCGGTTAATTATACAGATGATTTATTTGAGGCCTTAAAGCTTCAAGATGAAATACAATGTAAATATACTGGCGGTACGGTGCTTCACTTGTTTTTAGGAGAGCGAGTTTCTGATACTCAAACAGTCAAAAATTTAGTAAAAAGAATTTTTGAGAACTTTCATCTGCCTTATATAACCCTGACGCCCACCTTTTCTATTTGTCCTGTTCATGGGTATTTATCAGGAGAACATTTTTATTGCCCCAAATGTACAATTAAACAGCCCTGTGAGGTTTACACGAGGGTAGTTGGATATCTTAGGCCTCAACGCCAATTTAATCTTGGGAAGCAGCAGGAGGTGCGAGAACGGAAGATGTTTAAAATTCCTAAATTTTAACTCATTATGATTCCATTTTCGAGAGAAAAAGTTCCTACTAAGTGTACAAAGAGGTAGCGAGTTAATATGGAAATTGGTGGTTTACAAAAACTTACTCTAATTGATTATCCGGGCAAGGTAGCTTGCACGGTTTTTACTATTGGCTGTAATTTTCGCTGTCCCTTTTGTTATTCCTCAGAACTGGTTTTACCAGAAAAAACAAAAAAGCAACCCAGAATTTCGGAAAATGATTTTTTTTCTTTTTTAAAACAGCGAAAAGGATTGTTAGATGGCATTGTTTTATGCGGGGGAGAGCCAACAATTCACAAAGATTTATCAGAGTTTTGCAAGAAAATTAAAAATTTAGGATTTTTAGTAAAGCTTGATACAAATGGTTCTAATCCAGAGATGCTGGAAAAGCTGATTAACTCTCATTTAATTGATTATGTGGCAATGGATATAAAAGCCCCGTTGGGGCTTAAAAATCAAATATCAAATATCAAAAATCAAAATAAAAATGTAAAATTTAAAAATAAATACGAAGAGATGGCTGGGGTTAAGGTTAATTTGGGAAATATTAAAAAAAGTATTGAGATTTTAAAACAAGGAAAAGTTGGATTTGAGTTTAGGACAACTGTGGCGCCTGGCCTTACAGAAAAAGATATTTTAGAAATGGCTGATTATATCAAAGGCAAAAACACAAAATATTTTTTCCAAGAATTTAATACCCAAAAATCAGTTTTAAACCCAGAAATTCTTAAACTGCCAGCTCTCAAAAAACAAGAAATTGAAAAAATTATTGAACAAATAAAACCAAAATTCCAAATCTGCAAATTGAGATGAACAAACTAGAATAAATTTGTTTGATAAATTTTACAGAAGACCAATGACTGTGTCTAAAATTTTTTTGTATTTCTGTTTGTCTTTTATTTTAGGAATTTTTATAGATTCTTTTTTTATTTCTACACTAGCACAATCCCGGTCAATACCGGTTTTTTCTTTGATTTTAACCTTGGTTGTTTTAATTTTAGCCATTCTATTAATTTCTCTTCCTCCCTCTTTTTCAAATCTGAAGATGCCAAAAGCACCAATCATTGGTTTTTGTTTGATTTTTCTTGTCCTGGGTATGTGGCGGCATCAGATAGCTTATTTGGCAATTACTAACAGTCAGTTATCAGCAATGAATGACCAAAACGAGAAGGTTGTTTTGATAGGGACAGTGGTAAAGGAGCCAGATATTAGAGAAAACAATACCAGATTGGTGATAAAGCCAAAAAAAATTCAAAACCAAAAAGTGGTATATGAAAGTGAAAAGAGGTTAAAAGGCAAGGTTTTGGTAATAGCCAGGCAGTATCCAGAATATCAATATGGAGATGAATTAAAAATTATTGGAAAATTAAAAACGCCACCAAGGTTTGAAGATTTCAATTATAAAGATTATTTGGCTAAAGATGGAATTTATTCAGTAATGTATAAGCCGAAAATAGAGCTATTAAGCAGAGGAAAGGGTAGGGACCTGACTTCTACCTTTTATTGTAAGATTTTGGGTTTTAAAGAAAGGTTGAGAAAAAATATTGAACAAAACCTTTCTCCGCCTCAATCCTCAATTTTAACCGCTATAATTTTAGGAGAAAAAAGAAAAATTTCTAAACAATGGAAGAATAAGTTAAATATCACTGGTGTACGTCATATTACCTGCGTATCCGGAATGCATATTGTTGTTCTTTCTGGAATTCTAATGTGGTTAGGAACTACCCTGGGATTATGGCGAGGGCAGGCATTCTATTTTGCCATAATTTTGCTTTTTCTTTTTATTATTATGATTGGCGCTCCGGTTTCAGCAGTAAGAGCCGGGATTATGGCCGGGCTTGTTCTCTTGGCACAAAAATTAGGACGGCTTTCAACCTCTTCCAGGGCTGTAGTTTTTGCCGGCACAATAATGTTAATTAATAATCCTTTGCTTTTAAAATCAGACATTGGTTTTCAACTCTCTTTTTTAGCTGTTTTAGGTATTATTTATTTAATGCCGATTTTTCAGGATTACTTAAACAAAATTCCTAATCCGGAATACTTCTCTTTAAGAGATGTTGCCTCTATGACCCTGTCTGTCCAAATTTTTACCTTGCCTCTTTTAATTTATAATTTTGGATATATATCTTTGGTTTCATTAATTAGCAATATTTTAATTGTTCCTATACTTTCATTTGTTATGATTTCTGGTTTTGTTTTTGGGCTTGTTGGTATTTTTTGTCAATCGCTTGGCTGGATTTTGTCCTGGCCTTGCTGGTTGTTGCTTACCTATATAATAAAAATAATTGATTTTCTTTCTCAGGTTCCCTTTGCTTCTTTTGCTTTTAAAATATCCTGGATTTGGCTTTTGATTTCTTATTTAATTTTGGGTTATATCACCTGGCAATTAACCGAAGGACAAAAATTTAAATTTTTAGATTATTAATTAAAAAAAGACCCTCTGTTGAAAATAAGGGTCAATTTTTAACAACCATGAATACTACATTCAGGCGGGACACTAAGCCTCTGGACTGTTAAATTGGCGGTGAAATTTTCCATAACTGGATAACCGCATGGAACCTTCCATGTTAAAACAATTGTTTTTGTTTCCTTGCCGGCTAGCCAGAATCTGTTTCTTTTCACTATTTCTCCAGGTTTTTCAAAAAATCCAGTTCTGTTAGGCCCTACTTCATCCACTACAAGCTCACCAGGAACAATTTTGCCTTCTTTTGTTAATTGGATCTCTATAGGTATCTTTTCAGGACCTATATTTGTTATGTTAATTTTTCCCAGCCAGATAATTTCTCCGGGATAAACTGTTTTGTTCTTTATTATTGGGGTCAAGATCTTTACTTGGATCGGCTCTTTTATTTCCATACTTTTAATAATTGTTTTCTGAAAGGCGGTGTAACTAGAAAATCTTGCAATTCCCAAAACCGCTATTCCTATAACTACAATAGATATAACCAAAACCGTCTTTACTTTCTTTTCCATCTTTCCACCTCCTTATTTAGTTGGTAAATCAAGAATTTTCTTGATTTCTGCTTTGAAGTATACTACAAATTATAAAATTTATCAATAGGGATTTTTATGATAAAATGAATTTATGGCAAAGATTTTAAAATTTCCTAAAAATTTTTTATGGGGTTCAGCTACTTCGTCTCATCAGGTAGAAGGAAATAATATCTACAATGATTGGTGGCAGGCAGAGCAAACAGGAAAGATAAAGTATAAATCTGGCAGGGCCTGCGATCATTATAATCAATATGAGCAGGATTTTGATTTGATAAAAAAATTGAACCAGAATGCTTATCGGTTCTCAATTGAATGGTCGCGGATTGAACCTAGGGAAGGAGTTTTCAATCAAAAAGAAATTGAGCATTATAGAAAGGTACTCTTGGCTTTAAGACAAAGAAACATCAAGGTAATGCTTACCTTGCACCACTTTACTACTCCTTTATGGCTGGCAAAAAAAGGAGGATGGTCAAGCCCCAAGATTGTTTTTTATTTTTCCAGATTTGCTGAAAAAGTTTTTAAGGAATATCAGGACTTAGTTGATTTTTGGATAACTATCAATGAGCCAGTACTTTATGCTTCAATGAGTTTTTGGGAAGGCAAGTGGCCGCCGAAAAAGAAAAATCCCATTTTATTAATGCGTGCTATTAAAAATCAAATAGCTGTTCATAAGAAAATTTACCAGGCCCTTCATAAAGTAAAACCAGATGTTAGAGTAGGTGTGGCTAAAAACATTATTTGTTTTGAACCCTTTTTTTCAAAATCTCCTTTGGATAAGCTCTCTGTGTTTTTAATTAGTTATTTTAGAGAAAGATATTTTTTAAATAAAATCAAAAATCATCAGGATTTTATCGGTCTAAATTATTACAGCAGATTAAAAATTTTATTTCCATTTTTTGGAATACAAGGATCTGAAGCTACTACAGATATTGGTTGGGAGATTTATCCAAAAGGGATATATCATGTTTTAAATACCCTTAGGAAATATCAAAAGCCAATTTATATTACTGAAAACGGCTTGGCTGATGCGCAAGACAAACTAAGAAAGGACTTTATAAAAAACCATCTTTTTTGGATTTATAAAGCAATTAAAGAAGGGGTAGATGTGCGGGGCTATTTTCATTGGTCATTGATGGATAATTTTGAATGGGCTGACGGCTTTAAGCCAAGGTTTGGCTTGGTTGAAATTGATTATAACACAATGAAAAGAAAAATAAGGCCAAGCGCCTATTATTACGCTAAAGTTTGCAAATATAGTGCTATTGAAATATAGAAATTAAAACAAAGAGAAATTTATTATCAATAAATTTTGCGAGTTAAACGAGCAAATTTCTATAATTCTTGTGAAGTAAATTTCTTGTTATGTTGTGGCTGATAATTACAATCATTTCTTATTTCCTTTTTGCAGTAGTTTCTATAATTGATAAATATCTTTTGAAGGGTTCTATTCCTAATCCTCATACCTATTCTTTTTATGTAGGCATACTTGGAATTTTTGCTTTGGTTCTTGTTCCTTTTGGATTTTTGTCAGTTCCTGGATTAGAACAGATAGTTTTAGCCCTTATTGCTGGCGCTGTTTCTATTCTTGCACTTTTTGTTTTTTATAGCGCCTTGCAAAAATTTGAGGTTTCTCGGGTGGTTCCAGCTATTGGAGGGACTTTACCTTTGTTTACTTTAGGGCTTGTTTATATTTTTTCTGGCGGTAAGGAATCTCTGGGATTTTTTGAAATTTTAGCTTTTATTTTTTTAATCTCCGGGACTATTTTAATTACCTTTAAAAAAGAAAAATCTATTACCTTTAAAAGTTTTCAACTTTCAGTTTTATCTGCTTTTTTGTTTTCTTTAACATTTATCTTATCTAAGTTTGTTTATATGGCTCAGCCATTTTGGTCTGGTTTTATTTGGATGCGGTTCGGTGCTTTTTTAGCTGGAGTTTGTTTTCTTTTTACACCAGAGGTAAGACAGGAGATTTTTAAAAAAAGAATTAGCTTCCAGAAGAGAACAGCAGGTATTTTTATTTTTAATCAGGCAATAGGAGGCACTGCCTTTGTTTTAGAAAGCTGGGCAATTGCTTTAGCGCCGTTGGGCTTTTTAGCTTTTATTAACGCCTTAGAAGGCGTTCAATATGTTTTTTTATTGGTTTTTGCTGTTTTCTTATCTTTTAAATTTCCCCGGATTTTAAAGGAAGAAATTTCCAGGAAGGTTATTCTCCAAAAAATTATAGCTGTTTTGTTAATCTGGCTAGGTCTTTTTATTTTAGCTTTTGGAGGGACGCCTCCAGAGGCAGAAGAGATTATGTGGGGAGTTAATTTTTCCCAAAAACATGCGCAGAATTTAGGGTTAAATTGGCAAGAATGCTATTTAGCTTTATTAGATGATTTAAAAGTGAAAAACATAAAATTGCTTACCCACTGGGATATAATTGAAATAGAAAAAGGAAAATACAATTTTAAAGATTTAGATTGGCAAATAAAAACAGCAGGGGAAAAAGGAGCTCAACTGATTTTGGTTATTGGAAGAAAAACCGGCCGATGGCCAGAGTGTCATGAGCCAAACTGGCTTAAGAATGAAGAATTAAAAATTAAAAATCAAGAGTTATTGAAATACATAAAAGAGATTATAAACAGATACAGAGATAATAAAACAATATGGGCTTGGCAGGTAGAAAACGAGCCGTTTTTTCCTTTTGGTGAGTGCCCGGAAACTAATGAGGAATTTGTAAAAAAAGAAATTAATTTAGTAAAGTCACTTGACCCTTCGCGTCCAATAATAATTTCAGACAGTGGTGAGGGTTCTTTTTGGTTTAAAGCGGCTCGATTGGGAGATATAGTGGGGATTACAATGTATAAAAAAGTATGGGCAAAGGAAATTGGTAGATATGTTAATTATCCTTTTCCACCAGCTTTTTATTGGATAAAGTCCCAAATTATTAAAAAATTGTTTAATAAAAAAGTAATTTGTATTGAACTTCAAGCAGAGCCATGGGGTCCGGTTTTACTTTATGATCTGAGCTTACAAGAACAGAAAAAAACAATGGATATAGAGCAATTTAAAAGAAACATTGCTTTTGCTAAAAAGACAGGGCTGGATACCTTTTATCTCTGGGGAACTGAATGGTGGTATTGGTTAAAAACCAAAAAGGGTCAGCCCCAAGTTTGGCAAGAAGCAAAAAAACTATTATACTAAACTAAAAATATGGAAGAGCAAAATCTTAATTTAGGACCAACTCAGAAAACCTCTCCTTGGGTGACAACAATGGTCACTATTGTAGCTACTCTTTTGGTTATTGGTGCGTTGGCTTGGCAGTATAATAAATTAGAAGAAAAGACCAGAAAAACTGAGCAGGAAATCGCTTCACTTAAAGGAACTGTAGAACAGCAGTTGGCAAAAGATGTGCTGGAGAAGTTTATGAATGCCCGGTTAGGAAAAAATGAAAATCAAGCCACACTCTATTTTACTGAAGGAGCAATGCAACAGTATTCTCAGAATAAATTTGTTTTAATAGATAATTTTGAGAGCTTTGAGATTTTAAAAGCAGAAAAACTGGAACAGACAAAATTCAGATTTACAGTCAAAATTAACACAAAAGACCAAGTGAACTATTTTATAGAGATAATCACCCTAACTAAAATTTTAGATAGATATTATATAGATTCAATACAAATAGCTGGATAAGGTACAGGAGATTTATTATTAATATATATGAGAAAAGGGTTCACCCCCACACCAATCAAGCACAAAGCTTTGCTTAATTGTCGCCAAAGGCGACCAGTGCTTGATATGGTGTGGGGTTTACCCCCACACCATATCAAGGATTGCGCTACGCGCAAAAAAAATGAAATTTATCCTTGTTTGGTGTGGGGGTTCACCATCATAGAGCTTTTGGTGGTTATCGCTATCATTGGAGTATTGTCTAGCTTGATTATTATTAACCTAAAGAACGCTAAAGAAAAAGCTGAACAAAAAAAGGCAATGGAGTTTGCCCATACTGTGAGAGCAAGCTTGGGC